>JAWBOE010000017.1:0-33616 GCA_038826755.1 Bathyarchaeia archaeon | reverse complement strand
CCACATATATTATATCACCGTCATCTACTTGCATTTGAGCAGAGATTCTTGAAAGCTTGTGCGCAACGATTTTTGCATTGAACAAGGCAATTAATTCGTTATTGCCAGCCGTATGGTCAGAGTGTCCATGTGTATTGATTATGTATTTTAAGGTTAAATGTTCAGTTTTTAGTACGTGAATTATCTCGCTTGTGTTGTAACTTGGATCTACTACTACCGCTTCGCGCGTAATTTCGTCTGCTATTATGTAGGAGAAGTTGTCGCCATGTTGCTGAATCTGTTTGAAGAGCATCCGAAATTGTTCTCCTTTAAGACTGCTTTCTTAGGATCCTTAAAAATATACCCTGTTATAGCATTACGCGCTCTGCTTCAAAAAGTTTACTTATGCGGATTAACAGAAGTGCACTATAAGTTATGAAATAAAGCGCGTAAAAGGGGAATTAGGTTGAAGGTACTGCTAGTTACGGGGTTACTTGCAGAAGAAAGTGTAAAATTTTTTGCGAAAAACAGTAATGTCGAAACTGAAGTTTTAGTTTTAAAGGTTCCAGTCGCCGCGTTGCTGACACCCGCGTATATTGCTGATTCTCTTAAAGAGAAGGGTAAACTTGATTTTGACTTAATTTTGGTGCCTGGCCTGATTCGAGGAGATGCAGCGATTATTGCTGACGCAACTGGTATACCAACTTTTAAGGGTCCTAAGTATGCTGCAGATTTACCCACAGTATTAGACATGATTGAGCAGACTCAATTGTCAACTGTTGTACCTGCTTGCGATATTCTTTGTGAAAAGTTGCAGCAGAAAGCGTTACAAGAGTTAGCTGAGGATGAGAAAAACAGTGATGCTTTGCTGCGAAAGCGTTGGAATATTCTAATTGGCAATTTGCCCATTGGGAGAGATTTTCCCATGAGAGTGTTAGCGGAAATTGTTGATGCACCACTGCTGTCTACAGATGAGATTCAGCGGTTAGCCAAACGGTATGTTCAAGCAGGAGCAGACATGATCGACGTAGGCATGATCGCGGGTGAGTCTAGACCTATGGATGCAAGGCGTGCTATTAACGCAGTAAAAAGCGTTGTAAACACGCCGGTAAGCATCGATACGTTTAATCATGAGGAAATTAGGGAAGCAGTTGCGGCTGGTGCGGATTTGGTATTAAGTGTTGATGCGGGAAACATGGAGGATGTAGCGCCTTTTGTTTTTGATGTTCCAGTTGTGGTTGTTCCGACGAACCAGCGTCGCGGCTACTTTCCAACCATAATTGAAGAGCGCGTGAGTTTTCTTGAGGAGAACATTAAAAGAGCCAGGGAGTTGGGAATAGCTAAGTTGATAGGTGATTTGGTTTTGGAACCCATGGATATCTCGGGTTCTATTGTGTCTTTTCGCGAGTTTGCAGGTAGAAACCCGGATATTCCGCTTCTTATTGGCGTGGGCAACGTGACAGAGTTAATGGATGCTGATTCGGTTGGTGTTAATGCATTGCTTGCGCGGTTGGCAGCAGAAGTCGGTGTAAGCATATTGTTGACAACAGAAAAAAGTAGCAAAACACAGGGAAGCATCAAAGAATTAGCCGTTGCAGCTAAGATGATGCATCTTGCAAAGAAGAGAGGAACAGTACCGCAGGATTTGCATTTGGATTTGCTTGTGTTGAAAAATAAGAGTTTACGCAGCGAGACATACAACAGAAGCATAGAAAAAGAAACAAAAGTGATAATAGCAGCTGAAAAACAGGAACCTACAACGCTTGACCCGAAAGGAAACTTCAAAATAACAGTTGACCATGTGGATCAAAATATTGTTGTGATGCATTTCTCTTCATTTGAAACGGAAAAGCCCGCCATTATAATTAAGGGTAATAAAGCTGAAGCTTTGATTGCTAAACTCGCGGAAATGGAGTTGGTGACAAGACTGGACCACGCAGCCTATTTGGGTAGCGAATTGATGAAAGCTGAAATTGCCTTGAAAACAGGCAAAGATTACGTACAGGACGAAGCTTTATTCAAATGAGACAGAAAAGCACAAAAAAGCGTTGAGGCACTTTCAGACTAATTTTTAAATTGTTGTGAATCAGTTTAAGGTATATCTACTAGTTTTTGATCTACTACCGGCGGTATATAATTTAGTTACGATATTATCAACTTGCATTTTAATTGTCTCGAAACTTGGGACGATAGCCAGCAAATAGAAAACGCCAGCTAAATACTGGAATATACAGCTTGTCCCACTATTTGCCTTCTAAAGTTGGAATGTATCTAATTGTTGCTGGTTTCAACACTTTTACTAAAATGGTACACTAAACTTCAAGTTGAGCTATATCTGTAAATTGATACGCTGCAAGCCTGAAAAGTTCAGGGGTGCAGTTGTGGTGCGGGAGGTGGGATTTGAACCCACGAACCCCTATGGGATAGGAGCCTCAGTCCTACGCCTTTGACCAGGCTTGGCAACCCCCGCATTTTGCGTGTTGCTACCCAGCTACTGCCGTTACGCGGAAGATAATAGAAATATGCAACATATTAAAAGGCTTTACCTCGCTAAAGTTGTAACTCCACTTTAAGCAGCAGTTAGTTTTTACGGTAACATCACCTAGTTTGTAATAATAAATACTATTATTAGCAACGTTGCTGATTAAGAAAAGATGTATCAAAAAAATAGGGAGAATTGTGAGTTTTATATTTTTGGTGGCTTACGGAAGTAGCGAATGCCAACCACTGCCGCAACAGCTGATACGAACAGCATCAAACCAACAGTTAAGCCTTCAGGATAAGCGTCCATCGAATAAGTTGCGATTACACCCCAACTGTTCGGGTTAGTGTCTGTTGATCCAGGCGGCCAAGCCACCCACCCTTGCGCAGGGTTACTGGCATCGTACATCGCTATTCTGATTCCTTGTGGCGGCGGGTTTGCTCCCCAATCGTATTGTGCCTTATTGAATACAAATTCTAGTACCCAGTGCGTTGCTGAGTCATGAGGCGAAGTAGTCAGCGAGTTAGCCCATGTTGCTTGGACGTTTGTGGTTTGAGACCAGCCGGAGCCTGTGCCCACGTAAGTTTTAAGTGTGGTGTGACCTTCAATCTCGAATTTATAGTCATTTGTATCAGGTGCTGATCCGCCATTATTTGTACCGTCTATGCATATTTGCCAGCGGTCTCCCGCATCATTGGTGTTGTCAGCAAACTCCACTAAATACTGCATGTTAAAAGCCACGAAGTCAGGGGATTGCATTTTGAATTCAAATAAGCCTTTTTGCGGCGTGCCAAAATACTGGACTGATGTGTCATGCCACTCATCGGCAGTTGTCCATCTACCATCAACTGTGACTGTTTGTTGCCCCCAGTATTCTGTGATGCTGTAGGCTGTATTGCCCGCCATCACGACGCAAACGTTTACAGCTAAGATGCTTAAAGCTACGATAGCACAGAATAATTTAGAATATACTCTCCTCAATTCCACTTGCCTCTCCTTTTGTTTGGGCAAGTTATTAATGGCTAACTTCATTTAAGAGCTTTTCTATCGGATAAACGTCGGGTCTGTAAGGGAATGTACTACTGATAAAGAGTTATTTTCCGCTAACCAAAGCCTTCAGTTTTACTCTTAGCCTTATTTTTCGCCGCTTTGCGTTGGTTTAATCACAAACTCACAGAATCATATGGGGAGGCACGTTGTTTATTTATTAAAATAAACTTCGTTATAAACGGTTGATGAAAATCATGAATAGAATTTATAATAACGTTCTGGAAGCAATTGGAGAAACACCTCTAATACGCTTAAACAAGCTGACAGCGGGCTTAAAGTGCTCAGTAGCAGTGAAATTGGAGTCTAGAAACCCAGGTGGAAGCATCAAAGACCGCATCTGTCTTAATATGATAAATGAAGCTGAAAGACAAGGTTTAATAAAAGCTGGCACGGTTATTATTGAACCTACTAGCGGCAACACGGGCATAGGCCTAGCCATGGTCGCAGCGGTTAAAGGCTACCGCCTCATTCTAACGATGCCTGAAACAATGAGCATTGAACGTAGAAAACTACTTCAAGCGTATGGCGCCGAGCTGGTTTTGACACCGGCAGCTGAAGGCATGAAAGGTGCAGTGAAAAAAGCTGAAGAGTTAGCTGCTAAAACGCCGAACTCGTTCGTTCCAAACCAGTTTAAAAATGCGGCTAACCCTAAAATTCACATGGAAACTACAGGCCCAGAAATATGGAAAGCCACAAACGGCAAAGTTGACATATTAGTTGCAGGCGTAGGAACAGGCGGCACCATCACAGGCGTTGCCCAGTACATTAAACCGCTTAAACCTAATTTTAAGGCAATAGCTGTGGAACCTGCAAATTCTCCAGTTTTAAGCGGTGGCAAACCAGGTGCTCACAAAATTCAGGGAATAGGCGCAGGTTTTATTCCAGAAGTGTTGAGGCTTGACTTAATTGACGAAATAGTCCAAGTGAAAGATGAAGATGCTATTAAAACGGCACGGTTACTTGCGAGAAAAGAGGGTTTACTTGTGGGCATTTCCTCTGGCGCTGCAACCTACGCAGCACTCGAAGTGGCTAAAAGACCTGAAAATGCAGATAAGCTTTTGGTGGTTATTCTTCCCGACACTGGCGAACGTTATCTCAGCACAGCACTGTTTCAGGAAGACACTACAACTCTTCAATCACAAGAGCAGATAGCGCATTAAAAATTATTCATTTATATTTGACTTGACCGCATAAATAGTTGAGGCGATTAAGTCTTGGAAAGCAAAGAGCAACTAAGTAAAGGCGAGAAAGAAAAAGAGGAAAATAGCAATTCGGAAACATACTGCTGGGTGCCAGACAACCTTCGTGAAACCTTAACTAAAAATCAACAGAGTCTATTGAACAATTGGAGCGAAACAGACCTGCCTGCCTTGGTGGAAAAAATATTGCAGAATTATGAAACATTCGAAAGTATGGATCACCTTGAAGGAAAAGACTTGCCATCTAAAAAAGCCATAATTGACATTCTAGAGGATCTGTTAACGGTTTTCTTTCCAGGCTATTTAGGCAAAACTGGGATCACGAAATCGAACATTAAATACTTTCTTGGCAACACTTTGATTTCTATTTACACACGACTTACCGAAGAAGTCGAAAAAAGCCTCAAGTATATATGCCGAAAAATCAAAGAGTGCCCGGAAGATATATGCCATAAACGCGCTAAAATTATTGTTAAAGAGTTGCTTGAAAAGATCCCTGAAATAAGGGCAACACTTAGCGGCGATATAGAAGCTGCTTACAACGGTGACCCTGCAGCATTGAGCACAGAAGAAGTAATATTAAGCTATCCATGCGTTCTAGCGATAACCACTTATCGTATAGCACATGAACTTTACGTGCGCGGAGTCCCGCTCATCCCAAGGATAATGAGTGAGTATGTTCACTCCTTAACTGGCATTGACATCCACCCTGGCGCCAAAATAGGCAAAAACTTCTTCATTGACCATGGTACAGGCGTGGTTATAGGTGAAACGGCGGAAATCGGCGATAACGTAAAGATTTATCAGGGTGTCACATTAGGCGC
The DNA here is from genome assembly GCA_038826755.1 of Bathyarchaeia archaeon. Lineage (GTDB taxonomy): Archaea > Thermoproteota > Bathyarchaeia > Bathyarchaeales > Bathycorpusculaceae > JAWBOE01. The sequence goes on along the minus strand of JAWBOE010000017.1, from coordinate 28,082 downwards.
ATTAAGCTTTCCTAAGGATGAGAAAGGACGCCTAATTAGAGGCAAGAAGAGACATCCAACTGTTGGAAGCAACGTGGTGATTTATTCTGGCGCAACACTTCTCGGAGCGAACGCTGTTGTAGGGGATGATGTTGTAATAGGCGGAAATGTTTGGATTACTTCACGCGTCGCTTCAGGCACAAAAATAACCATTGCGCCGCCAAGACTTAAATACAAGAAAAAGAAGGCTCAGTGATAAAAAAACATTGCATGCCTAGAAACTTGTATTTTAAAATTACGTCTATCGGCGGATGCTGTATTACATGATAATGAGTGCGGTTTTATGATTGAACATAAAACAATTGGAATTTCTGATTACTTTAAGTGTTATAGTGCTTACCTCAAAATGTTTTTAATCATTTTAAGTGCTAGCGTTCCTCTCGCGATCTTGTATTCATTGTATCCTGCCTCGTTTGACAAAACTTTCAATGGCAGAGCCTACTACCTATTTTTTGTTTGGCTTATCATTTTAGAATACGCGTTGGAATGGGAATACTACAAATCAGGAAAACCCGAAATGAAAGCTAAGCGTGTTTTTGCTTTCGGCATATCTTTGCTGCTTCCTACAGTTTACGTTGTTGCCTCGAATTTCCTTGGATTAAACAAGGTAATTACGGGTATATTCGAATCCTATGGTGTTATCCCACCGTGGCTCGATAACGTGCCTCTTGCAATAGAATATTTGACGATAGCGGTTTTGTTTGCAGTTGTAATTTTTTTTGCCTATAAAATCAAGGGTTTAATGGATTTCGCGCTTTCAATTGCTCTGTTAGGAGTGATAGGCGCCATACATTTGATTAACATTCTGTATCCTTATGGAGGATTTACACCATTTCAAATCATTGTACCTGCAACCGCTCGGATATCAGCTAATGTACTTAATTTGATGGGTTATCTGACGTACATGCCGCCTACGCAGGATTTGACACCAGTTTTGCTTGTGCGAGATCCTATTTCTGGGGTACAATGGTCTGCCCAAATAGCTTGGCCCTGCGCAGGCGTGGAAAGCTTACTGTTGTATACGATTATAATGCTACTGTTTTTGAAGAAGGCTGACATACCGCGGAGGCATAAGATAATTTATTTCACGATAGGTGCCGCAGTCACATACTTCATTAATATCCTGCGTATTGCTACGCTTTTTGTAATTGGATTAAATGGAGGCGATGTTTGGACTTTCCATGATTATTACGGGCAATTGTATTCTGTTGTATGGATTATTTCATATCCGTTAATAATAATTGGAAGCAGGATAGTGTGGAGTAAGTATAGGGATGCGATAGTGAGTTTTATTATTAATGACTGAATGGGACTTTTGTTTAAAGTAAACGGAAGTCCTCTTTCACAGTGGTTAGTACGACATGAGTATTTGTGCGTTCAATGTATGGTAAAGCTAATAATTGTTTAGTAAACTGCCCAAGTTCTTCGCGGTTTTTGAACTTAGCTATGAGTACAGCGTCTGTAAGCCCTGTTACATCGTATACGCAGCAGACATTGGGAATTTTTGCTATTTCTTTTTCTGTTTCTACAAGTTTGCCTTTGGAAACTGTTATCTCTGTGACAACTGTTAACTGATAGCCTAATTTTTCATGATTCAGCAGAGCTGAATAGTTCTTGATTAAGCCATCCTCTTCCATCTTTTTAATTCTTGAGAGCACGGTGCCAACTGATATACCTACTTTTTTAGCTATCTGCCTGCTTGAAAAGCGTGCGTCCTCCAGCAGTATGCGAAGAATTTTCTTGTCAGTTTCGTTGAGTGCTGTTTCTGTTTGGTCTTTACGCATTTTTTCAACCAAGCCCATCTTTTCGCGATATGTTTTGAATATTTGAATGTATCCGCTTATATAAGTTTAGTTTATTTGCTGAATTAGCGCGTAACATTTTCATACAAATGTAAAACGCTATGAACGGTTATGAAAGTCGGCAAACTTTTGAATCACCGTAGAAATTGATAGTAATATTAAATTAGTAGAGTGAAAACCGTTTATAAGTTATTATGGCGAAAAAGCATGAAGTATGATACGGTACTGGTTTTAGATTTCGGTGGCCAATATTGCCATCTAATAGGTAGACGAATTCGCGAACAAGGTGTTTACTCAGAAATTGTTCCACATGACATAACACTTGAAGAGATTAGAAAATTAAATGCAAAATTAAATATTAAAGGCTTAGTTTTCTCAGGTGGTCCAGCCAGTGTTTATGAGCAGGGCGCACCAAAATTTGATTCACAAATTTTGGATGGGAAAATACCAATTTTGGGTTTATGCTATGGACAGCAGCTTATTGCACATGTAGTTGGCGGCAGGGTTGAGCCTGCGACTTGCAAAGAGTATGGCGCTGCTTACGTCGAGATTGACAGGCCTGTAGGCGTGCTCCTCGGTTTAAGCACCAAAGAGAAAGTATGGATGAGCCACGGTGACACTGTTTTCGCCGTGCCTTCCGAATATGAAATTTTGGCACATACAGAAAACTGTCCAGTAGCGGCTTTTAGGCATAGAACTAAACCCATTTACGGTTTGCAGTGGCACCCAGAGGTAGTTCACACCGAAAATGGCAATAAGATGCTTCGCAATTTTCTTTTTGAAGTTTGTAAATGTACAGCTAATTGGCAAATGGAAGATCTAATTGGCAAGATGGTTGCTGAGATAAAGGCGGAAGTAGGCGATGCTAAGGCTATTATCGGGTTAAGCGGCGGGATCGATTCAAGCGTCGCCACCGCGTTGGCAGCACAGGCGTTAGGTGATAGACTTACAGCAGTTTTTGTTGACCATGGCTTTATGCGTGAAGGTGAACCTGAAGCTATCAAAGATACTTTTAGTAAGCTTGGGATTAATTTCGTGTTAGCGAATGCACAGCAACGATTCATGGAGAAACTTAAGGGCGTGAAAGAGCCTGAATTGAAACGAAAAATAATCGGTGAAGAGTTCATACGAGTTTTTGAGGAAATAGCTGCAAACGTGAAGGCAGATTATCTAATTCAGGGAACAATATACCCTGACAGAATAGAGTCAGGGTTTAGGAAGCATTCGGATAAAATCAAGACACACCATAACGTTGCTGGATTACCAGCCAAGATCAAGTTCAGGAAGATTTTGGAGCCTCTGCGTGACTTATATAAGGATGAAGTTCGAAGAGTAGCGAAGACACTGGGCTTGCCGAATGCAATAGTAAACAGGCAACCGTTTCCAGGTCCAGGCCTAGCCGTCAGAGTAATCGGAGAGTTAACTGAAGAGAAAGTCAAAGTGGCGAAAAAAGCTGACCACATCGTAACTGAAGAAATTGAACAAAACGGACTAGCAGATAACCTGTGGCAGTACTTCGCAGTTTTAACGGATACAAAAGCAACAGGCGTCAAAGGTGACCATAGGGCTTATGGCTATGTGGTTGCCGTACGCGCCGCAGAGAGCCGTGAAGCTATGACCGCCAGCTTCGCCAAAATACCATACGAAATTCTGGAGAAAATTTCCACACGCATAACCAACGAAATACCTGAAGTCACACGCGTAGTTTATGACATAACACATAAACCACCAGCAACAATAGAATGGGAGTGAACACTGTACTTTCCGATGCATAAGAAATTAATGAAGTTCAAGCACCAAAACAAACAACACAAAACTTCAAGGAGAGTTATCATGCACAACTCTACCCAAAGCCTAAATGAAACAAAAATCAATAGTCCAAAGCTTGAACACAGCTTACGCGAATGATAGGTTAAAAATTCACCTCATAGAATTAAGCAAAAGAGCAAAAAAGCCTTTTTGCGTATAAACCTTCAAATTGGGTAAGCTTTCCTGAACACCAAAACTCAACTGCACAGTAACTTCAGCAATATGGCCTTAGCAGAATACAATCTATTTTCAGCCTGCTCAAAAATCACAGACTTTGGACTTTCAATCACATCAGCGCTGATTTCGTAACCTCTATGAATAGGCATATCATGCATAACATAAGCGGCACTGTCCTTCAACAACTCGCTGTTAACCTGATACGGCATCATAATCTCCAGCCGCCTCTTCTTTTCTTCCGCAAACTTCGGATCAACAAAAAACTCCATATCAACCCATGTATCCGTATAAACAAAATCCGCGTCTTCAACAGCTCTCTTAACATCCAAAGTAGAGGCCCACAACCCAGTTTTCTTAGCCGCTTCCATCAACACGTCATCACGCGCTGGTTCATGAAAAATTGGTGTCACAGTAGTCAATCTTACACCAACTTTTGTACAAGCCTCAATAAGCGAATTGCACACATTATTATGAACACCGATATAAACAAGTTTCACACCCTTAAGTTTACCACACTTCTCCTTTACAGTAATTAAATCAGCAATAACCTGACTTGGATGATACTTCTCGTCACACCCATTAATCACAGGAACACGCGACACCGCAGCCATCTCACGCAAATCAGCATTCCGCAACAAACGTGCCATAATGCAATCCACATTACGCGACAAATACCGTGTTTCATCTCTTACATCCGCCAAAGTAAAATTAGTCGTTCGCCAATCGATAAACAACGCATGACCACCAAGCTGAGTCATAGCCACCTCAAATGCTACACGAGTCCGCGTACTTGTTTTCTGAAAAATCAATGCTGAAGACCTAGCAGCTAATGCTTTTCGAAATTTCCGTGGGTTGTGCTTAACATCCAAACCCAAATCAATCAAGGTCTCAAGTTGCTCAGCTGCCAATTCTTTGAAATCAATCAAATGCAAACTAAGCGCCCCGCACAAAGTTGAACACTACAATAATATAATAAGCTTTATGGAAAATGTCTTACCAAGAACACTACGACACCAAGAGGCAAAACAAAATGATAATAATCGCAGCCTCGAATAAGGACACAGCGGGAACAAACATAGCAAAACAAATTCTAACTCACTACCCATTCACCAAAACCAACAAAACATTCCAAGAAAACCCCATCTACCAAGCAGAAATCAACAATAAACAAGTCCAACTCATCACACTAAGAGAAGAAGCAGTATATGCCCAAACATTACCGAAACAATTCCCAAACCTAAACCTCATAATCTTCATCTCCAAACACAGCAGCAAAAGCGGCACACCTACACTGACAGTACACACCACAGGCAACTTCACAAAGGCAGAACTAGGCGGATTACCAAACCAAGTCTCAACAGCTCCAGCAAAAGCCATGCAAACCGCACTAAAAGCACTAAAATACAACCAACAAAAAATGCAACTAAATTACACAGTATCCTACGAATGCACACACCATGGACCAACACTAAACGTACCAACAATGTTCACAGAACTAGGCAGCACCCCAAAACAATGGAACGACCAAGAAGCAGCAGAAGCAGTTGCACACGCAACAATAGCAGCCATCACAGAAAACAACACTCCTACAACCACAGTTGCACTTGGCATAGGTGGAACACACTACAACCAACACTTCACACAAATGGCGCTCACAGACGAGGCAGCATTCAGCCACATGATACCAAAACATGCAGTACAACACATAAACGCTAAACTCCTTATTCAATGTATAGAACGCACATTAGAAAAAGTTAATATGGTAATCCTAGATTGGAAAGGTATAAGAAGCGCTGACAAACCCAAACTACTGGCAACGTTAAATGAACTTAAATTCGCATACAAAAAAGTCTAATAGAAAAAACCAACACCTTTAAGGATGAAAAGGCACAGTAACATTTATTATTCCTAACTGAAATCTTCACTGTGCGGTAAACATGGGCATACGATCATTCCTAACCCAATGCGCAAGAACACTTAAACTAGCCACAAAACCAGGAAAAACCGAGCTATGGCTCTCAATAAAAATCAGCTTCCTAGGCATAGGTGCAGTTGGGTTGATAGGCTTTTTAATCAAATTGCTATCTTTCGCAGTTGGTGGACCAACAGCAGCTTAGAAGGAAACAACTCATGGAGAAAAAAGAGGAATACGCCCCAAAAATTTTCGTTGTAAAAACAACTACTGGACAGGAACGCAACGTAGCAAGACTCTTAGCCTCAAAAGTTGAAATGGAAAAAATCCCGATAAAGGCAATACTCGTCCCAGACACACTAAAAGGCTACGTATTCATAGAAGCAGATGGACCACACCTCGTAGAAGAAGCAATAGCGGGCTTAAGACACGTGCGCTCAAGAATACCAGGACTAGTAAACTTCTCCGAAGTTGAACGTTACATTGTCCGCAAACCAGTATTAGAAGACCTAGCAGAAGACGATGTTGTTGAAATAACCGGAGGACCATTCAAGGGAATGCGCGCAAAAATCACCCGCACAGACAAATCAAAAGGCGAAGTGACACTAGAATTACTTGAAGCAACATTCACTTTGCCAATCACAGTTCACTCTGATTATGTAAAATTAGTAGAAAAAGCAAAAAACGAAGGCGGTGAAACATAATGGCAGAAAAAAAGATCGTAGAATTACTCGTAAACGGTGGACAAGCAACTGCAGGCCCACCACTGGGTCCAGCAATAGGACCATTAGGCGTTAACACAATGGCAGTTGTAAATAAGATCAACGAACTAACCAAAGACTATGCTGGAATGAAAGTACCAGTAAAAGTAACCGTTGACGTTGAAACCAAAACATTTGAAGTTACTGTAGGCACACCAACCTCATCGGCACTCATAGTAAGTGAACTAAAAATAGAAAAAGGCTCTGGAACACCTAACACAACAAAAGTAGGCAATCTCAGCATTGAACAAGTTATACGTATCGCAAAAATTAAACGACCAGAACTTCTATCAACAACGCTAAAAGACGCGGCAAAAGAAATCCTAGGAACATGTGTGAGCATGGGTGTCACAGTCGAAGGAAAAGACCCACGGGAAATACAAAAAGAAATCAATGCAGGCAACTACGACGAATTGTTCAAGAAAAACGAATAACTGGAAAAATTACTTTAAAAAATATGATGTTGTATATCCTCATTTTTTGGGGAACAAAACCAAGCCAGTAATTAGCACTTTCTTATTTTAACCATATTGCTTTTTTATTAATGGACAAAATACCATCAGGATTTTTTTAACTTGCTTTAAATACATGGTAAATAACAGGAAAGAATAAAATAATAGAAATTTAAAACAGAGAATTTAATCAGTTTTCCTCAGCAAGATATACAGTAACATTGCCATCTTTGTCCTTAGCTGCACGCACTCGAATTTTTCTTGGAGGCTTCTCAATACCCTTACTCCACACTTTTTCATTTACCTCTTTACTAATAACAAGGTGAGGCATTTCTTCATCTTCTTCCCCTTCTTTGGTAGGGGCATTTAACTTCATATGCTTAATTATGAAAGCTTTAATCATACGGATAGCTCTTGGCGCTCGTTTCTTTGGTGGACTAATCAAAGCTTTCCCTAAAGGAATTGTATAAGTTCTTTCTTCTACAATATCTTCCTCAGCATGCTTTTTCTTTGGGACATACTTAGTTGCCTCTCCTTTATCCACCGAAAGTTCATTTTTCTCCGTTTCTTCTGCTGACAGAACTTCATCTTTTATTTCCTTGATGCCTTCGAAATCTGCCAACTTTTCTTGAAGATTATGAGAATCTTGCTTTTCTTCTCCCATCTGTTTACGCCCTCCTATGCTTTCAATTTGCGTGTTCTCCAATGTCGTCTCCGTTTAGGATTAGTTCTAACTTTACCAGCGGTTCGCGCTATAACCCATGTAGGAACTGCCTCTTTCTGCTTAGCAGCCTTTGCTAGTCTGAATTTTTTAGCAGGTGGTTTCACTCGTGCCATAGTTACACCCTTCTAATTTTAGGTTCACGTTTCCTAGATTGAAGCTGAATCAATATTTGTTTTAGTTGATTATCTGAGAGTGGTATGGGAATTCGCCCCAACTGCGCTAACTGGATTAACTGCATTTCCAACTGCTCAATGAACTCAGGCTTAACCATTTTAAGGTTCGTTAATCTTTGTCTAGCTTCAGGCGACAAAATCTGCCGTAACAACTCTTGTCTTTGCGCCTCTAGCCGCTGCTCCACTTGCGCTTGCTTTTGCTCATCAACCGCCCTCTGCTGCATGGCTAAAAGCTTTCGCCTGCGAATTGCCTCAAGCTCTTCATCAGACATCGCTTACTCGCCCTGATATTTTCTAAGCGCTGGAACTACTTTCACCAAGTCCCTATGCAAATCCAGCGCTATTTCCTGAAGAAGTTTCCTACCTTTCGGTGTCATCCTTCGCCCTTGAGCAGGAACAACTTCAATTAAACCCGCTTGCTGCAATTGCTGAAGAATTTTGCGCAAGTGACAGCCACCGGCTTTTGAAGCATGACTAGGTTTAGTGCCGCAGCTTTTTCTCCCGCCATAATCAGCCCGCAGTTCTTCTAGCCCTATTGGACCATGAAGATAGATTTTACGCAGTACAGATGCACTGCGTGTATACCACCAGTCAGCATCCTGTGGCTGCTTCTCCACATGCGAACCTGTTTTGACAACATTTGCCCATAGAGGAGGCTGAACTACTTCAATGTTTTCTTTAAGGTATCTTGCAAGCTTTCCAACGAATTTTGCTGCTGGAACATCATATGGTGTTGTCAAGATAATCTGGTCCTTTAGGGTTTTCCTTGCAGTAAAATCATGAAGCCTAATATAAATATTCTCTGCAAAACCAGTAAACTTTAATCTCTTGAATAGCAGCGTATAGGCAACTATTAGCAGGTTAGTCTCTTTGTTGCAAGCTACAGAGTTTAAATATAGGCAAAAGTATCTTAGTCTAACAAATGTAGTTAATTGCCATCATTAGGAGCTAATTTTTGGTGGTGGTTTAACTCTTTTACCGAGCTTAATTCTGAGAGCTAGCCGATATAATCGTCTCAGCGACTTCACTAATTGCTCAACAGAAGGCGCCGCAGAATAAATTACTGGCACTTGCTCAAATTCCGCCAGTCGTATTGTCTCGGCACTTGGTTTAGTGCGATGAAAAACCACAACACGCGGTTTAAGATTACTTACACGCACAATCATCATTGGCAAGATACAGTTATCCACATTGGTAAATATTAATGCCCGTTCAGTTGATGCACCAAATAACTGTGCGTATTCCAAACCAGATAACACTTCAACAGCTTTTTTGCTATCGATAACCGTGTAGCCGCATACTTCTTTGATATATTTAGTTTGGCAAGCCAAAATCTCGCCATCTATAGCTTTACAGAGAAAATCCACGCGAACAGGTATAGGAAATTCTCTAAGATCTGTAATCGCCATGCTTGGCGAACTTGTGAGCTTGGCGAATTCCCGTATAAAGCGGCTACCCTTTTCCTCATCGATCTGCAGTAAAGACAAAACAAATCTGCGAGTGAATTTGGCCCCTGGACTTTTCCTTCTACCGCTTTCGTAATCACTTATAACTGAAGAGGAAAGCGCCATTTTTTCTGCGAGGCTTATCTGGGATACAGCAAAAAGTTCTCGCCACTTACGCATGGTAGCGCCAGGTTTGCTTGAAAGGATTATTTCGCCTGCTATTCTCCTAGCTAAAACCTCCTTGACACTAGGTGAAACAGACATGGACTGAACCCTCAAGCTTGCATGTCTCTTGATTATATAAAACTATATTGTGTCGACCAAAATTTCAGACAGCTAAAACATAAAAATTAAGGAAATGCCTACAACGACAAGTATGGAACCCAAAGTTTTGCTTGCAGTTAATTTTTCATGAAACAACAAGAAACCTGCTAATGCTGAAAACAGCGGTGTCGTTGAAGAAATTGGAACTACTTGGGCTTCTAAGGCATTAAGCAGACCATAATTCATTAATAACCAGCCAATACCGTTAGCCACAAGTCCACCTGCGCACAATGTAATAATTGTGCCGCGATTAACTTTGAGAAAAGTTCTTTTTTTATCAAGAACGGGTGAAAACACAAGCAGAAAAACTGCAACCACGGCAATTCTTGTCGTGACAACTGCGTAATTGGCATCTAAACTATTAACATGCGCCATTGATACGGCAAAATTCATCAACGTAATGCTTATAGACCACGCTAGTGCTGTTGTTAAGCTGGCTATTACGCCTAAACGTACGTGCTTACCCGTTACTTCGACAGGTACAGTTTCTTTTTCTTTGCTTAATAACCAAATTCCAAGTAATATCACAACCGCACCCAAAATGCCAGGTACAGTTACGATCTCACCCAGCAATAAAGTCGCCCAAATAAGACTGAAAAGAGGATAAGTTGATGCCAAAGGAACCGCCCGTGCAATACCAACAGCGTTCAAACCAACCATATACAACGTGTCACCTACGCCCAACCCGATTACTCCGCTGGCAATTATTAGAAATAGCGACGCAATCGGCAAACTTGCTATATTTTCAGCTTTGCCGAAAAGTAATAAAATCAGAAACAGAATTACAGCGTTACTTGCACAGCGCACAATGTTAGCAGAAATAGGATTCAGCTTAACTAAAGCATACCTGTAGAGGATTGGCGCTACCGCCCAGCTAACTGCTGCACCTAAAGCTGCTAATTCACCAAATACTACAGTAATCATTGCAAACTCATTAACGAAAGTTGCACTTAGAAGTGCAATAAATAAATTGCCCAACTATACAAAAAAAATAAAAAAGACTAAAAATTATAGAAGTTGTTCAAAGTTTATTTAGTTAAAAGGGACGGTAAAGAGCATTTCGTCATTTAAAGACAAAATAGAAGCAGCAGCAAAAAATAAAGCAACACATATTGTACTAGCCCTAGATTTCCCATTCCAAAATGCAGAAAACCGCAAAACATTGTTAAAGAGAGCCCTACATGTGTTAGATACCGTTCACCCCTATATATGCGCTGTGAAAATCAATCACCACCTAGTACTTCCACTTGGCACCTTCAACGGTATACAGAGGTTGATAGCTAAAATTCACGAGAAAGAACTGCTTGCAATAATGGATTGCAAAGCCAACGACATCGGCGCATCTAACCAAGTCATAGCTGAGTACTATTATGACGCAGGCTTTGACGCGTTAATAGCTAACCCATTTGTAGGCTGGGAAGAAGGCTTAGAACCAATATTTAATATTGCACGCTTAAATCAGCGTGGCGTAATTCTTCTCACATACATGAGTCACAAGTCAGCAAAAGATGGCTACGGCCAAATAATAATTGATGCTGAAACAAAAACACCCATCCCACAGTACGTCGCATTCGCCAAAAAAGCTTTACACTGGAATGCAGACGGCGTAGTTGTCGGCGCAACATTTCCTGAAAAAATACAAGAAATTCATGGAATATTAGGCAAAAAAATACCTATTTACTCTCCTGGAGTAGGCACTCAAGGTGGTGTGGCAGAAGCAGCGCTTAAAGCTGGCGCTTGTTACCTAATAGTTGGTCGTGAAATAACACTTGCCCCTAACCCTGCACAAGTAGCCAAAGGTCTTTCAGAAGTATCACAGCAATTTACACATAATTAATAGTGCAGACAGCACCAGTGCTGCTTTATTTGCCGCGCTTCTCCCAAAGTTCCTTTTTTAATAGATCTCTAACAGCAGATCGTATAACTGAGCTTCTGCTTGGATACATATTGGCCCTAACTAATTCGTCCAAACCTTCGAGGTAAGCTTCAGGTAAAAGAACCGTTACTAACTTCATTCTATCTCTCGCCCTCAATTATGTTATGTTAATAACATGTGGTAAATATAAATTTGCAGGATAAACACTACAACTATCTTGAGATACGGTCCAACTGCTTGCCATCAACGTCTATGAGAGTTATGTCCAGCGCCATTTGTCCTACGGCATGCGTCGCACAGCTTAAACAAGGATCAAATGCGCGGATAACAGCCTCAACCCTATTTAGCATACCTTCACTTAATTGCTTCGCCTTTACGTATTTTTTAGCTACTTGCGTGATTGCCTTATTAAAAGCAATATTGTTGTGCTCAGTAGCAATTATCATGTTCACCCAAGTTATCATTCCTCTGGGATCGACTTTATAATGATGAATTAGTGTGCCTCTCGGAGCCTCAGCCACACCGACGCCTTCATAATTATTCACGAACGCCCTAGCGCTGACGTGGTCTGAAACTATCTCTGGATCTTCGAGCAGTTGCTTCGTATTCTCGATACAGAACAAGATTTCCACTAAACGCGCATAGTGATACAGGAAAGTGCTTTGAACTACGCCGTTTTTACCCCATTTTTTGAATTCCTTGAGTTCCGCGTCAGCGAGAGGCGTACCACAGTGAGAAGCAATATTCAGCCTAGCCAAAGGTCCTACCCGATAAGCACCGTCAGGGTAACCGTAGGGCCTATAAAATGGAAATTTCATGTAAGACCATGGTTCAACTGCTTCGCCGATGTACTCGTAATATTTTTCAGGATCAAGTTGATCAGCTACGATTCTGCCTTCAGCGTCGACGATACGAATTTTTCCATCATAATGCTCAAGTCCGCCTTCTTTGGTCACTAAACCTAGGTAACAGGTAGGAAAGTTTCCGAAATTATGGATTTCGTTGTCTAAGCTTTGCAATTGCTTCTTGAATAGATCAAGTGTTTTAAGTGTGATCTCAAGCGCTTCTGGCAAACCAGCTTTTAGGTAATTTGCGTGTTCCTTTGATAGAGGCCATTTTGCACCGCCGGGCGCAACCCAATCTGCAGAGTGAACACGCTTACCAGCTACCTTTTCTATAATTTCTTGACCGAATCTACGTAGCCGAATACCATATTTTGCTAGTTCAGGTTGTTTTGCAATTAACCCGAAAATATTGCGGTCAGCAGCTTCAGAATCGAAACCTAATAGGAGATCTGGAAGAGATAAGTAGAACAGGCTTAAGGCATGCGACTGAATTATCTGCCCATTATGGATCAATCGTCGCAACATAACAGCGGTTTTTGGTGCCTTTACACCAACTATTTCATCACAGGCTTTAACTGAAGCCAATAAGTGACTAACAGGACATATCCCGCAAGACCGCGCTGTTATGCCAGGCATTTCGTAGAACGGTCGACCTTCAGAGAATTTCTCGAACCCTCGGAAATCGGTAACGTGGAAACGTGCCTCTTTAACGGCTGCGTTCTCGTCTAGGCATATTGTTATTTTGGCGTGTCCTTCAATTCTTGTAACGGGATTGATTACAATTTCTTTTCCCAAATCGCATTCCTCCTAACCATATTTGCATTTTCCTTCCATTTTCGGCGTCCTACCAGCCAACAGTTCCGTTAAAACATAGTTAATTGTGCTTGCAGGTGGTGGGCAGCCTGGAATATAATAATCCACTTTCACAATTTCATGTAACGGACGGACTTTCTCCAGTAACTCAGGAACTTGAGTTGGAAGCTGCTTGTTTATGTCAGCATTTTCAATGTATGCCGCCTTCAAAACTGCAGTTGCGCCATCGTCTATGGCGTTTCTTAAAGCAGGAACGTTCCCCGTAACTGCGCAATCGCCAATGGAAATCAAAATTTTCGTTCGTTGCCTTGCGAGCTTGAGCATTTCTAACTGTTCGGAATTTGCCACTGCACCTTCAACAAGCGTTACGTCAACATTTTCAGGAAAGACTTTTACATCTGCGATGGGGCTGTAAACTAGCTGGATCTTCGCAGATAAGTCAATTAACAACTCATCTTGATCTAGAAAAGACATGTGACAACCTGAACAGCCACTGAGCCACATTGTCGCTACTCGAACTTTTTCATTGTCAACCATTATCTTCGCCTCCGCGCCAACAGAAACTCGGCTATTTCCTTATGCTTAGTTCTAGAAAGCGGTTCACCTTCAACGTATATCGCGCCTACTGGGCAGACTTTGGCGCATTTTCGGCATGAGGTGCATGAGCAAGAGTCGCCCCAATTGTTATCTAGGTCCATTATGATCTGTGTGTCTTTACCGCGCATTTTTAAATCTAAAGTGTGAGCTCCTTCTATTTCATCGCAAACACGTAGGCATCGTGTGCATAATATGCATCTGTTGCGATCTATGACTAGAAAGTCGTGTGTTGAGTCAATTTTATGGCTTGTCCAATTACGCTCGAACATGACGTGTTCAACGCCCAACTCGTTAGATAGTTTTTGCAGTTCGCAGTGGTCATTGGCAACGCAAACTGAGCATACGTGAGTTCTTTCTGAGAGTAGAAGCTGCAGTGTGATTTTGCGGTATTCTCTTAAGCGCTCTGAGTTTGTGGTAACGTCCATTCCTGCGCTGACAGGCGTCACACATGCCGCAAAGAGCTTAGGTGAGCCTGCGATTTCTACTAAACATAAGCGGCAGCCGCCGTAGTTAGTTAATCCTTCTAGTTCGCATAGTGTGGGAATTTTTATGCCATTGGCTCTTGCAGCTTGTAGAATAGTTGTGCCTTCAGGAACTGTTATTTCGATGCCATCTATCTTCAACTTAATAGGGGTGTTACCCAATTTTTTATGCCTCCTTCTCAGTTTTGAAGCATTTTCCTGCGGGGCAGACTTTGTTTACAATATGTTGAACATATTCATCCTTGAAATAGCGTAAAGTTGTCAAAACAGGGTTGGGTGCAGTTTGCCCCAAGCCGCAGAGGCTTGCATCGCGAATATACACACCAGCTTTTTCCAGCGTGGCTAAATCTTCAATTCTACCTTCGCCGCGGATTATACGTTCGAAGATTTCTTTTATTTTTACAAGGCCTGCTCTGCAAGGGGTACATTTACCGCACGACTCGTCTACACAGAAGTCTGTGAAGAACTTGGCGGTGTCCACCATGCATGATTTATCATCAATTACCACTATTCCGCCTGAGCCCATAATTGCGCCAGCTCTCGTTAGAGACTCGTAATCGATTGGCAATTCCAGTAATGTTTCAGGTAGGCATCCTCCTGAAGGCCCGCCTACTAAAACTGCTTTGAATTTTCGGCCATCTGGTACTCCACCACCGATATCGAAAACTATTTCGCGTAAGGTTATGCCCATTGGGACCTCGATGAGTCCTGGGTTAGAGATTTTACCGGTAAGTGAGAAGCATTTGGTTCCTGAGCATTTTGGTGTGCCGATTTTTGAGAACCAGGCGCCGCCGTTTAGTACTATGAGCGGAATATTTGCTAATGTTTCTACGTTTTGTATTAGCGTTGGTTTGCCCCAAAGTCCTGAATTGGCGGGGTATGGTGGGCGTGGCCGTGGCATTGCTCTGCGGCCTTCTACTGAAGCGAGAATAGCTGTTTCTTCGCCTGCGACGAATGCACCGGCGCCGAAGCGTAGTTCAACATCAAATTTGAAGCCTGTTTCTAAGATGTTTTCTCCTAAAAGTGACATTGCTCTAGCTTGCGCGATTGCTTTTTGCAGTGTTTCAATTGCAAGTGGGTATTCGGCGCGTATGTAGATGTAACCTTTTTCAGCGCCTATGGCGTATGCGGCTATTAGTAAACCTTCAAGTATAGCGTGTGGGTCAGCTTCGGCTAATGTGCGGTTTGCGAAAACACCAGGATCGCCTTCATCTAAGTTGGCTACTATGAACTTTGGTGTTTCATGTGATCTTGCTACTAGACTCCATTTTTGGCCTGTTGGGAAGCCTGCACCACCTCTGCCTCTGAGACCACTGGTAGTTACTTCGTAGATGACGCCTTGCGGGGTCATTGTGGCTAGGCATTTTACGAGGGCGGAGTAGCCGCCAGCCGCTATGTAATCTTGGATTCTTGTTGGGTCAATTTTACCTGCGTGTCTGAGGACGAGGCGGTGCTGCTTTTTGAAGAAGGCTTCGTTTTTGTATAGCATGTTTTTTACTGGTAAACCTAGTACTATGTGGTCGCGAACTATTTGTTTGGCTTTATCAGGGGTGACGTTTTGGTAGAGGTAGTCGCCAGGTTCGATGAGTACTGCGGGTCCTATTGAGCATGTGCCTACGCAGCCTGTTCTTGCGACTTTGCATTCTTTTTCGACCCCTAGTTCTTTGACTGCTTCTTGGAAGGCTTTTAGTACGTTGAATGCGCCGAATGGTACGCAGCCACTTGAGCAGCACACGTTAATCCGGTATTTGTAGGCTCTTTCAAAGTCGACTTCGTGTTCAGCTATTTTTTGTAGGTCACTAAGCTTCAGTTTTGGTTCCCCCGAGTAGTTCTTTTAGTTTGTTGAGTACGATTTCTGGTGTTGCTTTGCCTATGACTTCGCCGTCGATGATTATGCTTGGTGCCATTGCGCAGGCTCCGATGCATCGTGTAACAAATAGCGAGAGTTTTCCGTCTGGAGTGGATTCTCCGCGTTTGATGTTGTATTCACGCTCGATTGCTTGCATTATTTGTTCGACCCCTTTAACGTAGCAGGCTGTGCCTAGGCATCCTGTGACCACATGTTCTCCCGGGGCTTTTAGTCTGAAGAAGCTGTAGAATGTTGCGACACCGTATACGTGGCTGGGTGGTAATTTCAGGTATTGCGCAATGTACATTAAAGAGTCATGATCGAGGTATCCATAAAGTTCTTGAGCTTTGTGGAGTATTTCTAGGAGGGAGCTTGGATTATACGCATGCTTAATAATAAAGTTATCGAGAAGTTCGCGACGTTTGTCGTCTTTTAACATAATTAATCCTCTAATATGTGCGTTTGCTGTTAGAGTTTGAGCATAGCTTGTTAAGTTCTGGTATATAAAGAAAGCTGAAGGCTTAATTATCTTTTTAACTTGCTTTTGCTTTTATTTTTTGGCTCCGTGATGTAGTGTATTTGTTGTATTGTGAAAAACGGGATCTATTGTGGGAGGATAAATTGAATTTCCAGTAATAGGAGCTATTGCAGTTTATATTAATGGATGATACTTCGTGGTTTTAGATGTGATTTTGTTTTATACCCCTTATACTTTTGTTTCTTTGCGCGAAATGTTTCTGACCAACAGTTGTATTACCGTTGAGCAGCGTTAACTATATAGAATAAATTATCAACTATAGATTATTTGGGAACAGTTTATAGACATTTTTGCCTTACACAATCAATGGTGAAATAGATGGAACAGAAGAAACAATCTACGCAAGCAAAGAGAAAAGATGGCACCGAAAAGCCTTGGTTCTTTGTTCACATATAGGTTATTTCATGCTTGAAACCAGATTAAGCCGTTTGAGGAGATGTATGTGAGAAGAATTGCAGTTACAAAGTGGTTAGAAATGCTTGATTGGGCGCTATCCATTGACTTTGACCCTTTTGAGATAATAGTTGCAAGACGCGAGATGAATACAGCATGCGCGTCTTTACTGGATGAAAAAGCTATTAGAGCCAAAAGAGGTGATTGATGTGTTATCACGCGACTGTGATGGATGCTCCCAAATTAAAGCATGCAAACAGCGATTCCGCAAAGTGATAAAAGGCGAAAAAGTCTACTGCCCAGACGGCACAGCGCACCTCGTAGATTCCACGTCCTAAGATTAGCTTGCAACAACTACTGAAGAATTCTGGTGAGGTTTCTGTTCACTCTGCTATGACTTCTTTGTGCTTCTTAATTTCTATCAGTGGTTCATTTAGTGCAACTACATCGCCGACCTTTTTAACCACTGTCACAGGCAGAGACACCGTTATCGCACCAAGAATAGGCTTTTTGAAGCCTAATTCTCTGGTAGCGTCCTTAGTTAGCTCCACATCTAAATGAGTTATCTGCCACGTGTTCACGTCGGCCTGCGTTCCTTCAACTTCTCCGAGCAAATAAGCGTCATCAGTAATTACTTTCATGCCAGTCAATTTGCCAACTTTCATATCAAACACCTACACTTTTAATGCGACAAAGATCCTATTTAGCTTTTTGCAACAAATAGGGGTTTAGATTTTTATCACAAAAAATTTAGTGAAAAGTAAGATTAAAAACAATCTGGTGCCAACTAAAACTAAGCAACTTAAAGGGGTAAAATCAGTTCTGTTCTGTAAACACCACATATTAACACCGACTTGCCTTAACATATATCCTGAATACTGTATATTATCCTTGTAACTGCTTCTTTGAAGTCGCTCAGTAATCGTGAAGTGATGTTGGATTAAATTTTAATCCAACAAACCAAGCGTTTCCCATGTCTGTCAGTCACACAGCCACGGTCAACCGAATAAACAGAAACAAATCAGAGCTTTATTGAATTTAGGTTTATATGCGCAACATACATACTTTCAAGCCTCAGAGCTACCGCTCGTAACAGCAATTCGCAAGATAACCCTAACCTTACCTCGTAGTAGCTTGTAAAAAAAAATCACCTAAAAATTGAGAAACATGCGCTACACTCTGAGTTGTCCTTAAACTTATGCATAAGTTATTATCCAATACGCAGTCAATAAAGCATCTTTGGGTTAATTAACTATTAAATGCGCCTTCTTCAGCGAGAGCTGTCTTCACCATGCTTATGACTACTTGCTTCAGGAATGGAGGTAAATTAACTGCCGCATAGTCGTTTACATCTGCGTAACTGTTGTTGCCTGGTTTTTGCAGCAACATACGTCCGAATCTCTTGCTGACCAAGGCTATGTCCCCAAATTCAGGTGGAATAAGCCCCTTTGCCACTTCATCATCAATGTTTGCCGCTGCCAACACGACCGACGCGTATAAAGGATCGTTCCTTAGTACCCTCATTAACAGATTTACCAGCCCTTTTTCACTTGCATTAATGTCTTTGGCCTTGGATAATTCAAAAGCCATCTTCTCTATAGACAAGTGTCTTTCCCTAAGCCTATCAAAAATAGACCTGTTAGGCATGCACTCGTTGGCTTTCATAACTGCCTCTTTCACGGCTTTCCTCGTGCAGTAACCAACAAGCTGCCCCAACGGCGAAGCAGGCCCACCATAAACTACAGGGGCACCTCGATTTGTTTCTGCCACAACTATTGCGTCAGTTATTGTTCCTGTAGCTTCATCCCCAGAGTATCGGCTACGAATATCCAGCTCTTTTAGCGCTGCCATCTTCGCTTCAGTTGCAGTAATTATGAGACTAACTAGGCAGCTTTCAGTCGGATTTCCATCAACCAAAACAATAATGTTTATTGTACCATTATTTTCTTGAATTTCAATTTTTTCACCTGCGGACTCCGCGTGATTGCAGGTGTGTCCTTCGTTGTCTGCTGCTGTGGCAATAACACTAACGGCGAGGTCGCCCTCCCGCTTGGAAACAAGCGAGAAATTTTCAACCGCCGCAGCAGTAATCATGCCAATAAAGTCACCTGTAACACCAAACTCATTTGCAAACTTTAAAATAAACGCCTCTGGATCATCATGAAGACAGCGATCACCATAGGTTTTAGGCACTTCCACGTTGAGTATTACCTTTGTTTTCTTTAAGCCTCCACCATTATGAAACGCGGAACTAACTGTACTAAGGGGTATGCCAGAAACTACTCCTAGCACGTTGCGCTTTAGAATCAACTTCACATTTTCGCCGACGAGATCAAACTGCTTCATAAATCCACCAAGTGTGCCCAACTAATAACAACTGATAATGCGCTTTTGCTCATAACAGTTCAACAATTTAACAAATCCTCCGGGATATAACTTTTATGTGGACACTGCTAACTTAGGATACATACTTTTCGAGTTAAATTTAAATCAAACACCATGAAGTACATTATGCAGGGAATTAGCTCGAATTTTGGCAACATGTTCAGCGTTGCCGGCGCTGCAGTGTTCCTGCCGTTTTTACCTATGCTGCCCATACAGATTTTGTTAAACAATCTGCTTTATGATGTGTCCCAATCAACCATAACTACTTATAACGTTGATGAAGAGTACTTAGAGAAGCCGAAAAGATGGGACATCTCTTTTATTAGAAGATTTATGGTATCCTTAGGTCCTGTGAACTCACTGTTTGACTTCGTCACATTTTTCACCATGCTACTCGTTTTCAACGCAACTGAATCACTGTTTCAGACAGCATGGTTTATCGAGTCACTTTGTTCTTAAACATTAGTTGTGTTCATAATCAGATCTCGGAGAACACCGTTTTACAAGAGCAAGCCAAGCAGGTATTTGCTAGCAAGCAGCATAGGAATTATCACTTTCGCTCTAATTATACCGTATACACCTATAGGTTCACTATTTGGGTTTGTGGCACCTCCCCCAGCTTTTTTCGCTGCTTTAGCTTTAATTCTCACGATTTACTTGGCGCTTGCAGAGATAATTAAAGGATGGTTCTACAAGCGTTATTCTTACCGTCTAGAGCAGGTTCTAATACCGAAGAGAAAACCTGTCTATTTGACTAAGACAGCAATGCTAATGCAGGATATGGTCGCCGTTATCAGTTTGCGCTTTGAGGAGAAAATTTCAATCGAATCGTTAATTGATGATTTAAAAAGCACTATAACGTATCCTCTGGATAACACTCAGGTAGTTCGGAACCTTCAATATTTGAGACGTTCAGGCCTCATAAGCGTAGATTGGCATCAAAGAACCATAAAACGAGAGAAGCAATTGAAAGAATACGTTAAAAAGAACGTTGTACCTAGCGAAATGTGGCCAATTCTAAGAGAAGATTGGAGCAGGATAAATATGGCGATCCTTAATAAACGCAGCCAAGTTAATGCTGAATTTCAAGATTTACTATAATAGACTACTTACAATTGCTTAACCTTAATAGAAGACGAAAATATAAGCATAAACTTACATGTTTGTATACTCTTTCAGAAGAGACTATTGAGTTATTACAGTCCATGTCTACAATAACTACCGATTCTTCAGAAATCAAGTTGCAATTTGAAACGTCAACAAAGCCCGTTCGGCTTATCTTAAGAGAAGAGTTCTTAAAAGAAGAATAGAAATACGCGCGACAATGAAACAAGCACAAAATTGACCATGGAAAGACGGGTATTCTACAGCTACACTTTTTCTGTGAAGAGGGCTTTCTTCTCGCAGAAACACTGGTATACCGCTAGATTATTAGCACAAATGTTTATGATTTTTCAGTTTTTATACTCATACGGATAGATTTAAATACTAAACAACCAACAGATTACCAATGCTGCGAGGAAAAGAAGTGATAACCGAAAAAGAAGAATACACAGAACTCTTGCCCAAGGTTCGTGATCTAGTTAACACCGTTGTAAAGAAAGACATGGCCGAAGGCTTACTTTTTTCAGCAGGAACAGACACAACAATAATAGCTTACGAAGCAGTAAAATACAATCCAAAGATACCTTGCTTGACAATGGCGTTTAAGCATGGAAACCCAAAAGACACAGAATACGTAAAGAAAATGGCAACTTTTTTAAAGCTTAACCATGAAACATACATTTTTGACCGCGACGAAATCTTAAGCAACGCGCCCAGAGTTGTGGAAATACTTAAAAAATTCGACCCAATGGAGATAAGAAATAGCTTACCCGTGTATATTGGTTTGGCACATATGAAAAAGAAAGGAATACAAAGCGTTTTTACAGGAGACGCATTGGACGAGCTTTTCGGTTACCCATGGCAATTCCACCTATCAGAAACCGAGTTTCAGCAGAGACAAGAAGAGATGTGGGCGGTAATGGAGTTCTCGTCAATACCACTTGCAACATCTCTTGGCATAAGTATCAAAACACCCTTCTTAGACCCATTATTCACTGAATGGGCTAAAAAGTTGCCTGTAAAGTTCAAGATAAACATCCATGAAGGCGAAAAATATAGTAAATGGATAATCCGCAAGGCATACGAGGATCTAATACCAAAAGAGGTGGTATGGCGGAGTAAGGCGCCTCTGGAACAGGGAACAGGAACAGACATTCTGCGTACATTCTTTGATTCTGAATTGACAGACGACGAATTCGCTGAGAAAAAGAGAAAAATTCTAGAAAAAGACCATGTGAACATCCGTGACAAGGAGCAAATGGTTTATTACGAGTTTTTCAGGGAACTATTAGGAAAACCTTCCGATGTTTATCCACCCACCAATGGCGGAACACAATGTCCCTACTGCAAGAGTTATAACAAAACACAGATACACTTCTGCAAAATATGCGGAGCCTACCCAATATAAACGCAGAACTACATTAAGACAAT
Organism: Bathyarchaeia archaeon; assembly: GCA_038826755.1. Taxonomy (GTDB): domain Archaea; phylum Thermoproteota; class Bathyarchaeia; order Bathyarchaeales; family Bathycorpusculaceae; genus JAWBOE01. Next base: position 6,151 of record JAWBOE010000017.1, on the reverse strand, counting down.
TAAAAATTATTATCTTACACCGTTACCTTTTCTCAGAAAGACTTAATTCTTCAAATACTTTCCCCATAAAATAACAGGGAAATTCATATGGCTAGGCTGTCGCAGTTAAAACTTGCAATGGCAACTTCGATATTCATAGCAGCATTCATTTTCGGCGCATTTCTATTCGCTATACTATACATCATTGAGGCAGATGCCTTAACTAGCTTAGTCATTGGTTTAACAGGTGTGGGCTTATTCATATTATTTCAATATTTGATTGGACCTGCGGTGGTCGCCAGTACAACGCGGTTACACTTTCTTAAGCCAGGAGAAAACCCATGGTTAGAATCAATGGTTAGGGAACTTTGCGATAAAAGCGGTTTACCAATGCCTAAGCTAGCCATTGCACCAAATGATACGCCGAACGCGTTTACGTTTGGAAGAACAAGCAAGAGCGCTGTTTTAGCATTACATGAAGGACTTTTGAGGAGATTAACAAAGGATGAAATAAAAGGCGTAGTAGCTCATGAACTAGGACATATTAAACATAAAGACTACATCGTTATGACTGTTCTTTCAGCATTACCAATGATTGCATATCTTATTGCACAGTTTACGCTCCGTGCAGGAATGATAACTGCAAGCGCCGGCAGAAGAAGAAATAAAGAGGATAATACGGGCGCAGCTTTAATAGTGATAGGCGTAATCGCATTCATAGTTTATATAATTTCTTTTCTCAGCGTTATGCGGTTAAGCAGACTTAGAGAGCATTATGCTGATGCTTACGCCGCGTATCTAACAGGTTCACCTCGGAGCTTAGCAAGCGCACTGTCAAAAATCACATATGGACTATCCATATCACCTAAACCAACAGAGGGTGCCCGCGCATTTTACATTGAGGATCCCGCCACAGCCAAGCGAGAAATTCAACAAGTAATGAAGAGCAAACAGGAGTATGATTTAGATAAAGACGGTGTTCTAGATGAGCATGAACTTGAACTTGCAATGGAAAAGGAGGCAAATGATTTGTGGGCTACAATGAATAGTTGGTTTGCGACCCATCCACCTACTTTTAAACGCATACTGCTATTGCGAGAAATAGAGAACGAGATGGCAAGCGGCAGATACACGTCCGACCGAGTTTACGCGCAAGTTTAATTTTGAATATTTTACTCATCTTTAAACTTAAGAGGCATTTAGTGTAAAAAGGGCGATTGAACATTTAGAAAAACACAATTTTCTTTTCATGGCAAAATGCCTGCTGCTAAGCTCAGTTCGAACTGCCATTTGAAGTTTAAAATTTAAGAGAATTTAAAAAATTATGGCGAAGACTAATATTCATCCTTCGACGCTCTTTAAGTTTGGTAAGTAATTATGACCTACTGCCCCGAATGTGGAGGAGAAATGCAGTATGCTATTGCCACTAAACATTACATCTGCAAGAGCTGCGGCTTATCTGTAACACAACAAGAACTTATGGAGCTACGAGAGAAACTGCGTCCAAGCGTGGAGAACGCTGACGAAGAAAAGGAAAACAGAAGAAAAGAATATTTGAAATGGTGGCTTAGCAAGAAGAAATAGCTGTTCCAACAGAGAAAGAACAGTCGGGTTTTTAGCAATGATACTGCTGCGTTTTAACAGTATTTTTTAAGCTGAGCGAAAGTTTTATCAACTCATGAAAACGAATTACCTCCACTCGAGGAAAAACAAATGAAAACAAAGATGATGAACACCGCTTCTTATCCGCCGCCGCCACCACCGCCATCACAGCCGACAGCAAAAATGGATGCGCGAAAAATGCTTATCCTTGTATTCCTTATCGTTATTGTGGTCGTATCAGCTGCTGTTCTGTTTTTCTTAGCAACCAATAAGCCATCATCAACTAATCCTACACCGACACCTGCAACAACGCCAACTTCGCCTGGGAGTACAGCTACACCTGGTGGACTGGTCACTCCTACGCCTTCGGGAACTGGATTGACCGCGAACTTTAGAGCAGGAGCATGGGCGCAGTACGTAATAAAGACGTACAGCCCAAGCGGAGAAGTTGTCACGCAGAGTTCTATGAAGTATTCGGTCTCAGAAGGATCTTACAATGGAGTTGACTGCTGGTTGCTAAAAGTGGAGACTGTGATGAATGAGGAGACAGGTACAGTTAAAACTGTAATGACCTATTGGATGAATAAGAATACGCTTAAGGGCATTCATTCTAAAACGGAAACTTTCGTGAATGATGAGTTAATCAATGTTGTAGAGGAGGATATAACGCCTGATGAAGAGGACGTACCTAAACCCTTTGATCTTAGTACAGTTATTACGTATGAAACAATCACTGTACCTGCTGGAACATTTAATTGCGGGAAAATTACGTTGCAGTTTACTGCGGGAGGAAAAACGACCGTAACGAACACTTGGGCAAGTAAGGATGTTCCTGTCGTTGGTTTGGTTAAGCAAGAAACTCGCCAAGATGGTGTCTTACTGAGCATTACAGAACTCACCGCGTATGGTGGATAAGGCAATTTTAGATAATTAAGCTTGTGAGGAAAACCGCTGCACCGTGAGAGACACGTGTGTGGCGCTACCTTTTTTATATCTTGTGCATTATGCAGACACTTTGTTGGATTGAATGTTAAATATGGGAAGTAACATCTTAATTAGCCAGTTGGTTGCTGTGTGAAAGCATGAGTTTAACTGTGGATGTCATCTGTGTAGGTAACGAGTTGCTGATAGGTAAAACGTTAAACACTAATGCTCAATGGCTTGCTAAGCAGGTTACCTCTTTAGGTGGAACAGTTAGGCGCATAACTGTGGTAGCAGATGATTTAGAGGAAATCGCAGCGGCAGTCCGTGAAGCATTATATAGAAAAAGCAGGTTTATTTTGACTACAGGTGGATTGGGCCCTACTTTTGACGATAAAACCTTAGAGGGCATAGCGTTGGCGTTGAATCGCAAGTTGGAGGTTAACGCTGAAGCTTTACAGATGGTTAAGGATAAATATGCTGCTTATGCGCGTGCAGCGGGGCTTGAAACTGTGGATTTAACGCCAGCTAGATTGAAGATGGCGACTATTCCTGAGAGAGCCACACCTGTTCCCAATCCTGTCGGAACCGCGCCTGCTGTGAGAGTTGATTTGAACGAGTCAACTTTAGTAGCGTTGCCAGGTGTTCCTGCTGAAATGGAGGCGATTTTCACGGAGTCTGTGGTACCCTTGTTAAGCCAAGCGGTAGTTGATGAGGCTTTTCAGGAGAAAAGCATATTTGTTGAGGGGATTATGGAGTCAAGTTTGGCGCCATTGATTGATAGAGTGATGCATGATAATGTTGGAGTTTATATAAAATCGCACCCGAAAGGGGAAGAGCGTAAGCCATGTATTGAAATTCATTTTTCCATAAGGGGTAAAAAGGAGGAAAAGCTTGAGGATAAATTGCGGATAGCGGTTGTTCAGCTTTCACGCTTGGTTAAAGAAAACAAGGGTATAGTTTACAATGCTGCTTGAAGTTTTGCTTATAGTTTGGTAGGTTGTTGTAATTGTAAAAAACTCGACAGTTGGTGCGTTTAGAAAAATGCGGTGGTTTTGCACGAAGGTTTTAGTTGCGTTATTGGTTGTTTTTGTGGTTTTTTCTTCTTTTTCTGTTTGTGCAGTGGAGGATTATGTTGTCGTTTTTCAGCTTTTGGACAAAATTGATGGTGTGGTATCTTATAAACTGACTATTGCAGTTCCAAGGTCGCTTCTGGAGTATTATTCTAGGAAAAGCCACAGGACGGTTTCAGCAAACGATTTTGCAAAGTTTGTGACGCCTTACGCTTTAAAGCCTGTCGCAGATAGGCTGAGGGAAATATATGGCTGCGATGAAGATTTCGCTAATGGTGTTTTGATGATTGTCCATCAAATTCCTTATGAAGAAATTGTGGCAGCTAAATACCCTGTGGAAACTTTGGTGGCAAATAAGGGGGATTGTGACCTTTTTGCTTATGTTGTAGCGTCTATCTTGAAGGCTGGCGGCATTGATGTTGTGTTGCTGCATTATGAAAAGGAGAAACACATGAATGTTGGTGTACACCTCTCCGAGGAGCCAATGCATGCCAGAAGCGATGTTTACTCGGTAGTTTTTGATAATGTTACTTATTATGTTGCGGAGTGCACGGGTGGAAATTGGACTTTTGGGTGGCGAGTTGGGGAGTGCCCAAGCAACCTTAAGAATGCCACTGCCAAAGTAATATCATTAGATAAAGTTGAGGATTTTTCTCCCGGTCAAGTTTCTGCGAGTTTTGCTGCGTTGGAGTTTAGCTCGATTTCGCTGGATGTTTCGCCGTTTTTGGTTCTTCAGGGAAGCAAAGTGGCCATTCGAGGTCGTCTTGATCCGCCTAAATCGTTTGAGAACGTGACGATTTATGTTGCTGCGAGTGGTTCTTCGTGGACCGCAGCGGGTTCAGCCTTAACTGATGCTGATGGGGCTTTTGAGTATATTTGGGAGGCATATGCTGGAGGAAGTTACTCTGTTTATGCAAGCTAGTCTGGTGACGATTCGCATAGAAGCTCGATGAGCGTAGTGAAGACTGTGTTTGTTGTGCCGTTCTTTCTTGTTGGCGTTTTAGTTGTAGGTATGGCTGTAGTTGTGGCATGTATTGTTGCAGTTTTAGCTTTGAAAGATGGAAGAGAGAAAGCTGCAAGTTCAGAGTAAATTTTGTTTGATGCTATGTTGGAATTTGTGTGAAGAATCTACAGCGCCTATCCATTTAAATAGTTCTTACATTGAATACGTGTGTAGCAAGTGGGTTTTTTGGTTTTAAAGACTTTTAATGTTGCTTGTACCATCGTAGGGTAAAATGCGTGATTAGATTTTATTATTAATTAAAATTGTGAGAGTGCCGTACTGTTTTCTCCTCCGGTGCACTATTTTTCTTGACTTCAAACTTCACACAAAGCAACAAACACTAATACGCATGCTACTATTTTCTGACATATTCAAAAACTGCATGGTTATTCACGTTGTAAGCGTGATTATTTGTAAATCATGATGGCGTTTGGTCATGGGAGGTGTTCTTATGAACACGTAGATAGCCACCTGTTATTTTGGAAGAAAAATCAATCAAAAAATTGCCCCATATGGATTGCTCTGGCGCGGTCTCCGGGATTTGAACCCGGGTCGTCGGCGTGGAAGACCTCTGAAAACGGTTCTTTGGCTTGCCAAGGATTAGAAATTGACTATTAAAGTATTAGAGGCGATTTTGTTACGTTTCTTGAGAGTAGGAGGCTAAATTCGAGGTATGTTAGGTCTTTGCTGAGCTATTTGGATAGGTATGTGAAAGTTATTAGTGGTCCAATGGATGTTCTGAAGATTTTCTCTGGTTTGACTGTTGGTCAGCAGCACAACCTGATAAGGGCTCTTCAAAACTTGTTCAGCTTCTTGCGGGCTCAAGGGTTTAGCAGGGATTACCTTGACGTTTTGAGGAGGAATCTTCCGAGGGATGAGGTTGGTTTTGATTTGAGGATTCCGTCTGCTGAGGAGGTTGTCAAGAGTTTGCGTGCTATGTCTGAGACTTGCTTAAAGTATAGGGCGCTTTATGATTTGGTTGTTGACAGTGGCTTGAGGCTTGTAGGCTTATGAGCAGTTTCGGAGAGTTGGAGGTTGAGAATTTTGATGGCTTCTGCGTTGTTCCTCTTGGATATTTTAGAAGGTCGAAGCTTGCCTATTTTGGGTTCATGACAGATGACACTTTCAAGCTGGTTAAGCAGGTGAAAGAAAAGATGGACTGGGAGAGCGCGGTGACCTATGTTAGAAAGCGTCTTGGCGCTGTCAGCTTTAAGTATTTGCGGAAGTTTGCGTTTGATAAGATGATAGAGCTTGGAGTGCCAGAAAGCGTAGCCGACTTCATAGAGGGGAGGACACCTAAAACTATAGGGGCTAAGCATTACATGATATTACTAAGACAAGCCAAGCAGTACTATCCAAAATACGAAGAATACGTTACACAGCTTAGGAGGAAGGCTGGAATAACAACAGCCTAACTCCCTTTTTCTTTTTTGCTAATGAGATGTAAACTCCAGTGGCGTTTAACTTTTTTATATGGCTAAAAGTTAGATAAGGTCAAAAGGAATTGTAATGATTCCTAAAAACATACGGAGAGAACATATTCTAAAAGCAATTGAAGAAATAAGGAAGACAG
>JAWBOE010000016.1:0-33831 GCA_038826755.1 Bathyarchaeia archaeon | reverse complement strand
GAAGCACCAAGAGAGACAAAACCAAGTCAACTTTCAAGTTGAAAGGTTTCATTCATTTGACCTCCATCAATATGGTAAATTGAGGTACGAGTTGCCGTATACTCGCATGCGGCAGTAAAAACTTTGACCAGGTTGACTATAATTATCCCAGTAACCTGTGTAAAGTGTGCATTGATGAAAAGGAACACCTCCGAATACCTGCATTGACGCATAATTCAGGGAATCATGTATTGTGTTGTGAGGGTCTCCTGGCCACCATCCCACTGCGGAATCATAGAAATAGGATATGAACCAACTGTAACTGTAGCCTGTCGCAGGAATTTCTTCTTTTAGAGGCTTCGACGTGTTCTCGAATCCTATATAACAATAGTTGCTTGAGTCTGGATAGATATATCCAAAAAAGCTCAAGCTATTTGTGTGTGTCCACGCAAAGGGCATGCCTACTGCACCTGTGCCGTAATCGTAGTACCCATAACAAAGTTGTCCGGTAAATGGATTTATAAAGAGGTCTCCGCACGCACAGGTCCAAATGAAGCTGAATCGCTGCACACTACATGAAGTTTGAAGATATATAATGTTGTCTTTGATGAAACCACCATTCACATAGAAACTGTAATGCTTTACACCATTCTGAAATGCCGGAGCAAAATCGCCCACCCAAAAATCAGTTGCCCAAGCATTATTTTGCTGGCGCCATTGAATAGTGTTTATCACATTGGCTTCTGTTGTAAGGTCCCAGTAAGCATCCCAACTTGACCAGCCTCCAATTCCATTATAGCGATTATTAATGGCTAGGCAGCAGCAATACTGATAGTTTCGCTCAACTGGATCGTACCATGGAGGTGATGTATTAAGATATCCCCATTCAACAGCAACATTGATTGCGTTAACCAATTCTACGTTAAGCATTACAATTGAAGTTGTGAGCAGAAGTAATAATCCGCATATAGCTATACGAGTTTTCTTCATTTTTGTTTTTCTCTTCTCGTATAATTAATGCTGTCTTTCAATTTAATATTGAAAAAAAAACATTTATAAATTTTTCTATTAAATCAGAACAACCTAAGATTGAACAACAAAAATACAGCAACGCATAGATCAGAAACATACTCATTACCCGTTTTCACTGAAAACAGACAGCAAGCCGCACACCATTTCCAATTCTAATCGGATCCCGACCTAACTACGTCTCGCAAAGCAGTTTATACAGTGCCAAACCGCGGTTCTCAGAAAAACAGCAACCTTCAACCAAATCAGATACGCTTTTTAACGCTAACTTTAGGTTATTGTTTATAACTCACCTGTGGTTTTCATTATCCCGAGTTTGCTATGACACGAGTTGCTGTAGTGGACGCTGACAAGTGCAAAACGAAAAAGTGCGATCAGCTGTGCATCCGCTTCTGTCCAATGGTGCGCAGCCACGTAGAAGCCATACACATAGAAAGCAAAAAAGCTGTAATCTCCGAGATGCTCTGCAGCGGCTGCGGCATCTGCGTAAAAAAATGCCCACTCGAAGCCATAAGCATAGTGAACCTGCCAGACGAGCTGGACAAAGATTGCAGCAACCGCTTCGGACCAAACACTTTCAAACTTTTCAGATTACCCACACCTTCGCCTGGAGCAGTCTTAGGTTTGCTGGGGCAAAACGGCATTGGCAAAACCACAACGTTAAAAGTGCTCTCAGGCGAAATAAAACCTAACCTAGGCAACTATGAGAATCCACCTGATTGGAACGAGATAATCCAGTATTACAGAGGCTCCACACTGCAAGAATACTTCAAGCGAATCAGCGAAAACCAACTTAAAGTGGCACATAAACCGCAATATGTTGATAAAATCCCACGCGCAGTCTCAGGCAAAGTCGGCGAGTTGCTGGAGAAAGTAAACGAGCGAAAACTCTTGGCACAACTCAAGGATCAACTTGAGCTCGCAAAAATATGGGACAGACCATTAAGCGTGCTCAGCGGCGGCGAACTCCAACGTGTAGCAGTAGCTGCCGCGTTAAGCAGAGAGGCAGACGTTTACCTTTTTGATGAACCATCTAGCTACTTAGATGTAAAACAACGGTTGCAAGTAGCTAAAGCAATTAGAAGTCTCAAAGAACATGGAAAAACAATAGTAGTTGCTGAACATGACTTAGCCATAATAGATTACTTATCAGACCAAATCTGCGTTTTCTATGGCACGCCAGGCGTCTACGGCGTGGTCTCCCATGTACATGGCGTTAGAACAGGCATAAACATTTACCTGCAAGGTTTCATTCCAGATGAAAACGTAAGGTTCAGAAAAGAAGCCATAACGTTCCATGAAAAACCACCAGCAAGTACCGCAAGCTCTGGTGAACTACTATTGAGATGGGGACAAATGACAAAAACATTCAGCGGCTTTCAGCTAATAACTCATGCAGGCGAAGTACGGCGTGGCGAAATAATTGGTATTCTCGGACCTAACGGTATAGGAAAAACAACCTTCGTAAAAATCTTGGCTGGACTCGAAGAAACTGACTACAAGCAGAAACTTGAAGAGTTGACGGTAAGCTACAAGCCACAGTATATAGCAGCGGACTACGCCGGCACAGTCCAAGAACTGCTCATGAGTGTTGCAAAAGAAAATTTCACGACAAGCTGGTACAAAACCGAAATTATCCAACCGCTCAAGATTAACCTGCTCTTGGAAAGGAACATTATGGAATTAAGCGGCGGCGAACTTCAGAAAGTCGCCATAGCTGTATGCTTATCCCGTAAAGCAGATTTGCTACTGTTGGATGAGCCAAGCGCTTATTTGGATGTGGAAGAACGATTAAACATGGCGCGAACCATAAGGCGCGTTGTGGAAGCGCATAATGTAGCTGCCTTTGTAGTTGAACATGACGTGGTAACACAGGATTTTATTGCAGACAGACTTATGGTTTTCACAGGCGAACCAGGCGTCAAAGGTGAAGCAAACTCGCCTACCAGCCTACGGAAAGGTATGAACACGTTTCTAAAAGAAATGGCTATTACTTTCCGCCGTGATTCAGTTACTCGTCGTCCCAGAGTCAACAAGGAAGGCTCAAAAATGGATGTTTTCCAGAAGCAAATTGGCGAATATTATTATACACGTTTAAAGCAAAAATAAAGCACCAGCTTTGAAGAGCACAGTTAAACTCGAAAAACAAAAAGGACCCGTGAGGCATTTACATTCTCAAAAAGGCAGTTTTCTTCCCGAAAAGCGTAGTTAACTTAAAAAATAAGCAAGGGCATAACGTAAACCAAACAGCAGCAAAAAGGGATCCAAGTGGTGAAGACAGCCAGTGGCTCAAGCAACCTTTGAGGAAATAAGCGCATCCGACTTCTTCTACCGTAACCGCGACATTGCAGGCTTCACCAACCCTTCACGCGCCATTTTTGCAGCCATACGCGAACTCGTTGAGAACTCGCTTGATGCTGCAGAAAGCTTGAAGATACCTCCTGACATTTACGTTCGGCTCTCTTTTGAAGGTGAAGCCAGCAAGGAGACGCAAATCTACAAATTGCGTGTTGAAGATAACGGCTCAGGAATTCAGCCAAAGCACATTCCTTCCGCTTTTGGGCAAGTTCTCTATGGATCAAAATACAAGCTGAAGCAGATGCGTGGCACATTTGGTCTAGGTGGCAAAATGGCTGTGTTATACGGGCAGATCACGACGCATCAGCCAGCATACATCACATCAAGCACAGGCGCGGCGAAAATTTACTCCTTCAAGCTAATGATTGACATTCAACGTAACCGCCCAGTCATTCTTGACCGCAAAGTGCTCATAAACAAGAACCAGTGGCGTGGCACGATAGTAGAATTCTGTTTGGAAGGCGATTATCTTCGTGCAATGCCAAAAATCATCGAGTACTTCAAGCAGACGGCGCTGGTGAACCCATACGCCAATTTAACGTTCGTCGACCCGAAAGGCAGACTGTACAAGTTCACAAGAGCCACTACAACAATGCCTGAGCCGCCTAAAGAGACGCTTCCGCATCCCTATGGTGTGGACGTAGAGCTTCTCCAGCGGCTCATTCAAGTAACCCCATACAAGACGATGCTCGAATTTCTAAAGTATCATTTCCACAGGGTTGGTGACATCACAGCGCAGAAATTCTTAGATTTCAGCGGATTAAGCCCATCTAAAAATCCGAAAAGGCTTTCACACGAAGAAGTTGTTAAATTAATGCAGACGCTGAAACGATTTAAAGAGTTTCTGCCACCAGATGCCAGCTGTCTTTCACCGTTAGGCGAGGAATTACTGAAAGCAGGAATCGTAAAAGAGCTGAAGCCCGAGTATGTAGCGGTGCATCAACGTAAACCAGCAACTTACGCTGGGCACCCGTTTATCATTGAAATGGGCATAGCCTACGGCGGTGAAGTCCCCAAGAAAGGCAGTTTCGTTATCTATCGTTTCGCTAACAAGATACCTCTGCTTTATGATGAGGCAAGCGATGTTTCGTTCAAAGTTATTAACTCTATGAATTGGCGTAGATACAAGGCTTCACCAGATATGCCCATAGCCATCGTCGTGCACATCTGCAGCACAAAAGTGCCCTATAAAACCGTTGGAAAAGAGTTTATCGCCGATAGACCTGAAGTTAAGCGTGAAGTGGCGAACGCGCTACGTGAAGTAGGTCGCCAACTGCAGCATTTCCTTTCACGCAGGGAACATGTGGATAAAGAACGGAAGCGGCTGGGTATCTTCGCAAAGTACCTACCAAAAATCGCCCAGTTCTCAGCTGCACTTGCTGGAAAAGAAAACATTCCTGATATTGATAAACTGTTGAAGAGTGTTCAGAAATATGGAGCAGAAGAAGACTAAGTCAAGCATTATCGAAAGGAGAAATGAAGTAGTTAATAGTTTGAGGAGTTTTGGCGCCAAGATTTATGATCAGTTAGATCGTGGCTTATTTCCAACAATAAGCATGCCCAGTCGTTCTACAGAAAACATCCACTATGATCCTGTGCTCAGGCAGTTTGTTCTCGGCGAGAAGACGGTCAGTAGGAGTGCCCGTAACATCCGGCATGTGAAACCATTTACGCAACTGGCTTGGGCTGCAATGTTCTCGAATGAGTTGACAACGCAACGCAAAACGTCGACCTTAAGAGACGTTTACTATTCGGCGCAAGCATACGAGATGACATTCACAGATCAGCAGGAATCAAATAATATAATTACAGATTTGGAAACACTCACAGGCTTTGCACGTGAAGACTTTAACATTTTTCCTGAAGAACGTTCTGCTATTTTCGGTGACTTAACAATAGCCTACACAGTTCCAGGTTACGAAGGTAAGACACTTAATTTGACTTCGCACCCTGACGGCGTCCTAATCGGTCCAGCGTTAACATCCGCAGAGTTTGTCAGCACTACCGCAGATAAAGTAATAGCAATCGAAAAAGGCGCGCTTTTCACAAGGTTCATTGAGGAGAATGTGCATAACAAGCATAATGCATTATTGATTTCAACTTCAGGGCAGGCTCCACGGCAAACGCGCAGTTTCATCCGTAGACTGCATGACGAGTTGAACTTACCTGTGTACATTTTCACTGATGGTGATCCGTGGGGTATGCATATCGCCATGGTCATTATATCTGGCTCGGCTAATGCTGCGCACCTGCGCGAGTTGAACACGCCTGATGCGAAGTGGAGCGGAGTGTGGGCTACAGACATAGTTAACTACAAGTTGCCTACTGATCCTCTGGATGAGGTTGACATCAAGCGGCTTTATGAATTGCAGAAAGATCCACGGTATAAGGAAGATCCTTTGTGGCAGAGGGAAATCAAAATGTTCTTGAAGATAAGGCGCAAGGCTGAGCAGGAGGCTTTTAGTCGTTACGGGTTAACATACATAGTGGATGAATATCTGCCTACTAAACTGGAAGAAACCAAGTAACATCTTAAACATTGTTAGGATCTCATTGGAGTATATGTGGCTTTTAGAATGGAAGCTGCGAACATTGCTGTACGAGTAAAGCTGCAATAGAAGTGTAGTTTGTGGTACTTATTGGCGTAAAATGGCGGCTTTTGTTCATCTTTTTATCATTTTTGAATAATCGATAAAAGTCAGTTTGACCCCTTTATCGTAGTTGGGGGTGTTTGGTATGGGTGTTGTGAAGATAATTGAGCTGATAGGGAGTTCGCCTGATGGTTGGGTTGGGGCTGCTAACAACGCGCTTCAAGAGGCTGCGAAAACTGTTAGAAACATAAAGTCTATACGTGTAAAACGTTGTACCGCAAAAGTCAAAGATAATAAAATAGTAGAATATCGTGCTGTAGTCAAGATTGCTTTTATAGTTGAAAGATAAAGCAGAAATCAACCGAACATCTTTTTTTATGATGACTTGTTGTTAGCTGATGAATGAAATCATTGTCGGGTGGGTTTTACTTACGTGATTCACAGTTACGTGTGGCACCTTATTTTTGGATTTCTGCGAATATCTTTTTCATTTTTATGGCATCAATATCCAAAATGGGTGTTTCACAAATTACCACTGGGCATAAGCCAAATTCTGCTATGACTTCAGCAAACATTACAAAATCTGGTCCATAGGCTGCCTCATCTAGAATGTGATGACGCTTTTCTCCAGTTTTATAAGTAAATTCAATTTTACTGAAGTGGCAATGCATATTTTTTACGGCTTCGGTGCCAAGTCTTTCTTCTACATTGGCAACAACTTTGCGGAAATCTTCTATGTTTCTAAGGGCCCCTCCACTACGAGCATGTAGATGCGACCAATCGATAACTACCTGCGTTCGCTCTATTTGCTCACATATCGTCAAGATTTCGTCAAGTGTGCCCAACTGATGATGTCTCCCCATTGTTTCTGGTCCCAGTTTCACGTTGCGGATACCTAAAGTGTTAAGTGTTTCTGCTATGTCGTTTAATTCTCTGATACATTTGTTCAAGGCTTCTACCTTACTCGTGTTTCCATAGAATCCTGCATGAAAAACAACAATATAAGCGCCCATCCAGTTTGCAGCTTTTACACACGCTATTAGACGCTGTTTGCTTGCGTCTACGACTTCCTTATTGCCACAAAGATTGATAAAGTAAGATGCATGAAGACTGAGCAGTACATCGTTTTTTTCCGCCTCCATTCGTAGATTTTCAGCGTTTTGCTGCATTATCTGTGGCGTTTTACCCCATCGAACAGCTTGATACTCAAACGCGTCCAGTCCTTCTTCATGTAGCAATTCGGGGACATCAGCCAATTTTGCTCCCAATATTCTAAAGAGAGGCGGGACTCCTGCTGGACCAAAACGGGTACGATCAGCCATTTGATTTCGCCCATTTCTAAATACATTTTATACAACAGAATAATCATGCTAACAGCTTTGTTAAATAATGTTTTCACATGCAATTAACTGTCTACTACCCAAAACTTTTTTAGCTAAATCTTCAGTAACTCACGTTTGCTTACGCAATTTAAACGTTTTTTAGTGCTATGATTGTATGTTACACAATATTGCTTATTCATTGCTGACTCGCAGATTTACCATAAAATAAAAAAAACATTTAAGCACTCGGAAGAATATTAAAGCTTAGTGTACTGTGCTTCGCTTAAAGATTAATTGGAGAGCAGGCTTCCTTTATCGAGGAAAATCCAATGCAGAAAGTCAATCTAAAAGAACTGCAGGAGCTTCACAGGGATTCTAACATACAAGCGTTCCTAAATAAATTTCTGAGCGGCGAAATAAAAACGCTTGAACCCGCATATGATCATCAACTGGGTTACCGGTACCCTGCTGTTGAGGCAATAGTAGGCAGCGCCTCTAAAGTAGCGCCTTTCCTAAACAAGCTTTTAGACGAAGGAATCATAGAAAAGAAACTTCGTGACAAGCTCATCAGCTGCCCAAACTGCAGTTCATCAGACATCTCTTTCCGTTATTGTTGCCCATTCTGCAAATCCTTTGATATACAAAGAAACTCGCTGATTGAACACGTTAAATGTGGCTATATGGATATAGAAGCCAACTTTCGCCAAGACGACAAATACATCTGCCCTAAGTGTAATACAGAGCTGAAAAAGATCGATGTGGATTACCGAAAAGCAGGAATCTGGTGTGTCTGCAACGACTGCAAAAAGAAATTCGATATACCCGTGCCTGAACATTTCTGCCGTAACTGCCACACAATTTCCGCATTCGAAAGCGCCATAATAAAAGATGTTTACGCATATACTCTGAAAGAAAGCTTCAAAGAAAAAGCAGCTTTAAACTGGCTTTTAATTGCGCCAATCCGTGATTTGCTTATCGAAGAAGGTTTAACGGTTGAAAGCCCTGCTTTTCTCAAAGGAAAATCTGGGGCCACGCACTCGTTTGATATTGTCGCCTATAAAGAAAATGCACGAGATAAAGCAATTGTGGTTGATTTAGCAAAGTCGGCAGAAGACTTAGTGACCGAACAACCTGTCATCGCACTTTTTGCTAAAGTGTTTGATGTTTCTCCAGAAAAAGCGTATCTAATCGCGATTCCACAACTCAATGATAATGCCAAGAGAATGGCGCAACTATATAACATTCATGCTATAGAGGCTAAAACACAGAAAGACGTAGTAAAAGCGTTTAAAGAAATGCTCCGATAAGCAAATCAACCGCCTTGGAAAACGGCGATGTTGCCTCTTTCAGTAACGATTTTAGCTACAAAAGCCTTTTCAGGCAAAATTATGTCTTCACGCAGGTAATCTATTGATTGCCCAGAATTCAAGAATAAGTCAGTATCATAACGCCAGTGATGGTTAATTGCTTTGTCTATAACCCACACAGCAACTACGTGCACGGTTACTGAACTCGAGTTTTCAATTTTAAACAGCACTCCCCTTAGTGTTGCTTTTACGTACAGAAAATCTATGCTCACCACTGTTTGGTTTAAACTCAGATCGCCATCAAAAAACTCTATGCGCACAATACCTTCATCGTTAACATAATCACCCCAATTATTAGTCACAACTACTGCATATTTACTCCATTCGTCGACCGCTGGTTGGCTTCCGCTTGTGCTGTTAAAACCTACATCGCTGAAGTCACCTATAATCCAATTGTAAGCTTTCAAAAACCACCTTTCACCAATACTTGAAACCTTGTATCTGACTAGTATTTCTATATTACTAATGTACTCTTTAGGGTAGATTTGCAGATTTAATACATAATCGTTGACTATGTTGAGCCTGTAAGCTCCTGCGGCAGCGGCTTTGATTTCAGCCCAGTCAATTTTGAAGTCAAAAGGTAAAGTTGTATCTTTAACAGCGGTTATTCTGATTTTCCATGCACCTGTTGTGTCTAAGTAAAATGTTGGGTTTTGCGTGATTGTTTGACTTTTTGTTTCATCAATGTTTGCTGTCGAACTAGAAGTGTAACTGATGTAACCGTCACCGCTTTCAGGGTATCGGCTCTTATTATAGTTGTAAAGCTGCAATGTTGTAGTTACGTTAGCTGCTGTAAAGGCGCTGTTCAAGGTCCACACGAGCGAATGCCCGCTTTGAATTGAGCCCGAACCTGATAATTCGAGTTGCACAACCTGCGATGTAGGTAACATCACACCAGAAATTCGCGTTTGGTCGCTTGTTGCCAAAGTTGAGTCGTCGATTCGCAGCGAGACTTCCTTCTGTGGCGAGTCACGAGTAACTACTGCATAAAAGTCTATTTCTAAGAAGTCGGTCTGATTAACAACACTGTAGTTACTCCAAGAATAGGTGCCTGAGACGGTCGAATAACTATTGGCTAAAAGGCTCGACCTTGCAACTTCTGTAGCGATTATCGTGCGGTTTGTTCCATCTGACCTTTTTATAAGTATGTCTACATTGCAAAAAGCATCAACAGGATTATCTGCTTTAGCTCTATAATATATTGTCCAAGTGCTCGCTGGAATCGATGTGATGCCACTTAGTGGATAAACGAATTTAGCCAGTAATTTGCGACCCGTAGAGTCTGCGCTAGTAAGGAACTCACTGCCTGCGGAGTCTGCTCCGTCAGATCTTAATTGATAATAAATTGAACTGGCAATGGTTGTAGTTTCGTTGTGGCAAAATAATGTTCGTGCTGTGACCCCTGATGGGTAACTTCTGAAAATCATGTAGACGCCATTGTCCGTAGCCAAATCTGCAACTGTACCAGAAATTAGTTGATTTGTGCTGTTTAGGACATCTGAGGGGTTAAAAGTACTATTACTTAACGCGGTTTCCTCTCTGAACTCTTCAAAACCGGAACCAGCTTCTCGCGTATCAATATATGAGCCGCTAAGGCGTACACCAGCATTAACCATGTATTCGCTTTGTGCCGTAACCAACGCAGAACTGGCAACATTTGTTAGTTTCAAAGAAGCCTCCTTTATTCTTTCGAGGTCGAACTGGTTCATCTGGTAGTTCCAGAGAACCACATTGCCCACTATGATGACGACGAGTACAAGGCTTAGCATAACGACGATTACTGTGCTTATACCTCGCTTGTCACGTTTAAGGCGCTTCATAATAGTCTGCAATATGGGTTCCCCTACTCGTTACAATATCAATATAGTAAGTTTCTCCAGAACTCCAGTTATACTCAAGATTTAACCAGCCGTGCTTGCCAAGTCCCAAACGGAAAGGCGGATTAATCACTACTTGTTCATGATTAACGTAAACGTTAGAAACGCTGATAGACACTTTTCCCACATTATGCACATAAACCTTAACCGCTCCATCAATGAACCATACGTCCTCAACTGCTACACGTTCGCTCATGTTATCCTTAAGATTTGCCGTTATCAGATACGTCGCAGAAGTAGCAATCGCCATTGCCGCAACAGCTATAACCGTAAGCAGTAAGCTACTAAGCACCGGCGTAAGAGCACACCTATCACGCAACAACCGCATAGACATAAGCACCATGTCTCACATCGCCTCACAGAAAGAACTTCAAAGCCACAAAACTAGCCAACATCATCACCAAACTATGTTTCAGCCCAGCACTGATTGTGCCTTCACCCATTTTTCCCGCTACTAAACCGCCGAAAAAGCCCTGAATCAGCGACAAATGCATGAAAATTCGCTGCATCTCCGCAGGCGCCATAGTCGGCGACGACAGCAAAGGCACGCCTTCCCCGTTCGTGAAAAACGTTCTAAACAGCAACACTATGGTAAACAAGAACACAAACAACGCCACATAAATTATCGCAATATAAGGTCGCGTTTGTGCACGCCGCTCTTTCTCCATCAAGTTAATTGTCTGAATAAATTTGCCCATAGGCTCAAATACTTTTTCTACGTGTCCACCGGCGCGGCTAGCTTCAATTATCATGGGCACAGTTCGTTGCGTTAGCACGGTACCAACGCGGCGCCCAAACGCCAAAAGTGCATCTTCAAAAGTTGCACCCCAAGAAATTTGCACAGTCATGCGCTTAAGCTCAGCAGACAACGGGCCATAATCACGTTTCGCCGCCGCCTCTAAAGCGTTAGGCAGCGTCATACCTACTTCCTGAGCTTGGACTATGTTTCGGAAAAGATCCGGCAACCGCTCATTCACCGCTTTGCGCCAGCGATAATCCAAATAATCCAGAATGGCAATAGGCGTAATGGCAGTGAGAAAACCGAAGAACACGTAATCATCCAATGTTATGGCAATACCGATGGTGAAATAACCGTTAACGTTTAAAAAGCCACTGAAAACTATAGCGAAAGCTATTGCAACCGAGACTGCGACTGTGATTTTCTTAGTTTTTTTCTCGATTTTTGGCATGATAAATTACCATTTTGGTGTAGTTGAATCCAAAATTAATAGAAATATTATTGCAATTACAGGGATGCCTATGTAGGTCATAAGGTTCAGCAGCAGATCGGAACTGAATATACCTATGGCGCCGCCGCCCAGCATCGACATAACCGACAACATTATGATCAGCAGCAATGGGCCAGTCAAAAGCAGCGCCACGTAAACTTCTGAAAGAACTGACAGGCTGTCTGAATACTTTTTGAGGCTCATCCTTTTCAGCTTCATATGTGTCTTGAATCTTTCACGCAGATAAGCGCCCAAGTTGCCGCCTGTGTGAATTGTAGAGATCATTCCTTCGATAGTTTCCTGCAACTTCTTCGATGGAGTTGTGCTTGAAACTTTTTCTAAAGCAGAAATAATATCTAAGCCAAAAAGGTTAATGAATTTGATTGTTTCTTTAGCTTCGCTGGACGCAGCCAAAGGCACGCTTATATTGGCAAGCGACTGAAAAATCTTTTCTGGAGAAACTCCTGCGCTTGCGAGGATAGACATGTATCCGGTAGTGAAGGGTAATTCATCATCCAGTTCTCTCCTGTGCTTATCCGCGAGATAAACAGGATACAGGTAGAAACCGATGACAGAACATGCCCATGCGAACAGGGCAGCACCAACACCAAATAAGAGCACACTCGTAAGAGATATGTGGAAAATGAAAAATAAAAGTAGGGAAGCGACAACGCCAACAGGCACGGCTATCAAGAATGAGGCGACAAGCATAAGGCTTACGTACGCTTTGAAATTAGCCTTTAAACCTGATTGCTGCAGTGCACGATCTAAATCTCTAAACAAGGGCAGAAAATGCGTGATTTTGCTACCAATCACACGGTAAGCGATAGCTAAGGGCTTTTCAAGACCCTTTTTTGTGTCTTTTTTGGATTTTTCCCGACTTTTGTCAGATTTTTTCGTTTTTGCGTCTTGTAGAGTTGCTTTTTCATGTTCCTTATCGCTCATTTCAACCCCACTCTTGCCTTCTGGAAGACGCGGGCGGGATTAGCGTAGTACTCTCTAATGACTTTGGCTACGTCGCCGTGATTACGTATGCCTTGCTGTACCATCCACTCTAGAACCGCCTTTCGGTACTGCAGTTCACGTTTTATGTCCTCATCAGTGAGACCCATTTTCTGCATGTGCTTTTCCAGAAACGTGCTGTGACCTGAGAAGGTAAATTTGTCAAACTTGGGGTTCCAACGGAATACTTCTTCTGTGAGTATTTCTCTGGTTTTAGCATCAAATTCCTTTATTTCGGTTGCCACTTTCACGCGGCGTGCTGGTTTGCCGTTAATTTCAGTTCGCTCCATTACAAGGATAACATTAGTCATCGCTATTAATGGTCGTGGTATGTTCATGGGTTCCGATTCCAGCCTATTTATTACTGCCTCCGCGGATTCAGCGTGAATGGTACACATACCTAAATGTCCTGTAGCCATGGCTTGAAATAGCGTGTAAGCTTCTTCACCGCGGACTTCGCCGACGATGATGTAGTCTGGTCTCTGCCTTACGGCTGCGCGAAGAAGGTCGAAAAGGGTGATGGTGCCGCTTTGTTTGGTATCACCTTTGAAGCCTGACCGGACAACTGATGGTATCCAGTTTTCATGAGGCAGATTAATTTCCTGCGTGTCTTCTACGCTTACGATTTTCATTTCAGGTTTTATGAACATGGACAAACAGTTGAGTATAGTTGTTTTCCCACAGGCTACCCCTCCAGCCACCATCACTGAGGCGCGATTTTCTATGAGATACCATAGATATGCCGCCATCTCTGAAGAAATGGTGTTAAAGGTAATTAAATCGGAAATTGTTAATGGATCGGCTCTAAAACGTCTAATTGTGAATGTTGACCCTCTTCTTGTGATTTCTTTTCCGTAGGTTAGTTGTATGCGGCTTCCATCAGGTAGCGACGCGTCAAGTATAGGCGCCGCTACTGAGATATTTTTTCCAGCAAGATATGCGAGGCGAATTACAAAAGAATCCAATTCTGCTTCGTCTGTGAACACGATGTTTGTTGGCAGTGACTCGTATAGACGATGCCACACGTAGATTGGAACGTTCACGCCATCTGCAGATATATCTTCAATCAAATGATCCTTCATCAATGGGTCGATTTTTCCGAAGCCCAAGAAATCTCTAATTATGAAGTAGGCAAGTTTATCAACAGCTTCAGGAGGAACTTTAAACTTGTATTTTTTCACTATTTCACGAATTTTTTTGTTCAGGTACTCTTCGGCTTTTTCTTTGCTTTCTATTTCTTTCAAGCTCACTTCTAACTCATCCATTAAAAAACTCTTTATTTCTTGTAGATTTTTTGTTTCATTCGGCTGTAGCGTGGGTTCGATAACTTCGTAGCGTACCTTCTGGGTTTCTTGGTCTCTCACTATTGCGGCGTAAACGTATGGCTCCTGTAGAGGATAAACTTCTTGGAAAACAGTAGTTTTCTTTGCTTCGCTGCTTTTTGTGATCTCTTCTCGTGGCTGTTCAAGAACTTCCGCTGTTTTTGCGTCTTGTTTTTTGCCCAAATTTTCCTCCTCGTTGTTAGGGTATATGAGCGCGTCTTCAAAACTATAAAGCATAGTGAGTCTTAATAAGTTATATGTATTGGCGATTCTTAGCGAAATTCACGCAACTGCGCCTTCCAAATAATCCCCTAATACTGCCGCAACTAATATTTCATGGCTGTTTCTTAAATTCAGCTTTGCAGAAGCTGAGTTAAGGTCGGCACGTAGACGCAGAAGCGAATATAAATTGACATAGCTAAAATGCAGATGGTTAATGCAAACAGTGCGTAGTCGCCGTTACGAAGCTTTAACACATATAGGTTAGTACGTTTTTTTGTGGCGCCCCATGCGCGGGACTCCATAGCCTCAGCTAGTTCTAGGCTGCGGCGAATAGCGCTTACTATGAGCGGAATTAGTACAGGGATGTAGTTTCGGATACGTTTCATGAAGTTGCCTTTCTCCAATTCCAAGCCTCGTGCTTTCTGGGCATCCATTATGGTCTTTGCTTCTTCGGCCAAAACAGGAACAAAACGCACGGCTGTTGTGAAAGCAAAAGCAAATTCGTAAGGCACGCGCGTCGTCTCCAATGCTAAGCCAAGATTATCAGGCGAGGTTGTTAAGAAAAAAACAGAGAATGATTCAACAAGCACTATAAAGCGTAATGTCATTGAAGCTGCCCATTCGATATTAGTGGCTTGGATGACGTAGCCTGCGGTGGCAAACGAGAAAATAAAGTTTGTGAAAAAGATTATTGCAGCCAAAAAGAGGGCGCCACGAAGAGAACGCAACCATTCTCTCTGCACACCTGCCAACAGAACGAAAGGAATCTGCATCAAAAACAGCGCAATCAGTGGCAAAATTTCACTGAAAAGTATTGCTACTATGAACACGGCACAGACATAAATGAACTTAACGCGTGGATCTAAATTGTGAATTGGTGAATAGGCTTTACGGAATTTTAACCCGTCAAAAACGCTCATTTTCGTCTTCTCCAAGCTTTAAGCAAAACTTCTTTTGCCTCATATGTATCGATAATGTCTCTCGGAAGTCCAAGTGACGTTAATCGCTGGAAGATCTGGGCTATTTGTGGCAAAACAATGGATGACTCGTTTAAGACTTCAGGGTTTGTTAGTATATCTCTTCCTTCGCCATCAGCCACTATTTGTCCATCCTTCATCAGCACAACCCGTGGGTTGCATTCAGCCACAAATTCCACGTCATGTGTGACTATGACTATTGTTTTCCGCTGAGTTTGCATTTGAATAATAAACTGGCGTAGTTTCTCCTTTTGTTGGTAATCTTGACCTATTGTGGGCTCGTCTAAAACTATGATTTCTGGATCCCAAGCTAGCACAGAAGCTAGGGCTACGCGTTTCCTTTCGCCACCGCTAAGTAGAAAAGGAGAGGTTTTCCTATACTGTGTTAATCCAAGAAGATTCAGAGCCCACAAAACGCGTTTTTCTATTGCGTCCTCAGAAAAGCCGAAGTTTTTGAGTGCAAAAGCAATTTCATCCTCAACTGTTTCGCTGAAAAGTTGGTGGTCAGGGTTTTGAAAAACGAATCCGACTTTTCTTGCTATGGCCGCAACGCTTGATTTAGTGGTTTCAACGCCGTCAACACGGACTACTCCTTCTGTAGGTTTCAACAACCCATTAAAGTGTTTTACCAGCGTTGTCTTTCCAGCGCCATTCTGCCCCATAATAGCCAGAAAGTCCCCGTCATTTACTGTCAAAGAAACGTTTCGAAGGGCTTGCACTCCGCTTGGATAAACGAAACTAACCTGCTCAACTTCAATCATGGCGACTTCCACCTCTCCAGTAGAAGAGCAGCTAACTCTTCCGAAGACAAAGGCGTAGTATTGTTCAGTTCTATACCTTCTTTTCGCAATAGCTTATAGAGCAAGGTTGCCTTAGGGATACCTATACCTATGAGGCGTGATTCTTCTCTGCTTAAGATGCTTCGAGGTTCACCGTCAAAGCAGACTTTACCTTCATCCATTACTATTATGTGATTAGCATATTTTGCGGTTAAATCCAATCTATGCTCGACAAGCACAATAGTTATGCCAAGCCTCCTGTTAAGATCATAGATTACCTCGAAGATTTTCTCAGCGCTTAATGGGTCAAGGAAGGAGGTAGGTTCATCTAACACGATTATTTCAGGTTGCATGGCAAGTACGGCTGCTATAGCTGCGCGTTGTTGCTGCCCACCTGAAACCTCGTGAGGCGATCTTTCTCGAAGGTGATATATTCCCGTGAGGTTTAGCGCCCAATCCACACGTTCCAGCATCTCTTCTCTAGAGTATCCCAAATTCTCCAGCCCAAAAGCCACATCTTTTTCGATGGATAAAGCGAAAAGCTGGTTTTCAGGATTTTGAAAAACTAGACCAACATGTTTTGCCATCTCATACGTAGCATGCTTTGTTGGGTCGATGTTGGCTACTGTGATTTCCCCTTTTAATTCGCCTTGGTAGAAATGCGGTATTAACCCGTTGAAGCATCTACATAAGGTTGTTTTTCCACATCCGCTTGGACCGGTAATAAGGACAAATTCACCCTTTTCCACTTTGACTGAAACGTCACTGATTGATGGACTTTTAGCGTTTGGGTAAGTGTATGTGAGATTTTTCGTTTCTATTATAGCCATGTTTCGTGTGCCTGCCTATGTTAGGTGTATGGTTTTCCATTTAAGAGTAACTACCCATTATTGATTAGGTAGTTTTTCCTTTAGCAACCGTAAACAACGCTTCAAGCCTGCCTCTACATCACCTATACCATTGACTCCAGCTGCAGTTGCATGCCCCCCTCCCATGCCTTGTAAGAACTCGCCTAAGGGCTTTGCTATATCTTTTCCTAAGTGAATTCCAGTTTTCTGGTTAAACTCCCGCGTGCACCGCAAACTTATCTCTATGGTGTCGTTTCTCTGCCCCGCCACAGCTGCAATGTGTACACCTAGGTCAACTAATGCTCTTGCTGCGGAGGCTTGATAGGCACTTACATGCGAAAGAGCAATTATCCATTCACCTATTTTTAATAGTTTAGCTCTTCGACACGCTTTCATTCTTGCAACTCGTTCTGAAAAATCCATAGGCAAAGAAAGCAATTCTACTGCTTCACGTGCGTTTACGCCTGCATCGCAGAGTTCTGCTATTGTTTTAAATGTTGAAGAATTTGCCATAACAAAATGCCTTGTATCAAAGGCTATACCTAAGAATACTGCCTTCGCCGTTTCCAATTCTGGTTTCGTGTTCATCTGTTTATAGAAGTCGTAGATTATCTCGCAAGTGGATGCAGCTTCCTCGTTTGTTAAGCAGAGTTTTGCAATGCGCTGTGTTTCCGGGTGTGCTGCATGGTGGTCAATCACTATAATTGGCGTCGTAACTTTTAGTATCTCATTAGAGAGTCCACCCAGTTGTTGGATCGTGTTGGTGTCTAAGAGAATTGTAACTTGCGCTTTTTCGATATTTGGTTTTGTGTTGATGGTCATCGGAACATAATTCAGGATGTGTTTTGAAAGTCTGCTTATACCTTGCGCTGCGCCAATTTCTGTGTTCACTTTAGGTCTATATTTTTTAAGTAGGCTTTGAAGAGCATATGCTGAGCATATTGCATCTGGATCAGAGTTATGGTGGCACAATAGTAGAACTAGATTGGCGTGTGTATCGTCTATTATTTTAAGGACTTCTGTAAATGTCATGTTTGTTTTCTCAGATATTTTTCACTAACTTTTAATGCTTCTTTAGCCGCATCGTTTACAAGACGATTTGGATCTACATTTTTTACTTGCGGCGACAATGCAAGATCTATTTCGATCGTGAGATTCAGTGGTTTCAATCCAAGAGCCTCGATGCTGATGTTCAGGCGTTCTACCATCTTGGAGGGAACTTGTGCGAGAATGTATTTTCTAGCTGCGTTTTCTGCTATAGCGCATAATTCTTCAATTTGTTCGGTGGTTAACTCGGGTAAGCCTATGTCTTCCACGAGTTTCACCTTTCCGAACCTATGGTGCAGCAGCTGTCATCTGGTTAAGGTCTTCTTGAAGTTTTGCTTGAACCTCTTTTAACTGGCTACGTAACCTCTCTTCCTGCTTTGATAACACGGTGCTTCGTGTGGTTAAGAGTTCTTTTCGTTCTACGAGTTCTGCTGTTACCTTAGCCTTTTCTGTCCTAACCAACAATGAACCAATCCCTTTGTAAATAACAGCGTCGTCAGCTGTTTTTTGTAATTCCGCTAGTGCCTGTTCAACTTCAGTTTGTTCCATGTCTACCTGCTGTCTTTGAGTGAGAACTGACTGTAACGTTTGCTGTAATTGTTGAAGCCTAAGTAAGCGTTCTTGAACTTGGGGTGGTAATTTTGAGAGTTCACCGCTCATTTGTTATTCCCTTCTATTTGAACAGAGAAAAGACATAGCCCTTAATTAAGGCTTATCTAAACTAAAATACAAAACATTGCTTTAAACTATTTTCCCACCTAATGTACTGCTGAAAAGTTTGTGGCTTACCGCAAAATTGAAAAGGTCCAAAAAGACATAGAATTAACTCCAAAAAAGGTGATCATATGGTAAAGCTGAGCAAAACAGATGAAAAAGTTATCGCCGCACTGAAAGATTCAGGAGAATTAACCCTTAAGGAAATTAGTGAAAAAACAGGGGAATCTCCGAAAAAAGTTTTCAAATCACTCCGTAAACTTTTCGAAAACGAGATTGTGGATACAGAAGCACGTAAATACAAGCTTGCAGCCAAAGAGCCTAGCAAATCTGATGAAGAAGAAACGCAGTTGCCCGAAGAATAACTTTTTCAAAAGGCGAAATTAGTTTTCTCATAAAATAAAAAAAGCCTCGAGCGGGCCTTGATCCCGCGGCCTGCTGCTTACGAGGCAGCCGCTCTACCTGGCTGAGCTATCGAGGCATGGTTTATGCACTTGTGCGGGATGGAATAAAAACTTTCACTATGCTTAGATTTGTGTTGGTTGTTGTTTTTGTTTGTGTCATCACTTTTAAAAGGGTGGTTGTTACTTATATTTTTGGTTGGTTGTGTGTTTTGGGTGATGTGAAGGGTTTGAAGCGTGTTGGTGGAACTGTTGGGCACTTGGGGGAGCGTGAAGTTATAGAGGTATTAAGGAAACGTTTTGATGTTATGCCTGCTTCTCCTTTATCGCGTAATGATGATGTGTGTGGTGTTGTGCTTGATGATGGGCGTATCGCTGTTTTGAAGACAGATATGCTGGTAGGTAAGACTGACGTTCCTACGGGTATGAGTCTTTGGCAAGCGGCTCGTAAAGCGGTTGTGATGGCGGTTAGTGATTTTGCGGCTAAGGGTGTTGTTCCAAAGGTGGCGCTTGTAGCTTTGGGGTTGCCGCGGCATATGTTGCAAAGGGATGTAGAGGAGGTTGCTCGTGGTTTGAATGCTGGTGCAAGGCAGTATGGGGTTTATATTATTGGTGGTGATACAGGTGAGGCTTCGGATTTGATTATTTCTGTTTCGCTTTTCGGCGTTGCTGATAAGGACGCTTTGATGTTGCGTAGTGGCGCGAGGGTGGGCGATGTTGTGGGGGTTACCGGCTTTTTTGGAAAGTCTGCTGCTGGTTTGCGGGTTTTGTTGGATGGCTGTGCGGTTTCGAAGGAGCAGCGTGAGGTTTTAGTAGGTGCAGTTTTTATGCCTCAAGCGCGTTTAAAGGAAGGTTTAGCGTTGAGTGCTTCAGGCGCTGTGTCAGCTGCTATTGATTCGAGTGATGGTTTGGCTTGGAGTTTGCATGAGTTGGCTCAGATGAGTCGAGTTGGTTTTTTGGTTGATAGCTTGCCTGTGGCGCATGAGGTGAAGAGGTTTGCCGAGTTTAATAGGCTTGATGCTTTGGAGTTGGCGCTCTATGGTGGGGAAGAGTATGAGTTGGTTGTTACGGTAAAGCCCAAGCTGTGGGCTGTTGCTGAGAAAGCTGTTAAAGCTGTTGGTGGCTGTCTCTTGCCTATTGGCAGGGTTACGCGGAACCGGCAGGTTATTTTGGTTGTTAATGGTGAGAAGCGTTTGGTTGAGAGGCGTGGTTGGGAGCACTTTAAGAGTAGAGTTTAGTTTTTTGATCCAGTAAGTAATTGATTATGGTTATGCATGATGCGGCTAGGTACGGTTTTTTTCCAAGGCTAATTTTTTCTGCGTATCTTAAGGCGAACAGCTCCGTTTTTTTAGGTAATCCAACATGATCGCCTAAAACGAAAACGGCGTTGTCGGCTAGTTTCGTTTCAGCTACGTTTTTGCCGTGTTCTTCAAGGACATAAATTTTATGGTTTTCAGCTTTGGTTTTAAGGAGCGTTTCGAAGCTTGTTTTGCTTGTGTTTATTCCTGGGTGGGTTTTGCCTGCTATGACTTTTTTAAGAATGTTCTGCCAAGAATCAACGTCTGTGCGTATGTCATGTAGTGTTTTGCCGTCTATCTGTATGTGTAGCGGTGGATTTGGCGGACCGTTTAAGATAGCGTGAAATGTTACGTCTCTGCGTAAGCCATGTGAAAGAAAAAGGCTTGCAACGATGCATTCGTGTACTATGTCTAGTCTTCCAGCGTCATGCAAATTGCTAAAGGCAGAGTCGGTTCTGCCTAAACGGGAGAACAGTATGAATTCGTGAGGCAAATTCGTTACCTAGTGAATTGTTGAATGCATGAGCTTTTAAGGACTTCCGAAAAAGCAGCATCCAATTCTATGGGTTATTGTGTGGTGCAGTCTACACCCCCATTATTATATTAAAAATGTTTTTTGTTCGTTTAGGTTGCAAGTTTATGGCACTTTTGTTTATGAATATTGTTAAATTGGCTTTTGTGTGGCGTTATCTAGATGTGGGTGGTGTTGAGTGAGGTGGAATCAGGTTTTGATGGTTTTGTTTTCGTTTGTGGCTTTTTATCCAGATGCGGCGTGCTACTTCTCTTTTTTTGTTGCGCCTCTCTATTGTGTCATCGTTAACCGGGTTTGCTTTGCGAGTCTATGTTACGGAACGCCTAGGTAATTGTGCTAAAACAATTCAACGCGTGTTGACATCTACTATTTTGGTAAGGCTAACCTTGGAGCCATGTTTAGAAGTATCTAGTCATCCTACGTCTTTGGCTTGTTGAAAATGGTGCTCCGGCCGGGATTTGAACCCGGGTCCACGGCTCGAGAGGCCGTTATACATGGTCCCTTAGTAAGGTTTGACCGGACTATACTACCGGAGCATGAGCGCCGAACGCTGTCTACCCTTAGAAGCTTTAGTTTAATAAAAATAACGATTTCAAAACTAGTTAAGTCTTGTTTGTGAAGCTAAATTTCAAAAGCTATTTTCTACCGTTTTACGTTGTAGGCGCTTAAAACTGCAAAAGTAATTGTTTATGCTTAAACTCAGAGAATAATAAAAAGAAAAATTTAGGGTGTTTTATTCTTCGCCTTCAGGTCCAGCTGGCGGTGTTTTTCCGCCTGGCCCTTCTTTGGGCTTTGTTGCAGCTATTACGTCGTCTATGCGCAGTATCATTGATGCTGATTCAGCAGCAGACTTTAGTGCTTGCTCCTTAACAACAAGCGGTTCGAGTACGCCGTTTTCGATACTGTTCTGGACTTTGCCTGTGAACACGTTTATGCCCATGTTTTTGCCGTCTGCTTTTTCATGTGCAGCGCGTAAGTCAACTATCACGTCTATTGGTTCTAAGCCTGCGTTCTCCGCCAATGTTTTTGGTATCACCTCAACAGCGTCTGCAAAGGCTTCTATGGCAAGTTGTTCTCTGCCGCCGACTTTGGTTGCGAAGTTGCGTAGTTCTTTGGCAACTTCGATTTCGGTTGCGCCTCCGCCTGGAACTATTTTGCTGTTTTCCACAACATCTGACACTACTGACAAGGCATCTGTTAATGCTCTCTCAGCTTCATCAACCATGCGTTCTAGTCCTGCACGTATGAGTATAGCTACGCTGTGGGGGTCTTTGCATTTTTCTACAAATATCATTTTGTCTTCGCCGATTTTGCGTTCTTCAACTAGACCAGCACTACCAAGATCTGTGGGTTTCAAATCGTCGAGGTTTGATACTATGCGTCCGCCTGTGGCTCTTGACAGTTTTTCCATGTCGGATTCTTTAACTCGGCGTGCTGCGATTATGCCTTCCTTTGCGAGGAAGTGTTGTACCATGTCGTCGATGCCTTTCTGGCAGAAAACTACGTTGGCGCCTGACGCTTTGATTTTATCCACCATCTCCTTCATCATGGTGGTTTCTTGGTCCAAGAATGCTTTCATTTGTGTTGGGTCGCGGATACGTATCTCGGCGCTAATTTCTGTTTTTTCAATTTCTAGCGCTGCATCTATTAGTGCGATTTTCGCGTTTTCCTTCTTTTTAGGCATGCCTGAATGAACGATTTCTTTGTCTACGATTATACCTTTCACAAGCTGTGTTTCCAGAAGACTTTTACCTGTTTTCTTTATAAGCTGGATGTTGTCGATGTCTGCTAGTTTTTTGTCTCCGCGCTGTTCAGCAATTAGTTTCACAGCGTCTATGGCAATTTCTGCCAAGTGTTCTCTTGCTGTGCCCACGGCTTTGCTGCTCATCGAAGTTAAAGCAATTTTCATCATTGTTTTGCGATCTTCAATGTCTACGGGAGTAGCGATTTTACTCAATGTTTCAATGGCCTTTTGTGCTGCCTTGCGGTAGCCGCTCACAAGTATTGTTGGGTGAATGTTCTGGTCGAGTAGTTCTTCTGCTTTTTTGAGTAGTTCGCTTGCGAGGACTACTGTTGTTGTGGTTCCGTCACCAACCATGTCATCTTGTGTTTTGGCGATTTCTACCATCATTTTTGCTGCTGGATGTTCCACCTCTATCTCTTTGAGGATAGCCGCGCCGTCATTGGTTATAGTGATGTCGCCCAGTGAGTCTATTAGCATTTTGTCCATTCCGCGTGGTCCCAGCGTTGTCTTTAGGACTTCGCCGATTACGCGTGCCGCCATAATGTTATTGCGTTGGGCTTCTTTGCCTCTGTTGCGTGTTGTTCCCTCTTTTAAGATTAAGACTGGTTGCCCTGAACCTGTTGTAGTTAAATATGCCATGTTTTATCCCTCACTTTTTCGATAGAATTTCTTACAGTCGGATTTATGCAGAAATCCGCAGGAAAATATAAACTTTTACCTTTCGAAGTTAATGTTGCAATTTTAATACCGAAACATTGTGCTTAGTTATGTTTCTGCTGTTTTAGAATCTTATACCTTTTTCAGAAAGAAAGGCCATTGTTGCAAGGATGCTGTTTCCACATCCAATGGACATATATTTGGTCTTATAGCGCGTAAAAGTTTAATTTTGCTACGTTTTGTTAATAACATGGTGTACAAGCATTGCAGATTTCAGTTCGTTTTTTTACAAGGTTAAGGGAAATCGTTGGAAAAAAGGAAGAGTCACTCTCGTTTCCCGATGGGAGCCACGTCACTGTGAATACAGTTCTAGACGTATTAGTTCAACGTTATGGCGAATACTTCAGAGAGTATGTTTACGATAAGACAACTGGCACTGTTAGAGAATTCCTCCAGTTCCTCATCAACGGACAAAACATTGCGTCTGCCAGCAGACTTCAAGCCGAATTAAAAGATGGTGACGTTCTAGCAATACTGCCTCCTGTAGGCGGCGGCTAAGCCCTAATGGGGCAATGCCAAGTTTGCGGGAAAAGAACTGCTAGAATATCCGCCGGCATAGGCGTTTTTTTAAATTGTATAAGAACCGCGCCTAAGGAAGCTATTAGAGTTGCACGGCAAGCGCACGCTCGCAGTCGTGCTACCTTTGGTTTACCATCTAAACCACCAAAAGCTGCTGGCGGAATATCGGGGTGTTTGTGCCAACAACTGCATCATTAGTTTGGGCAGTGCTGGTTTCTGCGGGCTTGTCTGGAACGTTAACGGACATTTGGTGCGTTTTGGAGGCACGCCTGAGAAGGGTGTTTTAGAATGGTATTATGATAGTTTGCCAACTAACTGCGTCAGGTGGCGGTTCTGTCCTGGTTATACTGGAAATGGTTACCCAAAATATGCTTATGATCCACAGGCCGAGTATGGATGCGCTAATTTAGCAGTTTTCTATGGCGCCTGCAGTTACAACTGCCTCTTCTGCCAGAACTGGCACTACCGCAATTTGTCCATTAAACATGCGCCCTGCATGAGTGCCGCAGATTTGGCGGACAAAATTGACAGGCATGTCTCTTGCATTTGCTATTTTGGAGGCGACCCTTCTCCGCAGATGCCCCACTCGCTTGAGGTAAGCCGCATAGCACTGGAAAAAGCGCAAGCAAAAAACCGTATCCTGCGCGTCTGCTGGGAAACAAACGGCTACATGAACCTAAAGCTGGCGGAGAAAGCCGCTGAATATTCACTGGAAAGCGGAGGAAACATAAAATTTGACCTTAAATCTTGGAATGAAACTCTGCATATCGCGTTGTGCGGCGTTTCGAATACTCTCACGTTAAAGAACTTCAAGGCGATAGGCGAAAAATTTTACAGCAAACGCCGCGAACTGCCTGTACCCTCAGCTAGCACGTTGCTCGTTCCAGGCTATGTGGACGCAGAAGAAGTGGAAAACCTCGCCAGATTCATAAGCGAAATAGATCCTGAAATTCCCTATACTCTGTTAGCTTTTTATCCATGCCACATGATGACTGATTTACCAGCAACGAACCAGAAACAAGTCATGGAATGCTACGACGCTGCAGAAAAATACCTAAAAAACATTAAAATAGGTAACGTTCACCTGATTTCAAGTTAATTTTGTTCAGAAATTGCAAACACATCCAGAAACGCTGCACATTACATTAAATGCTCTTCTTGCGTGGTGGTTATGCAGCCCAGAAGGGTGTCTTCTTCCGCATGAGATTAACATACTCTTTTAATACTTCCTGCTCCTCTGCAGTAAGCCTGTCCAAATATGTAGTCAATAACGCTTTTGCATCCGCTTCAGATATTTTCGCATAGAGAATGTCTTTCTCAAAAATGTGCTTGCCCACTATCGGCTTGTCCATGGACACTGCCACTTGCATTCCCTGTTTAGCTTCAGAAAGGGCCTTACCCCTGTCTTGAATTTGTTGCACCTCACCGACATCCTCGCCGTCTTCAGCTCGCATTAAAGCAACTCGCGGTTTAAGTTGCCCACCGAGGATTTCAATGCCGAAAATTGCTGGTTTAGCCCTTCGGAAGATGTAGCCTTCTAACACGCGTATCTTGCACGGCTTGACAAGTTTTTCGTACTCCTGCTGAAGTTTTGCTTCTCGTTTGGATTTAAGCCACTCTAAGTAACTGTCAATTAAGTTATATATTATCGGCTCCCTAAATATGGGCACGTCGTTTCTTGCTGCCTCTTCTTCAGCGTCCGGCAACGTTCTTACTCCAAACGCTAAGATAACGCCGTAAAGCGGCTCACGCGCTTTAACCACCACAGCCTCTATCACGTCGCGTTTAGAAACATCGCCTACATCCGCGATCCTGATCTGTACATTGTTCTTTTTCAGTATCTCGGCAATAGCTTCCAAAGAACCCAGCGTATCCGCTTTCACTATTACGCCTTCAATTTCTGTGGCTATACGAATCCGACCAATTTCCTCGGTTACAAGTGCTGCATATTTTTCCACGCCTTCGCCCTGTGGAACAGCGTACAACGGCGCGCCTGCAAGTGCACCTTCCAATCCAGGTGCAACAATCTTTACACCTGCCGCAGCATAAACTGCGTCAACCGAAGCAAACTTATCACGTGGATCCCTAATCTCATCTAAAGGTTTAGGAACTAAAATCGCCCTTATACGTGTCACTATGGGTTTTTCTTTGCCGCCAACAACGATCAAATCATCCTTCTGCAATGTGCCATCATAAATTATTGTGTTCAAAGTTAATCCTAAACCAGGTTCCTCTTTCACTTCGAGAACCGAGCCCTTCGCTGCACCTTCAGTAGTCTGCAACCGCCTTCGCAGGTACTGCTGCGTCAAACCAACAAGCACCATTATTAGCTCAGTTATGCCTTCACCTGTTTTTGCACTCGTAGGCACTAAGGCAACTGTTGAAGTAAAATCTTTTATACGGTCAAAACGATCAGTCCTAAAGCCTAACCTCGAAAAAGCACCCATAATGCCATAAAGCCTGTTATCCACATCTTCTTTAACGTAAGCTTCCTGTGCAGCGTAAGCCTTCAGAAAAGGTGCGTCAGGCTGAGACTTCCAACCAGGGACTCGATCAATCTTATTTACTGCGACGATGAAAGGTGTTTTGCGCGCTTTAAGTATGTCTATACATTCAAATGTCTGCGCCTCAAAACCTCGCAGCACGTCAATGACGAGAATGGCGATATCAGCTACGCTTCCGCCTCTTCGTCTCAAGTTAGTAAACGCTTCATGTCCAGGTGTGTCCACAATAAGCAAGCCTGGAATCTCAATATTGCCCTTTATTGTGGATAACAATGGACCGACAAGTTGCTTGATGGTTTCAACAGGGAAGAAACTTGCGCCTATATGCTGTGTCATCCCGCCTGCTTCGCGCGCTTGGACACTAGTTTTGCGGATTTTATCCAACAATAACGTCTTCCCAGTGTCAACATGACCGAGTACGCAAACAATAGGTTGACGAATGGGCATTGATAGGCATCTCTTTTATGATTAGCAACTGCAACTGTAGATAGGGATAGTAAGTTTTGGTTAATAAACCCTCATCTTTGAGTCGAGAAGACTTTTAAAGGAACGTTTCGCTTCGATTATTAAGGAGTGAAATGATTCTTTTGCCATATTGCGTTAAGTGTGGCGCATCGTTAAAGGACTAGGATAAGTTTTGTGCTGTTTGCGGTGCTGCAGCAGTCAAGTTTACCAGGGAAGAGTTCAGTGTTTCAGCTAGCAATCTCCTTGACCGTGTTAAGGAGCTACTTCACGAAGGCAACGTGACTAGAATAATCGTGAAAGACGAGGCAGGCAAGGTTCTTCTCGAAATTCCAGCTACAGTGGGCGTAATCGGTGCAGTTTTAGCGCCGTGGCTCGCAGCCTTAGGTGTAATCGCCGCTTTGGTTACAAACTGTAGGATAATGGTTGAAAGACGAGAGTAAAATGTTACTCTGGCGGTCTAACTAGAAGCAAAAATGCGCCGACAGCGAGAAATACAACACTTAAAACTACGAATAGTGCCGTGAACCCTCCTAAGGCGTCGCCGCTTGTGGCTGTGAAATAGAGAAACAATACTCCAATTATTACGGCAAGTAAACCGAAGAATTTTTCGGCTAATGATATCCAGAATGTGTCTCCTTCTTCACTCATGTTGTTTCAGCTCTTTCAAGTGTGTTTCCTACATAACATACGAACAGTTATTTTAAATTTCTCTTATCTTACGTGGCTAATGAAGGATACAGGTTTTACACGTGTTGTATCGGTTTGGCTAAATGTATTTTTTAACGATTGTCTCTGCAAATAGTCGCAGACTGTTTAAACTTGGCAAGTCTCCGAAAAAAAGCATAAAATGTGTTACGCCTAAATCAATGTAAGGTTGCAGTTTACTTACACATTCATGTGGAGTGCCTATGAGGCTGGTTTTTTCAAACTCTTCTCTGGAGATGCTTCTTGGTTTTTCGCGTGCAATTTTGGCTTCCAGTTCCCCTCTATCTTGTGCTATGACTACTTGTCCGCCTGGCCAACATGATTTTTCTATTTCTTGAAAGTCTCTGCCTATCTCGGCGCATTGGCGTTTGAGGATTTCCAGTTTATGCTTATAACGGTCTAGCGATGGCACGTAGCCCCAGTCGAATCTGTCGGCATGCCGCGCTGCGACTTTCATTGTCAATTTTTCTCCGCCGCCGCCTATTGTTATTGGTGGATGTGGTTTCTGTAAAGGTTTCGGTTCGCATATGGCGCCGTTTATGTGTTCGTGGTTTCCTGCATAATCAGCTTTGTCTTCTGTCCACAGTTTCTTGATAACGTCTAATGCCTCGTTTAGATGTGCTATTCGAGTTGATGCTGGGGGGAAGGGGAAACCGTAAGCTAAATGTTCTTCTTCTTGTATGCCTGATCCTATTCCAAATTCGAGTCTACCGCCAGAAATAACATCCAATGTGGCAGCCATTTTGGCTAGTAACGCGGGCTTTCTAAACGAGACGCATGTAACCATCGTGCCGAGTCTTATGCGGCTAGTGACTGTTGAGAGTGCTGCTAGAGTGGTCCAACATTCGAGTATCTGTGAATTTTTGTACATTAAATGGTCATCTAGCCATATAGAATGATACCCTAAGCTTTCACATTCCAAGGTCACATCACGGATACTGTTGAACATTGTTTTGCCACGGTAGTTTTGGAAAGCGTGAAAGGGTAGAAATACGCCGAAACTGACTTTCTCAGACATTGTCTCGCCTCGATTGGGGATATAAAATTTTGTGTTATAGCTTTAGCTCTGTTATCATATTTAATTTTCATACAATTTATTGAATTCGTTGGCAAATGTGTTTTGGTAACTGCCAAAAAAGTTATTTCCAAAATTAATCTAACGTAAAGTAGGGGAGAAGGCGGTATCATGGAAGATTCACATTACGGCTTTGTACTTATTATGGATGAAAAATACTGGGATAGGCTTTGTATGCGCAATAAAACTGCTAATGGGACTACACATGTTTTTGTGAGGAAAAATTTGGTTGGTCCAAGTAAAGCTGAAAAACTTTTGTTCTACGTGAAAAAACCAATAATGCAAATCTGCGGTGTGGCCGATTTTGTTGAGCGACTCGTGGGCAATAGTAACGAACTATGGCAGAAATGCGGTGCAGAAACCTGTTTTGAATCGTTTGATGAATACGCCAAGTTTGCTGGTGGTAGAGGAAAAATGACTTTCATAAGATTCAGAAATTTCATAGAAGTGAAAAACCCAAAACCCACAGAGGTTGTTCGCATGACATTTGGGGCACTCCGAGGGTTCAGACCAAGATACCTAAACCTTGAAACTACAAAGCAATTAATAACATAGGCATTATGAGCTGCTAGTGGCACAGTATAGGTTAAATCTGTGAATTAGCTATTCTCTTGCAAGCGTGGATAGGCATGTTCAGAGTTAGGGTTAACAAAATTGAATCAAGCCGAGATTTAGATGGAAACCTTGGGAAAAGAATAGAGCTAGTCGAAGAACGGGCTGCTTCGCCTTTTGTTGTACGACCACAAAGCGAAGAGGCAAAGATGGCGCAGGAGGTTCTTCAAGCGTTGCAGCAGCAAATGCCTATTTTTCAGGCGCGAACTCAGTTTGCTCTTCCTAAGATCCTTCTCTTTCTTACGGAGCAGGAATACGACAGCCTAGGTATAGATTTCGACGTGAACCAAGTCTATGAAGTAATTCTGGAGAACCAAAGTATAACATTTAAGAAGATTCCATGAGTCTCTTCCGCATGTGCCGCAGTGCTGTATGCGCTGGGTGGAAAGACAATACGAAAATCATGTTTTTCAAGGCTTCCCTGATTTCGTGTACATTGTTTGTTTTTCCTCCGTCACAGTAAATTGGAATAGGTTCTGCGTCGTCATTCTCGTAATACACGAAAATTTGTGAGAAATTTTTATCTAATTTGATCACTTCAAAACCTAGCTTTAAGCGTTTAGCTGTTTCTTCGGTAGCTGATTTAACCGAGTGGAAACGTTTTCTTTGAAATGCAGATGTAGACGTGTACAGCATTAGTTTTCCGCAACTATTCTTGAGCACGGTGTTTTCACCAAAGTATCCGCTGTTAAACTGTGCTTATAATATTTAGGTGCCAACGGTTCTGCTGGACAGTGGAGAGAGACGGGTTAAAGTGAAAAATTCTTAAACGCCGACAGCCACGTTTTATGCTGCATGGCCAAATGCAGAGGGCATGAAAAGCATGAAAGCCAGAGTACACGTAATAATAAGCGGCAAGGTACAGGGCGTTTTCTTTAGGTCTACAACTAAACGTCAGGCTGTTGCCCACTCTGTTACAGGTTGGGTGCGTAATTTGCCTGACGGCAGAGTTGAAGCAGTTTTTGAAGGTGAAGAGAAAGCAGTCAAGGCACTTGTAAACTTTTGTAGGATAGGCCCATCAGGCGCTAAAGTAACAAATGTAGAGTTAACTTGGCAAGAGTTCACAGGTGAATTTAAAGGCTTCGAAATTAGAGTATAAAATTGAAGTTTTAGGGGTTCTTCTTGTAAACTCTGAAGTGTGAATCACGCCCGGCACTTATGTATTCTCCACCCATGCCACGTACCGCAGAAGCAATTTTAGCAAAATTTTCTGATCCCAAAAATTGTTTAGGCTTAATCATTATGTAGTCGCCTTTGTCTTCGAAAAGCAGCATGTGCTCTAACTCTTCAGGAAAAGCCGCGCGAACTGCATCAACAGGCTTTGCCACCGAGGTTTCTGTAGAAATTGACGTGGGCATCTGCTTTGCTGTTTGAGTAACTTGTGGAGTAGCTAAAGCATGTATTGATTGGGAAACGGCGCGGAGATCTTCTGAAACTCGGTTTAAGACCACGAGAAGTTCATCGATTCGTTCCACAAGTTTGTCTAACTTCTCTTTTTCGCCGTTCATAAGTAATCCTTTTCCTTCAAATTCTAAAATACGTAAGGCACTTATTAATTATTTGTAGAGCCAATTTGAGCACATTTAAACGAGTCACAGATGGGAGGAATAAATACGTAATGTTCGAAATAGATGGTAGCCAAAAAAGCGGGAGCGGTACAATCCTGCGGCTTTCAGTGGCTTTAGCTGCAATTACAGGTAAACCGCTTCGCATATATAACATTAGACAAAATCGTCCACAGCCGGGTTTAAAACCGCAGCATTTAGAGGCGGTTTTGACAGCGGCTAAACTGTGTGATGCTGAAACTCGTGGTGCTGTGCCTAACTCAAGGGAACTTTGGTTCAAGCCGCGTCGCATACACGGTGGGCGATTTGAAGCGGAAATAGGCACAGCTGGCAGCATTCCAATGCTGCTTATGACGGTGTTGCCAATATGCGTGTTCGCTGAAGAACCTGTCACGTTACATGTGACAAAAGGCGGAACCGACGTACAGCATTCACCGACAATCAACTATCTGCGCTGTGTGCTTTTGACTTTACTGCAAAGAATGGGACTGGAAGCGTCAATATTAATCCACAAGTATGGATATTACCCAAAAGGAATGGGAGAAGTAACATTGACTGTGAAGCCACAACTAGCACTGCGACCGCTCCGTTTGGAAAAGTTCGGTTCTCTAAAAAGTGTAGACGGTATTTCCACAGGTACCTTTCTCGCGGAGCGAAGAGTTGCCGAGCGCCAAGCAAAAAGTGCAAGTGAATATCTCGCAGGAAAGAATTACCAGGCAAATATACAAGTTGTGAACGACCAGTCGAATCCCCTCCAAAAGGGCAGTTCAATTGTTCTGTGGGCTGAAACCGATACAGGTGCAATTCTGGGTGCTGATGCCATAGGCGAACTTGGGAAGACCAGTGAAACGGTGGGAAGAGAAGCGGCAGAAAAACTCTGCTGCGAACTTGCTGCAAAACCAACTGTGGATATTCACTTGGCAGATATGCTTATTCCCTATATTGCATTGGCGCAAGGTCAATCTGCCTTCTTGACGCGGCAAGTATCTGATCATACTGAAGCTAACTTGTGGCTTACAGAAAAAATGCTGGGTGTACGCTTCAAAATAAAAAAAGAGCATAATCTGCTTAGAATAGAAAAGGAAAACTGAGCTATGCCCACGGAGTCATTCTGCATTAAAGTTCCAAAAACACAAGTCGAAAAAACGTTAACCAGCGTTAAAAAGCTGGATTTACACAACCCTGACTTGGAAATCAAAAAAAGCGCAGATGCAGTTTTAATACCTATTAAGCGTCAACTCTTCGAAACAGAACTATTAACCCTGAAAACACAAGCGCCAGAACTGCAGCTCTCAACCGCCATGTTTACTGAAAGAAAAAAGCAAAAGACCCACATAGACTTTCTAGCAGACAAAGTCCCACAGGAATTACTTGCTAAGTTGCCCCGTGCATTAGACGTAATCGGCGACATAGCCATAGTAGAATTCCCACCTGAACTTAACCTGTACTCTAGCTTAATCGGCGACGCCATAATTAAAACACATAAGCATATTCGCACTGTACTTGCGAAAGCTGGTGCAGTGAGTGGTATATACCGTCTCCGCGAGCTCATACCTATCGCAGGAGAACCCAAAACTTTCACTATCCACAAGGAATACGGTTGCCAATATCACGTTGACCTTAGCAAGGCGTATTTTTCACCTAGACTCTCAAATGAACACCATAGGGTGGCTTCACTGGTTCAAAACAACGAAATTGTGGTTGATCTTTTTGCAGGTGTCGGTCCCTTTGCTGTGCTTATCGCTAAAGAAGTGCCAACGGTCAAAGTTTATGCCGTAGACATAAACCCTGATGCTGTGGATTTGCTGCAAAAAAATGTTAGGCTTAACCGAGTAGAAAACCGAGTCTTCCCCATTTTAGGCGATGCTGATGATGTTGTTAAAAAGAGGCTTTCAGGTGTTGCGGATCGTGTTATTATGAATTTGCCTGAAAAAGCCATAGACTACATCGAAGCAGCTTGCATAACGGCAAAGCCTATTGGTGCAATTCTGCATTTTTATTGTTTTATTCGTCAACCTGATACAATAGCAAAACTGCAAACTCGTCTTTCAGAAGCCATCAGCAAGGCAGGCAGAAGAGTAGACCAGTTTCTTTTCGCTAAAACTGTCCGTGAAACAGCGCCATACGAGTGGCAAGCGGTTGTAGATGCTAAAATCCTCTAAAAATGTACGGTTAACGTGATTTCTACTTGTTGCTGTGGATTTTTTAGTTTTTCCACAAGTGCTCTGGGCAAGTCATTTGCGGCTTTGTCTGCGTGAACAGCTAAAGTTCTGTTGCAAATGTAACTGCTTTTTCTTATGACTGCATCGGTGGGGTGAGTTAAGCTCAATTGTTGTGTGCCCTGTGCTTGGATTTGCGTTGAGATGTCACCTGCTTTAATTTGAATGGTGAGTTTTGCGTTTGGTTTACGCAAAGTTGCCTTAAACTCTGGGCTTAGATCTGCTAAGGCCTTGTCTGCGCCAACGGCGATGATGCAGTCACCCTGCTTTGAAAGTTCAAAATCCTTTGTTATCATCAATGTTGTGGGGTGAGTGGCTTGCATGTTTTCATGCCCAAACGCTACTATCTTTTCTGTTATCGCTTGTGCGGTTTCATTCCTGACTGTGTAAGC
The DNA here is from genome assembly GCA_038826755.1 of Bathyarchaeia archaeon. Lineage (GTDB taxonomy): Archaea > Thermoproteota > Bathyarchaeia > Bathyarchaeales > Bathycorpusculaceae > JAWBOE01. The sequence goes on along the minus strand of JAWBOE010000016.1, from coordinate 420 downwards.
CTTCTTTTTGGTTACTTTATTTGGCATAGGTTACTCTGTGTCAACCTGCTAAAAAAAGGTGGGGGTTATTTGCTTCTGCGTCTTTTAAGCATCAATGTTGCTATGTAAATTGCAATGCATGTCGTGACTATTCCAACAGTTAGGAATGTGTTGACTAGCCAGTTATCGGTGTTATCTTCTGTTTTGTTTTGGTTTTCAGGTGTACCTTCACTTGAAGGTGGTGTCGAAGCTGTTGGTTTAGTGTTTGCTGGGGGGCTGGAGGATTGTGGGTGTGCATTTTCGTTAGGTTTTGAGGTTGCTGGGTTTTCTTCTTGGGCGTTTTTTGCTGTAGAATTTCCAAGGGTGATGAGTGATTCGCAGTAGATGATTTCTTTTGTGTCTCCCCAGAGGCTGACTTGAATGCCGTAAGCGCTGTAGTAC
>JAWBOE010000015.1:0-35520 GCA_038826755.1 Bathyarchaeia archaeon | reverse complement strand
CCACATGCACTGCTTTTTGTACGTTGATTCGCATACCACAGTAGGGGCAAGTTCTTGTTTTCTGTTCGCGTGGGGCCGATAATAAACCACCGCAGCTACTGCAGACTATAATTGATATCTCACCCATAGGCGTGCTCTTCCGAAAGACTTTTCCATGAACAAGTAAATAAACAGTCGTGGAAGAGAGTTGAATGAGCGGCGAGGATAGGTTAACGCAAAAATCACTTCTGATTGAGCTTGCGATGAAATATTTTAAAAAGGAAGGCTACAAGATAGTGCAAGAAAATGCTGTGCTGGAAGGTTTGACTGGAATACCGCGCAGATTTGATTTGTTAGTTCAAAAGGGGCGCGGTGAGCAGGGTGTTTGGATACGTGACTGGAACAGAACCATAGGTGTGAATGTCATCATTAATTTGGACACAGCGTCAGAAGATGTGGGATTATCAAATCCTATAATGATAGGAGAAAAATTTAGTGACCATGCCAAATCTTATTCAAATAGGCGAAAGATTACGCTGTTAACTAAGCAGAAGATAATAGCAAGCTTAAGGTGAAAAACCTAAAGTCGCAGGTACTCACTCAGTAAACTTTTAGTCTCGAGCATACCCAACCAATCTACACAGCCTACAATGCATTTTTTGCGGTTTTCTAAAACTGCGAGCACATCATCCACGGCTTCCACTACACTTTTTCCAGTAATGTCCAGTTCACATACTCGTGATTTTTCCTGCCATTGCAGCGCCTCAACAAGACAAACATCCAAGATTTCAGAAGCCAAATTCTCCCATAGCTTAGTGCCTGTGAAGCCATTCTTTTCCATGAAGACACGGAGCTCTATAGGGTTGCGTCTAAGCACAAAAACGCGAGCTACATGGCTTTTTGGTACAACTGCAGCTGCGTAGTGTCCATCGATAACCACCACACGGTCACTCTCTACTTTATTCAGCATATTGCATAGTTTTCTTCGCATTTCAGCTTCGTTGATTACCCTAGTTTTCCTTTTTCTATCATCTCTTGCGATGAGATTCTCTTGCTCAGCAAATTCTGTTAGGTTAATGTAGACTGCCTTTAGTTTTTCACTTAATAAACATGCAAGCGTGGTTTTTCCAACGCATGGTGTACCTGTTATTACGATAGCGTTTTTTTGCATACTAACTAATAACGCTGACGCAGGCACTTATCTGTTCCTAAAAGTTCCAAAATACAAAGAACAACTCCTTTAGCAGGTTCACTGTGAATTAATATATAGCCGACCAGTACTCATCAATCTCCGGTATTCTGAAAGACCAAGCACCAGATCATTTACCGATCAACCCGTATCTTGCCCTGTCACACGACGACCATGTTAGCATCGGCTTAGATACCTGATGCAAATATGACTAAGAAGTACAACGGTGCTTGTTACTGTGCTCAGATTCAAAATAGGGTGAATACAAACAGCAGGTATAAATAGGAAAAGTATATAGCCGCAAAGGAAAAACTCCGCTTTGGCTCAGTGATACTAGAAATTCTTATTGCTTTTGGTAAAGCAGTATTACAGCGGGCTGGTGAGTTGGTGTGTGGCTGTCGAGCCTTGCTTAACCGCCGGGCTTGAGGAAACTCCGCCCACATGTAGAATTGCAGCTCCTTAAATGGAGCAAGGCGAGAGCCTTGGCAACAGAGCAGAAACGAAACGTCCTCAAAGCACGTGAAGATGAGGTATGTTAAGTTGCCGAGTTATGCTTTGGGGAAGCGTTGAAACGGCTGTCCTGCAAGTGGAAAGGGCAAACAGACGCCGATGAGGCATCTACCTGACAGGCGCGGGTAGCCCGCTTAGCTGAATGCCACAAAAACAAAAGGCGGGTTACGGCCAACACACCAGCCTTTTTTACTAACACGCCTACTCGTAATGTTCACTTCCTCTTTCGGAACATCATTATCCCCTGCGGGGTCGTGCATACGTACTGGAAGCCTTGGTCTATGAGTTCTCCAGCTTCCTTGTCATCCTTTGCTGTCGCGTGATAGTAACCTTCAGCGTCATCGTCGAAAGGAACCAGATGCGTATAGACAAGTGTGGAGTTTATGTTTCTGTGACCCAGTAGCTCTTTGACGTGGATGAGGCTTCTTGTTCGCGCGTATTCTTGTGTCGCCTTGAAATGCCTTAACGTGTGGAAATGAATCTGTTTGAGCCTTGGGTTCTGCAGTTTTTCAGCTAAGGCGGTTTTTTGCTGGTCAAAAGTCCAGCGTGTAGCATTTAGATTAGTGTTGCCAAATATGTACTGATTGGTTTTGGGCAGCTTTTGTAGCATCGCAACTAAACGTGATGATATTTTTACTTGCCGCGGGTTATGGCGCCGCCGAAAGGACTTGAACCTTTGACCGACTGGTTAACAGCCAGCCGCTCTACCTGGCTGAGCTACGGCGGCACACCAAACATTTATGCACTTCCACAATCACAAAAGTATTTAAGCTTAACCATTCACTGCAGCAGGTTAACTTCAACCCTTCGCGTTTTACTAATGAGGATCCGTGCGAATGTTCTGTAAAATTCCCTTAGAAACTGGACATACCATTTACCAGCAAATGCCAAATTAATAATGTCGTCCACCCAATAAAAATCATGCTCAGCGCACAAAAACAGTAACTCCTTATGTAACTCGCTTAAAGCCGTCTCTCTAAACCAATCCGCCCGTCTCAAACGCCCCAGCGGCACAAAAAACAATGGCACAATTAAACTTCTGCAACCTCTAAGATCGTCAACTAGCTCCATCGTCTTCAACACATCCTCCTCACGCTCTTCAGGAAGACCGACAATCAATGTACACGCAGGAATCATCATGTTATCATGCAAAATACCCATGCCCGTTTTTACAACTTCAGGCCAATCCTCAGCTTTAAACGGATGCGCTTTGGCAGGCATAATCTTCTTAGCAAGTGTAGGCGAACCTGTTTCAATACCGATTTCAGCGCCCCACCACACTTGTTTTTCACGGATTATTTCGGAAATTCGTGAAAAAAGTTTCGGTTTAGCCGCTACGGCCGCAAGTGAACAATGGCTCCAGCTTATGCTGCTGCAGTTTTTCATAATCAACTCGTGTAAGCGCAGTAATTTTGAATCATCTGGTATCGTGCTTGTTGAGCCATAAAGCATAACATCCTCTGCATGTAGACAACACATGTTTACGCCACCAGCGTTGTTGACAGCATTTTCTCGCAATATCTTCTCGTAAGGATACCACCGTAATGGTCTCAAAGTGACATTGCAAAACTCGCAGCCTCTGCAGCAGCCACGTCCAATCTCTATTAACCCATTAATTGATGGTCCAACAATATCGGGAATATCTTCCAAACGCGGCGTATCCTTGATTTCAACTTCAAAATACTTGGGCAAGTCTTCATTGTTTAATGCCGCTTTTACGATTTTACCAATAACTTTCTCTGCTTCGCCATCGACAATACAGTCAACACCGTACTTCTCAGCGAAATCTGGCCTATACTGAAACTGCCATGCGCCAGGACCACCAACAATAATTTTTGCGCCACGCCGTTTTGCTTCCTTAACCGCTGGACTGCAAAGCAAGGCGCGAAAATATTTCGCCAAATAGGGTTCATTCTTTAATACAGCCGCAAGAGTCGTGGATGCTGGACCTAACCCAAATGGATCCATGGCATAAATGCCAATAACCTTTGCATCTATATGCCTATGCAGGTTATTTGGGCTGACCATGGCAACATTGAAGCCTTCTTTTAATAGTTGTGCTTCAATTTTTCTTAAGCCATAAGGCGCAGCGAAAGGTACGCCTTTACGTGTTTTTATAGGTGGAAAAAAAAGGTAACTGTAAGCCCACTCAGGAATAAAGTTAGGTGGCGCACAAGTTCCAAATCCTATGAATTCGTTACCGTGATAAGTGCTCATTAGCGTTCTGTCACAAGTCAAAACAACATCCGCTCTGCCCATTTCTCCCCACCTACGCCAAATGGTTAAGGTCTAGTGTCTAAAGCAGCTATGAGATTTAAACTTGAATATTAATTTTCTTATGCACCCAGTAATCACCAAAAACGCATTTTGGACAACCAGTTTGTTGTTGCCGTCTTTCGCATATTACTTTTTTATTATTTATGTAGGAAAATGTATATGAAGGATTATTGTTAATACTTGTGGAAATTAGAGTTTGGGAGTTACGCGTTAATTGAAAGGTCTATTAGAGTTTAGGTGGCATGGTAGAGGAGGTCAAGGCGCATGGACAGCCAGCGAGTTGCTAGCGCGAACAGCTCTCTGCGAGGGTAAACACATCCAGTCTTTTCCAGAGTTTGGTCCTGAACGAATGGGTGCTCCAGTGACTGCGTTTACTCGGATAAGCAACGAGGTTATTCGGGTTCACTGTGCGGTTTACGAGCCGGATGTTGTTGTTGTTTTGGATCCAACGTTGTTGAAGGCTGTTCCTGTTGCTGCTGGCGTGCATGATGACGGCGTTTTTGTTATTAACTCTGATGACGCTGCGGGCGTTAGAAAAAATCTTAAAACGGCTATGGGAAGGGTTTGGTGTGTTCCTGCAACGCAGATTGCTTTGAAGGTTTTGGGTTTGCCTATAACGAATACGGCGATGCTTGGGGCTGTGGCTAAAGCTACGGGCATAGTTAGGTTGGAGAGTTTAGAGCGAACATTAAAGTCAAGGTTTAGGTCGGATTTGGCGGAGAAGAATTTTGCTGTTATAAAAGCTGCTTATGAGGAGGCTGTTATGGAGTGAGTGGTAAAGCTAAAGGTTGGCGTGATATTGCGCCTGCCGGTGTCTGTTCGAAGTCGAGTATCGAGTTTTTTACTGGGGATTGGAAGACGTATATGCCTGTGAGAGATGCAGAGAAGTGTACTCGTTGTCTTTTATGCGTGATTTTCTGTCCTGATGGTGCAGTGCACTGGATTGGAGATAAGGCTGATATCGAGTTTGATTTGCGTTTCTGTAAAGGTTGTGGAATTTGCGCTCATGAATGCCCAACTAAAGCTATTAGTATGAAACTTGAAAGGGAGTGATGTGTGAGATGAAGAGTATATGTAGGCAAGAGTTAACGGCGTTAAATGGTGATGAGGCAGTTGCTTATGCTATTCGACAGTTGGATGTAGATGTTGTGGCTGCTTATCCGATAACGCCGCAAACTATTATTGTTGAGAAATTCAGTGAGTATGTGGCTAATGGTGAGGTGCAAACTGAATTTGTTTGCACCGAGTCTGAGCATAGTGCCTTGGCTGCTTGTCTTGCTGCGTCTTTGACTGGTGCACGCACTTTTACTGCGAGTGCTTCAGCTGGTTTGGCGTTGATGCACGAGATGTTATTTGTGGCTTCGGGTTGTCGTGCGCCTGTTGTAATGGCTATTGCCAATCGTGCCTTATCTGCTCCGCTGAATATTCATGGTGACCAGTCAGATATGATGGCACAGCGAGATAGTGGTTGGATACAGTTGTATGTTGAGAACGTTCAGGAGGCTTATGACTCGATTATTCAGGCTTTTCGTATTGCTGAGGATGCTCATGTGCTTTTGCCTGTTATGGTAGGTTTAGACGGTTTCACTTTAAGTCACTCGTTGGAAGATGTGCGGGTGCTCCCTGATAGTGCTGTTAAAAAGTTTGTTGGGACTCGTGAATTACCTTTGGTTCTAACACATGAGGGAAGAAATGTACCTTTCAAGCTTGATCCAGCAAATCCTATGACCATGGGTCCTATAGCTTTTCCTGATTATTACTTTGAGTTTAAGCGTCAGCAGGAAGAGGCAATGAATAACGCTTTCGCCGTGATTCAGCAGGTCCATGATGAGTACGCTGAGTTAAGTGGAAGAAGTTATGGAAATGGCTTAATCGAGCCTTATCGGCTTAACGATGCTGAAATTGCCACTGTTTGCTTGGGTTCAACAGCTGGAACTATGAAAGCGGTTGTTGACGAGCTTAGACGTGATGGAGTTAAAGCAGGGCTTCTTAGGCTGCGTGTATTCAGACCTTTGCCTGTGGATGAAATTAAGCAAGCTTTAGGTGGTGTTAAGGCTGTGGCGGTTATGGATAAAAGCTTAAGTTTCGGCGGAAATGGTGGTGCAGTTTTCCATGAAGTGCGACATGCACTTTATGATGCAACTGTGCATCCATTTGTTGTGAATTACATTTATGGGTTGGGCGGAAGAGATGTTAAACCAGCTGAATTGCGAAATGTCTATGCTGATTTGCAACGGATAGTTAAAAATCAGAAGGTTGAGCAATTGGTTAATTATTTAGGGTTAAGGGAGTAGGAGAGGCTGATGGTAGAGATGGTTGAGGAATGGAAGTTCACTGCGAAGGACATTGCAGAAAAGCCTGATTTGTTCTTGTCGGGGCATAGGGCATGTGCTGGGTGTGTTCCAGCTACTGTGATGCGTTTGATAATGAAGGCAACACGTGGACCTACAATTGTGACGCAGGCTACTGGGTGCATGGAAGTGGTTTCTTCTATTTACCCATATACTTCTTGGGCTGCGCCTTGGCTGCACACTGCTTTTGAAACTGCTGCCGCTAACGCTGCTGGGATCGAGGCTGCTTTGAAGGTTATGAAGCGGAAGGGCAGGTTACCGTATGAGCATGTCGATGTTATCGCTATCGCTGGTGATGGTGGAACCTATGATATCGGTTTTCAAGCGTTGTCTGGTGCTGTTGAACGTGGGCATGATTTTCTTTTTGTGCTTTATGATAATGAGGCGTATATGAACACGGGGATTCAGAGGAGCGGTGGGACTCCTTATGGTGCTGCTACTACTACTTCGCCAGCGGGTTCAGTTATACCGGGTAAAGTGGAATATAAGAAGCCTATTGCTGATATTATGGTGGCGCATGGCATTCCTTATGTTGCTACTGCTTCGCCTTTCTATTGGCGTGATTTGCTTGTTAAAGTGCGGAGGGGCTTGGAGGTTAATGGTCCGGCGTTTTTGCATGTTTTTGCACCTTGTCCTAGGGGTTGGCGAAGTGAAGCCGATAAGTCTATTGAGCTTTCGCGTTTGGCTGTAGAGACATGTGTTTTTCCTTTGTGGGAGTCTATTAACGGGCAGATCCAGTTATCTACGCCGAGTAAAGTTATTGCTTTAGCACCGAAAAAGAAGAAGCCTGTGACTGATTATTTGCAGGTTCAAGGTCGATTTAAGCATTTGTTTGCGCCACAGAATAAGAAGCTGTTGGAGGAGTTTCAAAGCGCTACGGATATACGTTGGCAACGTTTACTCAAGAAGTGTGAGCTATCATAAATTTTCTTCACTGCGTTAATATTTTTAATTTTTGTTTTGTGAACTTTATACCCGATTATAAACAGGTGTATCATTGTTTCTGGTTTTAGTATTTTTGCGTGGGCTGAGGTTTGGACAGCTTTGTGTGGTGTTGAGTGGCTGATTTTTTCCTTTTTTGTTTAGCTTAAGTTGCTAGGTGCTTTTTGAAGTTTTTTGTAGGTTGGGAAAGACTGTGTTGGGTTCGTTTTGTTTAAATATTAGTGTTGTTGTTTATGCTGTGCGAAAGAGGAAACGTGAAGTATGGGTTCCAAGTCTCCAAGAGGCGAATTTGCCGCTAGGAAATTAGAAAAGAAGCGGAAGCAATTCCGCTGGTCAGATCGTTATTTCAACCGCCGTATGCTTATGCTTGATCAGAAGGTTGACCCGTTGGAGGGTGCGCCGATGGCTCGTGGAATTGTCCTCGAAAAGGTAGGTGTGGAAAGTAAGCAGCCAAACAGTGCTATACGTAAATGCGTTCGCACCCAGTTAATCAAGAACGGGCGTGTAATTACAGCTTTCTTACCTGGTGACGGCGCATTGAATCTGGTTGATGAACATGATGAAGTTACAATTGAGGGCATCGGCGGAACAAGAGGTGGCGCTATGGGTGATATTCCAGGCGTCAGGTATAAAGTGATAATGGTTAACGGCGTGTCGCTAAACGAACTAGTCTACGGGAGAAAACAGAAACCTGCGCGGTGACATGAATGAGCGAAGCTAAGCAGCCAGAAATAAAACTATTCCAGAAATGGAGTTTTAAAGATATTCAGGTTAACGATTTAGGGTTACAGCGCTATTTGAATTTGAGGCCGATGGTAACGCCGCATAGTATGGGTAGGCATGAGCATCAGCGTTTTCGCAAGGCAAACGTGAATATTGTAGAACGTTTGATTAACAATCTTATGCGACCGGGCAAAAATGCAGGTAAAAAAGCTAAAACTACGAACATTGTTAAGCAAGCTTTCGAAATAATTAATTTGCGCACAGGGAAAAATCCGATAGAAGTGCTTGTGAGAGCAGTTGAAAACTCGGCGCCTTGTGAGGACACGACGAGAATTAGCTATGGTGGTGTAGTGTATCACTTATCTGTGGATGTAGCGCCGCAAAGGCGCATCGACCTAGCTTTAAGGCATATCTGCGAAGGTGCGCGTGCAGCCTCCATCAATTCGCCGCGATCAATTGAGGAATGCTTAGCTGATGAATTAGTGCTCGCAGCAAGCAACGACATTAAGAGTTATGCTGTAGCAAAACGCAACGAAATAGAACGTGTAGCGCAAGCATCAAGGTAATCAGCTAACGTACATGAATCTCTACGATGTCGCCATCATCTAAAATGAAGCTTGCGCCAACTTTCTGCGGGCTAAAGGCTAAACGTTTAGACCATACTTTAGCAAAAGCAAAATTCCGCTCGAAATCGCTATGAATGCTCCTTGCCAAATCAAGTACGTTTGCGCCTTTTCGCAGGGTGAAAGGTTTCTTAGAGGGTTCTTTCGTACTTGGCTCTTTGGTATAAACACGAATGATATTCAAAACCTTAAACAATTCAGGGCCAAGGTTTTCTAACCCAATTTTCTTCTCACATGAAACAGGTATTAACGGAATTTTTCCGTTAACAAACGTTTCAAGCATCTTCAAATTTTTATCTGCGCCAGGTAGATCTAGCTTGTTCGCTACAATTACTGCTGGTTTATATGCAGTGCTCTCAAAAATGGCATCCTCTACATCATCCAATGTAACTTCTCCCGAAATTTTTACAAATGCGTCATTAATGCTGTAACTTCTAAGCAAACTCTCAACCTCCTGAATTGTGCAGTCAACTAGACGCCCCACCAATATTATGCGTAAGCTTGCTCCTGCATATTGCCTTTCGATGTCAACACGCCCTTTAGGTTTGCTGACTAAAACGCGTGCCTTCTCAAGCTCGTTTAGAACAAGCTGCAATTGCGATATTGGGTCAAAAGCCAAATCCACCATTAATATCAAACCATCTGCGTTTCTCGCTAACGCAAGAGTCTGTAAACCCCATGCTCGCCCGTCAGCTGAACCCTCCATCAGCGCTGGTGCCTCGACGATCTGAAACTGCACATCCAGAAAATTCATGATGCCTGGTACAGGTTCACGTGTGGCGTAAGGCGCTGCAGAAACACCTACGTTTGCATTAGTTATCGCTGACAATAAACAACTCTTACCGACTTTAGTCACACCAAGCAAAGCCACTTGTGCGGCTCCTTCCTTTTCAATGAAGAATTTTGGTCCGCTACGCGTGGAGCGTTTCTGCTTTTTCTCTTCTAACTCTCTACGCAGAATAGCTATCTTTTTCTTAATTTGTCCACGCAACTTTAAAGTGCCCTTGTGCTGAGGCACACAGCTGAGAAATTCCTGCATCTTCTGAAGTTTCTCTTTCGGATGGCGGGCTGCTTCAACCTCAGCCCATTTATCCTTAGCTTCAGGAGGTAAATTAGTTGGCATACCGCTCAACCAAATACACGCAAAATCAGGTTTAATATTATTTCTACTTGCTCAATACTCAATGCAACGAGTCAACATAAGCTTAAAATAATTGAAAGGACAGTTGTGAATACGACTTCATTAAAAACTAAAGGAAAAACAGAAAAAGGAAGGAATAAAAATGAGCAAAAGTGAGAAGCCACACTTAAACCTCGTAATCATGGGGCACGTTGACCACGGCAAATCAACAACCACAGGGCACCTATTGTACTTAGCAGGCGCAGTGGATGAAAGAACAATTAAACAATACGAAGAAGAAGCTGAAAAAATGGGCAAGGGCACATTCAAATTTGCGTGGATTCTCGACAACCTCAAAGAAGAGCGTGAACGAGGCGTCACCATAGACCTTAGATTCCTAAAATTTGAAACCAAAAAATTCTTCTTCACAGTCATTGATGCGCCAGGACACCGAGACTTCGTCAAAAACATGATTACGGGCGCAAGCCAAGCTGACGCTGCAGTGTTGTTCTGCTCAGCCAAAAAAGGCGAGTTCGAAGCAGGCATTGGTCCAGGAGGACAAACACGTGAACACGCGTTCTTAGCTTTTACTCTAGGCGTCAGGCAAGTAGTCGTTGCAGTTAACAAGATGGATGACATATCAGTCAACTGGAGCAAAGAACGGTACGAAGAAATCAAAAACGAAGTTTCACGAATGCTCAAAATGGTAGGCTTTAAAGTTGAAAAAGTCAACTTTATCCCCGTTTCAGGATGGACAGGCGACAACCTGATCAAGAAAAGCGATAAAATGCCATGGTACACGGGACCAACACTGATCGACGCGTTAGATTTACTTGAAGTTCCACCTAAACCAACCAACAAGCCATTGCGCATACCGATACAGGACGTTTACAGCATCACGGGCATAGGCACTGTTCCTGTGGGCAGGGTTGAAACAGGCGTTCTGAAAGAAGGTATGCAGATAGTTTTCATGCCTGCCAATAAGACTGCTGAAGTGAAATCCATCGAAATGCACCACACGCGGATACCTGTGGCAGAACCAGGCGACAACATCGGCATGAACGTTAGAGGCGTAGCTAAAACAGATATTCACCGCGGAGACGTGGCAGGACCAGTGGATAATCCGCCGACAGTGGCCAAAGAATTTATTGGGCAAATAATTGTAATCTATCACCCAACAGCCATCGCAGCAGGATACACGCCAGTTCTCCATTATCACACTGGACAAATCGCTTGCAGATTCACTGAGTTAATAAAGAAGATTGATCCACGCACAGGACAAGTGACTGAAGAAAAGCCAAGTTTCCTCAAGACAGGCGACGCGGCTTGGGTAAGAATGGAGCCATTGCGTCCAATAGCCATTGAAACATACCAGGACTTTTCAGAGCTTGGCCGCTTTGCCATCCGTGATATGGGTACTACTGTGGCAGCTGGCATCGTGAAAGAAATCACTAAAAAGGGACCATGAGTCCTCCCCTTTTTTTATTAGTAGCACTTTTTTGCATTAAATTTTTTTAGGTTAATTTTGCTTTTTCTCTTTGACTGCAATTATGCATAACATTTATTATTTTGCTTGACCTATATTTTTAGGAAATAGTGCTGGAGGTTTTTTATGGGGTCTTCTTCTAATAGAAAGAAGAACAAAATCCTAGTTAATAGAGAGCCCCGCTCCAGTTTAGGTGTCCGTGTTGACGAGGGCGAATTGTCTGAAGTGTTGCAATGTGTTTCGTTGAAGAATGTGCCACTGGAAGAAAGACGAAAAGAAGCACAGAAGCCCCTTTATCTTGTGCGCTATGAGTAAATCCATCATTCGTGGGCACGACTGGAGTTAAAATGAATAGAAGAAATTTTAAATGCTTTAATTATTAACGATAACACTCTGAACATTATTTGAAGGTGTTCCTTGCTTCGAAAAACCTAAAAAACAAAGAGTGGAAAACAAAATAAGTTTGTGGATTCCGCTTACAAAGTGGAGTTGAGTTTATGCCTGGAACTGAAACGCTTGTGCCTTACCTGAGGACTAAAGAGAAAAACAACGAAGAACTCACAATAATCGTGGATGCTCGTGAGGCAAGTAGTGCAGCAAAAATTGTTAAAGGTCTTGTAGAACGCGGCGTTAAAGTGCAAACTGAAACGCTTGAAAAGGGCGATTATATTCTGTCAGATCAATGTGCAGTGGAGAGAAAAACTGTTCACGATTTTGTTTACACACTTACCCGCAGATACCTTTTTGAGCAGTTATTCAAGCTTAAGGAGACTTACCCAAAAGCGTTAATGCTTCTTGAAGGGTACCTGCCGATAATCTATAAGTTCAGTCACATTCAGCCTGTTGCAGTTTGGGGTGCAATGTTCAACTTGGCCAAAAACGGAATAGCGCTTGTAAACACTACGTCCTACAAGGAAACGGTTGACTTTCTCCATGTTGCTGCCCGGCAAGAGCAGGTGGTTGAGAAGAGAACGCCAACAGTGCATTCATTTAAGAAAACTGATACGTTGGCTGATGCTCAAGTATATTTTATTGCTAGCCTACCCAATATTGGATACGAGAAGGCTTTGGCAATTCTCAAAACTTACAAGACGCCGTTGAATGCGCTGATTAATGTGGACGATTGGGCAAAAACCGTGTACGGTCTTGGTCCAATAATAACTACCAGGGTCAAGGAAGTCCTGAGCACGCCTTTTAACGAAGAAAAAGAAACTGGTAACACAAAATAAGAATTGGAGTAGCATAAGCAAAATAAAGTAGCATCCTTAATTTGAATAGAGTAAAAGGAGAAAGAAACGTGGATAAGGTACGGTTGGTTTTAGCAGTTGTTACGATGGCAATAACTGTGTCACCAATCGCAGGAGTATTGCTTATTTACAGAGATAACTTGTTGGGTTTAGTTTTTCCTGATGAGTTGCGCAATATTATTAATGAGGGTATTCCCTCCTCTGAGATTAATGAGGGCATTTCCTTCTCTGACACATTGGGAAATATTAGTCTCATAGATTCGAGCTATGATCCTGCGTCGCGTACGGTTGTATTAACTTTTAAAGTTACAAATCCGTTTGATTTTGCCATTTCAGTTAGCGCCTTTTCCGCTGATGTCCATTGTGCTGCGCATAATATGCGTATGGGGTATATTACACTTGGTAATGAGGTTCAGATAGAGGCAGGTGCAACTTCGACGGTCACGATTTTAGGTCGTTGGACTGAAGCGGCGGTGAAACATTTTGAAACTTTTCACGCTGGTGAACGAAGCATTGATGTTGAATTAACAGGGTTAAACTTGACAGTTAACGGTGTCACCATTCAAAGTACTGAAAATATTCGTGTTCCAAGTTTTCCAGTTAGTTAGAGAAGGTGAAAAAATGCGTTTAGCAATTAATTGGTTTGGGCTTGCTTGTGGCATAATGACTATTGCAATGGTTATTGTTACGTTGTTTTATCCTTGGTGGCAACTTCGAGTCGGTGATAACCTCGTAACAGCGAATGTTTCACTTTTGAATACTAACTTTAAAGTTTTGGGCACCGTTTTTACAGTGCCCCTTATTTACGCAGTAAACGTGACTTGTACTCTTATGTTTCTGCTGGTTGGAGTTACAATGCTTGTTTATTCAATTTTCCCTTCTAAGCCGTATTCTAAACAACTTCTTGATTTTGCGTACAAGAAACCGCTTTTCATGCTGATAGGATTTGTTTTTGTGCTTTTTGTGTTCACTTTGTTGGTGCAAGTTGTTGTGCGCTTTAATATCCCATTTGTGGGCTCAGTAACCTCTACATTCAATTTGCCATTTACGCAAAGAGCAACTGTAAGCGTTGTTATATCAGCAGAATTTTATTGGCCGTTTTGGCTGGCTGTTGCCGTTGCGGTGCTATGCATAGCGGCTCGTGTCTATCATAGGCGTTTTGCGACTACAAAACTTGGCTTTGCGCATGTTCCGCCGCCTCCTCCTCCAGTTGAGTTGGGTGCTCAGTAGTCTTTTATTGCCTCTTTTCTAATAGCTTCATATTGAAATATTAAATGCTAATGCTTAAAGGTTAAAAAGGCAATATCCTATTGCTTTCAACGGTTGCGAGTTAAGATGCTGTCTTAACAAGGGGCTGTCGGCTAGCTTGGTCTAGGCTTGTAGCCTCGGGCGCTATAGACCCCGGTTCAAATCCGGGCAGCCCCATTACCTTTTTTAGGTTTTTAGGTTACTTATAGAAGACTATTATTTTCTTTTAGAAATTTGTTGTTTTTAAATGTCCATTTATTCTTTAATGATGTGGTTTGAACCAAGTGATAACCGTTGTATTCGTTTCATTTATAAGGGTACTAATGGTGCCTGTTGGCTTTAACGTGCTCTTGTTAAATATTAGTTGATTCATCTTTGGAAATTAGTGGCGGTGCTGCAGCCATTTTCGAGTGTTTTTTAGTTCTAAAATTTACTTGTTGCTTGCAAGTGATAGTTTTTTGTGTTCTTAAATTTTCTTTAGTAAGTGGAGGTAAAGAGTGTGTTTAAATCAAAATAGGGCGCGGTCGCTTTTCCTTTGGTTTGGATGTTGCTTTAGTGCTCAGAGGAAGTCGCCGAACATGTCTTCGGATTCTTCGGTTAACTGGTCGTCCCAGCATTCCCAGCACATGCCGTCATAATCGTCATGTTCTTCTCTGGTGATTTCTCGACCGCAAACCTGGCATTTGAATTTCTTTTCCTTTGACGCAGGCTGCACCAGCCCAATTATTGAGTAATTATTTTCGCTCTATCCTAATTTAGTTTTTGGTTCTAGGTTATTTTGGGGCAAATCGGGTTATTTGGCATTTGATAAGAAAAAATTTTGTTTTTTTAGTAGTCTATTCCGCCTGCTTTAAGCCATTGTCGTCGCAGGTGTTCCTCTTTTTTGGCGAGTTGCTTCTGCCGTTTTGCTTCTTCTTCTCTGTGTTTCAGTTGGCGTTTTCGTTCTTCCTCTTTGAAGTGCTTGTATTCTTTTGGTTTTAGTTCGTGAAATATGATTTCGTATTCTGTCTTGTACTGTTCTTTAAGTTGATGCATGTAAAGTGCGTGTGCGAAGCCTGTTGCGCCGTGAAGCACGTAATTTTCAATTGTTATCAGTTTATCAATGTAGTTTCTGTAAGCGGTCCATTTCCAGTTTGCGCCTTGGATTTTGCTTTTGATGAACTGTGACTTTACATTGGTGTATGCTATTCCTTTCGTGTTTGCTTTTGTGCGGTTCATTCTTTTCACGCGTGTTTTATGTTTTTTGACGCTAATAAGAACTTTTGTGGTGTTTTTGTTCCTAATGGAAACTTTTAAATCGGGTGCTTGCTGATGTTTTGTAGGGGTTGTGGTTGCTTCCTGAGCTGGAGGAGATTGCGCAGAAAAGGAAGATGCTTCAGTTAACTCAAAGTGAGCTTGCGCGGTTGGCAGGAGTGAGCAGAAGCTGGATTGCTAAAGTTGAAACTGCGCCTGAGAAGTTGATGCCTAGCTACGCGTTGGTTAAAAGGGTTTTTGATGTTTTGGAAATGGAGTGTAAAGCCCGCTCGCTTAAGGCTAAATCGTGGCAGGCTCTTACGGTTGGTGATGTTCATAGTGTCGGCGTTGAGTACGCATGGGTTGATGAGTCGCTTGAGGCGGCTTGGCGTCGTATGGCGCAAAAGTGTTTGAGTCAGCTTCCAGTCAAGAATGGTGATCAAATTGTTGGTAGTTTAACTGAGAAAGGTGTGAACCGAAAAATCTTCTGCGGAGAGTATCAGGATTTGCGGCAGCTTAAGGTTAGGGATGCAATGGAACAGCCATTTCCAATTGTGAGTGTGGTAACGCCCTTGTTTGCGGTGATAGATTTGCTGCAGGTTTACCAAGCGGTGTTAACGCATGACGGTTTAGAGATTGCTGGTATAGTTACCAACATTGATATTGCAAAAGCGTTTAAGCATGCGTGAGTAGCTGGAGCTTTAAGCATTTATGTTGTGAAGCATTAAATTTTATATTGTGATGGCTTTAATTCTATAGGCTGAGGCGCTGGTGCATTGGCGGCATCTTTAAATTTTCTTCGAACCTGTGCGCTTCTCCATGATATTGGCAAGCCTGAGTGTTGGGCTAATCGGAAGGGGTGGGCTGATCATATTCATTACACGTTTAAACTTTTGAAGCCTATTTTTGGTGAGGAGTATGCATCGGCGGCTATGCAGCATCATACAGGATCGGCGTATTTACCGGCGTATCATCCTCAAAATGATGTTGAGCGCATAATCTGTTTGGCGGATAATTTGTCTTCTGGAGCTGATAGGCGTGAGGAACCGGTTCATGGTTCGCCTTTGCCTTCACCGCCTATTAAGTTAACGCATGTGTTGTCTGCTGGTAGTGTTGTTAGTAGTTTGGATGCTGCTAACTTGAGTTATGCTGTTCGTGAAGTTGTTGATGCCTTAGGGAAAGTTAAGACTCGTTTTGACTTGGATTCAAATGAGGGTTTTCTAGAAGTTTTCAGGGTTGTTAATGGTTCTTCTTTTGTGCGGATTCCGGCTGATACGCGATATCCGATTAATGATGTTTCGCTTTTTGATCATTTGAAGCTTACTGCAGCGTTTGCTACTTGTATGTGGCTGGATGGTGGTTACAAAGGAAGTAGCTTGGACAGTTACGAGTTTGCGTTGATTTGTGGTGATGCTGATAAGATTTCTAGGTTTGTGAATATGTCTGTTAGGCTTCCTGATCTTAATGCACGAAGTGAAATAGTGAAAAGTGCGACTGAAAAAGCAAAGGATGCTGTTGTTAAGTTGCTTGGTCCTGAATGTGTGCTTTTTGCTGGTGGTGGAAGTTTGCTTGCTGTTGCACCTGTTTGTAAGGCAGCAGAAGCCGCCAAGGTTGCACAGGTTGCTTTTGAAGCTGAAGCAGGGGGTTTGGTTAAGTTTACAGTTAATTTTCTAGTTCGCCGGGGGTCTGAAATTCAGAATTTCGGTGGGGTTTGGAAAGAGGCGCAGCGAGGAATGCGTTTGAAAAAGCTTGAAAGGTCTGCTGAGCCTTTTTCGAGTTTGGGTTCCGAAGACGTGGTTTGCGATGTATGTCACACGCGGCCTGCAACGAGAGAGGATGATGAAAAGTGGTTGGTTTATGATGCGACTGCTAGGAAGGAGCAGCTTTGTGAAGTTTGCTGGAGGTTGCGTTCTGAGGGAAAGGGTGCGAGGATTGATGATCTTAGGGATGATGCAAACTGGGTGGGTTTGATAAAGATGGATGGAGATGATGTTGGCAAACTTTTGGGTGGAGAACGGCTTGAACAGCTTAAAAAGGCGTCTACTCCATCACGTCTGTCAGGCATAAGCCGACTTATTAACGATACATGCGAAGATGCTATGACGCGTGTGGTTAATGCGGCTGGTGGGAAATGTTTGGTTGCGGGTGGTGATGACATTTTGGCACTTTTGCCTGGGGAGAAGGCTTTGGAGGTGGCTGGAAAGATGGCTTTGGAATTTAAGCGGGCTATGGCTGATGGATGCACGGTTTCTTGTGGTGTTGCAATCTTCCATTATAGGTTGCCTATCTACGTTGGGTTAGAGGCTGTTGCCAATCTTTTGGATTCTGCGAAAGAAGTGGACGGGAAAGATTCTGTTGCTTTTGCGTTTATAGGTGGGGGTGGCTTACCTGAAAGGGTACGGCGGCGTCAGCCGAGGAAGTGGGGTGAGCTTTCTGAGATTTTGCGTTTAGCTTGTTTTATGCGGGGTGGAAGTGTTGCGGCGACGCAGCTTCGTAGGATTGCAAAAGCCTGTGTTAGGTCTCCTCTGAACGCTGAAGTGTTAGTTAAGAGGTTAATGGGTAGAGGCGAACAGAATAAGGGTTTAAGTTGGGATGATGGTTTGAAATTGTTGGGTAATTTGGATTCAGGTATCCTTTTGGATGCTTTTATGGTTTACAATGCATTCAAGGTTTAGGTGGTGTAGGCGTTTGGATGAGGCGAGTTTGAAGGCGAAGGGCGAAGAGCTGGCGCAGCTTGCAGTGGAACATTGCCTTGGTTCAAAGCAGTTGCGTGATCTCTATAGGATTACTAAAACTAAGCCGTTGCCTATGGTTGAAGCTTATGTTAAGCGGCAGATTTCGCGTGTTTCAGGGGCTAAGGCACTTGAGTATGTTCTTAATTTGCTTTCGCTGTTTGCCGAGGATAAAGCAGCGTTCTTCAAAGTATTGTGGTATGCGAATATGCTTTATCCTTACTATGATAGGCAAGCGTCTAAGCAATTTGAAGCCGTTGTTGGTGATGTTGCAAGTAAAGTCTGTGCGCAGAGGGGCTGTAAATATGTGGGTTTGGCAACTTCTGGTGATGGGCATGAGATGGAGTATAAGGTTCGGGTAAGCGGTTATTCTGGAGATCCTGCGCAGTTGTCTATGGCTATCCGTCGCGAATTGATGGCGAGAGCGCCTAAATTTTCTGGGAAAATTTTTGTTCAACAAATTGATAGGGAGGTGAGATGGCGTGTTTGAGAAGCTTGAAAAGCGTTTAATTCTGAAGGGAACCATTGAAACTTTAACGCCGTTGCATATTGGGTCAGGTAAGTCGGAGATGGATATTGAAGAGGCTGATATGCCTGTGATTAAGGGTGTTGATGACCAGCCGTATATTCCGGGTTCTACTTTGAAGGGCAAAGCAAGGAGTGAGGCGGAGCGGATTCTTAGAAAGGAGGGCATTGACGTCTGTAATCCTCCTGATGTCAGGTCGATGTGCGGCTCGTTGGCTTCTGATCCAAGCAAGTTCTGTTTGGCGTGCAGGATTTTCGGTACTGCTGGTAAGACTTATTCAGTTGCGAGTAAGGTAAAGTTTAGGGATGCTTATCCTTTAGGTAAAGTTGAGCAATTAATTCAGCGTAGCGGTATAGCTATTGATAGGCAGACGGGGACTGTTAGCAGTCGCGCCTTATACTCTGTTGAGGCGGTTCCTGCTGGTGTAGCGTTTGGTTTTGAGGTAGTTGCTGAAAATTTGACTGATGATGAGTTGCGTATTCTTTGTGCTGCTTTGAGGTCTGTTGAGCATTCGGCTATTGGCGGTGGGTCTTCACGGGGTTTTGGGAAGGTAAAGATTAGTATTGATACGGTGATTGAGCGGTCTGCTAAGTATTATCTTGGTAAGGAAGGCGAGAAGGTTTACAGTGGTGAAGCGTTGAAGAAGTGGTTTGCTGATAAGGGATGCGTTTAGATGGCTGGGTTGTGCTATAGGTTAAGTGGCGTTTTGAGGGCTGAGACGCCGTTGCATATAGGTTCTGGCTTGAGGATGGGGACTATAAAGCGGACGAGGGCTTTTGTTCCGGGTTCTGTTTTGCGTGGTGCGGTTGGGACGGCGATTATTAAGGCTGTTTGCAGGCATGGGCAGCCGTTGTTGAATCATGAGGAGTGCGGTTATTTCAGCGAGTGTTCGTATGCTGCTTTGTTCGGTGAAGAGTTCGGTAAGGCGTCGCATGTTTTCTTTCGTTATTCTTATCCTACTCATCTTAAGTGTATGGGTTCTTATTTGCCTGCGCCGATGAACTTGTATCAGTGTAAAAATCCGCAGTGTAGGAGGTTGTACAGGAGTTTTTGTCCGCCTTCGAAGTGTGAGTGTGGTTCTGATATAAAGCAGTATTTGGGTTTTCAGTGTAGTGGTTGCGGGGAAGTGGCGCGTTTTCCTATTGGTTTTTGTCGTATTACGGGCAGTGCGATTGAGCGGTGGTCAAATTCGGCGGCGACTGTAGATGCTGCTGGTGAGCGTGCTGGCACGTTGCATACTGTAGAGGCGATTAGTAGGGGTTCACGGTTTTCTTTTGAAGTTCTTGTTTCTGGTAATTTTAGTGGTTACGTTGATTTGTTGAGGGCTACTTTGGAGCGTGGTTTGTCTGATGAGGGGTTGGGCGGTGGGAAGTCTCGTGGGTTGGGTAAGGTTGCTATTGAGGCGCTTAGGGTTGAAGAGGTTACTGAGGATTTGCTGAGAAAAAGGGCTGAGGTGGTGGATACGCGTAGTTTCGTTGTTAGGTTGTTGTCTCCTATGTTGCTTGATGGGAAGTTTTTGGATGCTAGTAGCTTGCTGGAGGGTTGTAGGCGTGCGTATAGTTTTCTTTTTCATGAGGGGAAGCCGAGGTTGCCTGAGGTGAGGTTAGTAGCTTCAAGGGTGGATTCTGAGGTTTTTTGCGGTTGGTCGTTAAAAGCGCAGAGGAGGCGGTCTTTGGAGCATGCTGTTTCTGCTGGTTCTGTTTTTTATTTTGAGAGTGATGTGGCTGATGAGGTTTTTGCTTTGTCTTTGGCGGCTTTGGAGTTTCTTTCTATTGGAAATTATAAACCGCATGGTTGTGGTCAAGTTCGGATAGAAAGTAAATTGTGATATAATGCGTAAATTAGGAGAGTGGCTAGTAAGTTACTGGATAAGCGTGTTTTTGGCCAACAGGCTTTCGGTGCCTCGGGTGTGGCTTGTTGGCGTGTTGGTCGAGGACGGCGTCTTCGCTGATGCTAGTGTTGCATTAGTTTTCGATTATCTTTATAAGGGAACATGCAGCCAATTCATAATCGACTAAGCTTAACAAAAAGAGGATTAAGGGCGGTTAAAACGCAGAAAAAAGAGTTTTAAGTTGTCGGTTTCAATGACTCTGAAAAAGAAGAGACGACAGCAACTGCGGCTTTAAACAAGCACAGATCAGTGCTGCGGTTTATTAGTTTCAATGACTCTGAAAAAGAAGAGACGACAGCAACTAACGAGTAAGAACCGAAAATATTTTGTATTTCTTCAATTAGTTTCAATGACTCTGAAAAAGAAGAGACGACAGCAACGCTATCTATGCCGTGGGCGCGGCGCAGGTGGCTACTACGCGTTTCAATGACTCTGAAAAAGAAGAGACGACAGCAACATTACGGGGGGATGTAACCTACCCCAACATCCGCATTCAGTTTCAATGACTCTGAAAAAGAAGAGACGACAGCAAGATTGCAAGAACAGTCAAAAAACCGTCATTATAACCAGCTATCCTAAACAACTTATAATAAAAGCTGAAGTAGCAAAAACTTAAATTCGATTCAGCGAAAAAAGCAAATCGCAGTTGTGAACTAAATGAAGGCTTTAATAATAACAGTAGGCACAGGTGTTGGAAAGTCTAAATCAACAAACCAAAACCTAACAAAAGCTTTAACATTTTGCATAACACAACACAACCCAGACATAACAATTTTCGTAGTCAGCCCTGAAAGCAAGCAAATCGCCTACCAAGTCATAAAAGAATCAGCCATCCAAAAGCATGAAATAATACACATAGAAAACCCTGATGACACACAAAAAATCTTCGCAGCACTCGAACAAAAATTCAAACAAATAACCCAAAACTACAATAACATAACAGTAGACTACACCTCTGGAACAAAAGCCATGGCCGCTGCCTTAGCCATCTTGGGCACAACATATGAAGTAAATGCCCTAAGCTACATCACAGGTAAAAGAGAAAACGGCATCGTAAAACCCGGAACAGAACAAATCAAAATAATCCGCCCATACTTTGTAACAGCAGAAAAAAAGCGGCAAACCGCAATTCACCTTTTCAACAATAACCAATTCAACGCAACAATAACCATAATAAACCAAATAGAAAAAACAACTACTGATACAACTATAACGAGCAAAATCCAACCACTAAAACAACTAGCAAGGGCTTACGCAGAATGGGACAAATTCAACCATAGAAAAGCATTCAACATAATAACAAAAATCCATATGCCTGAACTAAACTTAAACAAAAAATTCCTCGGACAACTGCTAAACTCCAAGCAACCAGAACCATTCTACATAGCTGACTTAATAAATAACGCAAAAAGAAGAGGCACAGAAGAACAAAAATACGACGACGCAACCGCGAGACTCTACAGAACAATAGAACTTCTCGCTCAACACCAACTCAAAAACAAGTACAACATCCAAACATCAGCAGTAGACATAAACCAATTGCCTGAAAACCTAAAGCAAAAATGGCAAACTACACAGACAACATCCAAAATAAAAATCGGATTAGAAAAAGCATACCAACTACTCGAATCAAAGAACGACGCCATAGGCACAAAATTCTCATCAGACAACAAACTCAAAAACTTACTAAGCAAAAGAAACACCTCAATCCTAGCCCACGGACTACAACCCATAAATAAACAAGACTATACAGAACTATACAAAAAAACCATAGAATACGCTCAACTAACAATACAAAACCTCCACACTCTAATCAAAGAATCAACATTTATAAAACTATAAAAAACACCAAACAAAACACACAAACCCCCAACCACCAGCCAACAAAAACTACTGAATACGCTTATCTGCCAGAGATGAGAGGACATCTGCATGCTTCATGTAAAGCGAATGTGTGCTGAAGATTTTCTCTTTGCTGTTCAACTTGCCAACACAATGAACTGGAACATGGCAATAGAAGACTTCGAGTTCGCCACGCAGCTTGAACCCAACGGCTGCTTTGTCTTGTTCAGCAATGACGAACGAATCGGCATTGCAACAAGCGTAAGTTACGGCGAAGTCGGATGGTTTGGCAATTTTGTAATCAAAGAGTCATTCAGACAAAAAAACGCTGGAGCACTTCTACTGCAACATAGCATCGCATATTTAAAAAGAAGTGGCGCCACTACAATTGGACTCTACGCTTACCCACAATTAACAGGATACTACAACAGATTCGGATTCAAATCGGACGCCACTTATTCAGTTTTCCAAGGCAAAGTGACTAAACAATTATCCCACAGTCAACCACAACTGAAAAAGATAGAAAAACAGGACATCGCAGCTATAATGGCATTCGACAACCGCTACTTCCATGGATGCAGAGAGAAACTGTTAAGTCCAATCCTTAAGGAGAAAGGAAACGTAGGTTATATAACATTAGATGAACAAGGCATCTCTGGATATTGCACAGCAACAGTTTACTCAAACGCTGCAGCAATAGGCCCTTTAATGAGCCGAAAAAACACTGACAGTGCCGTACCACTGCTCCAAATCGTTCTCGGAAAACTCGAAAAATACGATGTCTTTGCTTGCGCTCCAACAGAAGAGAATGCACTAATTGAAATACTAATTAAATCAGGGTTACAGGAACAATTCCGTGTAACAAGAATGTTTTTAGGTCCACCCATAACCGAAAATTGCATATATATGCCTGAATCATTAGAAAGAGGATGATAGTTTTTGTCTGAAAACTTATGTCGCATGCTCGTGGAAAACTTTTTAGAAAATTCATGGCCTTGCGTCGAGGCTCTAGTCGAACGACTTACGCAATTTAATGTGGAAAAAAATCAAAAACCCGTTACATTGTTTCAATTCAAAAACAACGTTAAAGTCAACAAAGTCTTCGACGCGCGGCATTTTTTCCTGAGAAGTTCCGTTGAATACTCAAACCCGCAACTAACCGTAGAGGAAGTTCAAGGTATAATCGCCGCTCGCTTAATCGCAGAATGCGGCAATTATTTTTACGCTTACGGATTACACAAGCCAACCATAGATGACGTCGCAGTTATCTGTGAATCCTTGAAGCGGCCGTCCGAAGGTTTTGTTGTGCCATTTTTGCTTAACACGGATGACGTCGAACCAGACAGGTACTCTATGAATCCATTACGACAGTCACTTGTGACCAGCGGACAAAGCGCTTTCCCAGCAGCTAACGTTACAACTGAAAACCTGACAGTAGACAATTCTTTCACAACAAAATATAATGGAACATTAATTTCAAGTAATGAAATTCAACTCATAAGTAACTATCTGGAGACTGTAAAAAGTTACGTAGACTTTGTTGACTCGGTAAAATTTACGCAAATGGATGAGCTATCTAAAGTCTTTGGCATGGACTTGAAGCTTCACGCGTTACGTATGCCCATAGAAACCCTAAAAGCCGAAGATAAACACGGCTTGCTACATCAAATAATCAGTGAAACTCATAAAAGTTATGACACCGTAAAACAAGCGTATGACTGCATGGGAAGAAGCATAACAAAACGTACAACATTACTAACAGTACCACATTCAGTGAAAGGATACGGCTCTAAACGTGCTGCTCGCGGTAAAATTCATTTTATAGCCTCAAGGATTGAAAGCGTCACTGTCAAATATGAAACTACAAAACTTTACCCAAACGCGATAGATCCAGCTGACGTAAGCATAGCCCAATGCCAAGACAGCTTCGTTGTAAGCGGCAACTCTCTTGCTGATTATGAATATGTAAAAATTCCCTCATCGCCACAATTTTTCCTTTACGCACTTGGCTCACCTGAAGACGCCGCGTTATGGCACGGCATAGGCGCCTACGCTTCACCTCAACTCGTACAAAGCTACTTAGCAGTGCGTAACGTTTGCAGGAAAGGGCTATTGCTTGCCGATCTAACTGAACAGTACGGCTTAAGCTTAATCGCTCCATTACAGTTTAATCTTACCCCAGAGTGCATGTGGGTTCACCCTCTACACCGCAACATAGATGCAAGCATAGGCTGCGTGGAAAACCTCGCTGAGTTGGCACGCATGGGACTAAAAGTTGAGACACTCACGATTAACGTCTCTAAATAACATAGCAAGGGGTATGTGATGAATCCGCTTGAGTACTTCATATTCAGGATTTTCCGCCTAATCAGAAAATCAAAGTTAGGCAAAATTCGGTTAGGCACTTCAACTTACAGTTTTACTGATATTTTTAAAGGTTTTGAAAGGGTTGAAGCTGTCAGGCGAATTTTCGGCGAAAAAACAGAAGAGGTTCTCAGTAGCCTCAAAATTGAATTTATGCAGTTCGGCGGTTACATGGGAGTTGACGACGAAACAGGGCATCTGCTTGTTAACCCGCGATACTTAAAGGACGGCGACAAAATTGACATCTACCTAGACGTCATCCACGAACTCTACCATGTTAAACAACGAATGGAAGGCAAGAAACTCTTTGATATGCGCTACGCCTACGTGGAGCGCCCTACTGAAATCGAGGCTTATCGCTACACCATTCAGGAAGCTCGACGACTAGGGCTTAATGAACAGAGAATCTGTGAGTATTTGAAAACCGAATGGATAAGCGAAAACGACTTCAAACGATTAGCCAAAGCCGTAAACGTTTCATGCTACTAATGTAGCACTTTATTGTAAATGTCAAGCATCTTCTGAGCGCACAGATCCCATGTGTAATTTTCCATTACAAACTTGCGCCCCTGCATACCCAACCTTTCACGTAAAGGTTTATCTGACAAAAGCCTCAACAACGCATCTGCCAACTTGCTACTATCACAACAATCAACAAGAAAACCCGTACTGCCATTCCGCACAACATCTTTAACACCGCCTACGTCAAAAGCCACCACGGGAACACCAGACGCTTGCGCCTCCAACAACACTATACCCTGCCCCTCCTGAATAGACGGTAAAACAAACACGTCTGCACAACCATAAACTGCCACAAGCACATCTTCACTTATACTCCCTAAGAACTTAAAATTTCCTGAAAGGTTCCATTTGCTTATCGACGCCAGCAACTGGCTTTTCATCGGGCCGTCACCTACTATCACAAATTTGACATTTATCCCTTGGCTGATTACTTTTTTTGCTGCCTCAACCAGAAAAAACAAGCCTTTGCGTGGAATAAGACTGCCCACAAAAAGCACAACTTGCGCATTATCTAACCCAAATCGCCGTTTTAACTCAGCAGTGTTCTCAGCCGGTTTAAACTTATCAGTGTCAACACCATTTGGAACAATATGAAGCTTATCTGAACCTACACCATAATACTCTTGGATTTTTTCAAACGAGTACCTACTCACAGTTACGATGGCTGTGGCATTTTTTGCTGTTTCTTCTTCCATTTTAGCAAGTTTCTGCATAAAGAGGTTAGCAACAATCTCCCTTACCGATCGATGTTCGCTCTTTTTTGCCTGTTCATACTCATCTGCGAGAACACCATGAATCACATGAATAAACGGCGCACCGCTACCATGCCGCCTCAACGCTCTGAGCAGCCCATATCCACTTGAAAGGTGCGCCTCGTAAACATCCGCCATTATTCCATCCACATTTTTTGAAACACTCCGGTTAAAGAACCAGTCATCCAGCGGAAAAACTTTATCAGTTGAGTAGAAAGGCAAAAAACTAATTCCATCAATAAAAGCTGGCTCAGTGAATCCCGCCTTTGTGCCACTGTAAATAGTGATGTCCGCACGGCTCTTAAGGCGTTTCGCAGTTTCAATTATCCGCCGTTCCACTCCACCAAAAAATAAATGCGGCGGCTGCGTGTTAAATACGGCTAAACGAAACCTCATTATAACACTCCTTGAAGACATTATGTCCTAATCACCTTTCTAAGCACGCTAATACTTTTATATGCTATCGTCTTGTATTTGCGGATGTACTGGGATGCGCCGTGACTACCCAAGCACACACTAACTCTGCCTCAAATCTGCCTCCAGACTATCGCCCACTAGAATTAGAAAGAGAAATCCGCGAATTCTGGGAAAAAAACCAGATACGCGAAAAACTTGAACTCAAAGAAAAAAACTGCAAAGCAATTTTAGGTTATGTTGAAGGACCACCTACACTAAACGGTATCCCCCACATCGGTCATGCCCGAGGCCGCGTGATGAAAGACATCCGCTACCGATGGAAAACAATGCAAGGCTACTACATACCTTTCTGGGCAGGTTGGGACTGCCAAGGCTTACCCGTAGAGCTTGAAGTAGAAAAACTTCTCGGCGTAAAAAATAAGCGAGAACTTGTTGAACGCGTAGGAGAAGAACGCTTCATAGAAGAATGCAAAAAAGTCATAATGCGCTACCACCAAGCATGGGTAGAAGCTGACAAACGCTTGGGCATAGCCATAAACCATAACAAAGCCTACTGGACATACCGCGATGAATACATCGAACGGGAATGGCAAATCCTAAAGCGTGCTTGGGAACAATCTCTGCTTGAAGAAGGCTACTACGTGGTCGCCTACTGCCCAGGCTGCCAAACCTCACTAAGCAGTGCTGAAGTAGGCTATGAAGGATCCTACAAAGAAGTAGAAGATCCATCCTTATACTTCAAATTCAAACGTTCAGGCAGCAAAAACGAGTTTTTCCTCGTGTGGACCACAATGCCCTTCACAATCGTAACAGACACCATGCTTGCAGTGCATCCTGAAGCTGAATATGCCAAAGTAAATGTTAACGGCGAATTATGGATAATGGCGCATCAACGTGTAGAACCTGTAATGAAAGAGTTGGAAATATCCAAATACGAAATTGTAGAAACTTTTACGGGCAAAACCTTAGAAGGTACAAAATACGATTACCCACTCATAGACATAGTGCAAAAACAAGCAGAACTCGAAACACGGCATGAACTCGTGCACAGAATTATCTGCGAAGACTTCGTCGATGTGAACACGGCAACCGGCATTGTACACTTGTCTCCTGGCAATGGTGAAGAGGACTTCTGGGCTGCACAAAAACGCGGAGTCCCAATTTTCGCACCATTCGATGACGAAGTCAAATTCACAAAAGAAGCAGGTGCCTTCAGTGGCGTTTTCGCAAGAGACGCTGACTCGATTGTAGTTGAAGAACTCCGCAACCGTAATGCACTGGTAAAAATCGGCAAAGTCAAACATGAGTATCCCACCTGTTGGCGATCCCATCACAAGCTAGTTTGGTTAGCCAGAAAGGAATACTTTCTGAGAACCGACAAAATAAACCGCAAAATCTTGGAAGCTGCAGAAAAAGTTGAATACTTTTTTGACGAACCAAAAAACCGTTTCATATCATTCCTAAAAGAAGGAAAACCATGGTGCATCTCCCGCGAACGCGTATGGGGCACACCTCTTCCCATTTGGACATGCGAAAAATGCGGTTATAAACGCCTCATTTCCAGCAAAAAAGAGCTTATAGAGGCTGCGTTGGAGAAGATACCTGAAAACTTTGAGTTGCATAAGCCATGGGTTGACCGTGTCACGCTTAAATGCGCAAAATGCGGCGGCATAATGCGACGGGAAGATTACGTATTAGATACATGGCACAATAGTGGCGCATCACCCTATGCAAGATTTACTGATGAGGAAAAAGCAAAGTTTGTCCCAACAGACTTCCTCACTGAAGGTATAGATCAGACTCGCGGTTGGGCAAACTCGCTTTTGCTTGAACATGTAATCTTAACAGGAAAACCTGAAAGTCCATACCGCGCGTTCCTGTTTCAAGGTTTAACACAGGACGCAAAAGGTAGAAAAATGAGTAAAAGCCTAGGCAACGTGGTGGAAACAAGTAAGCTACTAGACAAGTATTCCGCAGACCTATGCAGATTTTACATGATGCGAAAGTGCTCGCCAATAGACTTCATGAACTTTGATTTACAGGAACTCAGTCGCCGCTCTTACCAAGTGCTATCTACGCTGTATCACCTAAGCAGATTCTTCCTACAGAACGCTGAATTCGACAAGTTCAAACCAAAAGAAAGTCTGCCAGAAGCGTTGCAACTGCCTGACCAATGGTTACTCTCGAAGCTGCAGAGAACAATAAGGACGTACACTGAAAAACTGGAACTATGCCAGTTTAACACGGCACTCAGCGTGCTTGAAGAATTCGTCATCGATACCCTAAGCAGGCTTTATGTCCCCATGATTCGCAAGGAACTATGGACAGATGAACTAGAAACTCTCCAGAGACGCGAAACAATCTACGCCGTATTGCACTACACGCTGAAAACAGTAACATTACTCTTCAACCCTGTCACACCCCACCTCAGCGAAGCACTCTACCAGAATGTTTATAGAAAACTTGACCCTAAACTCCCAGAATCAGTAAATTTTGAAAACTGGCCTGAACCAGACGAAAAACTACAAAACAGCCAGTTAGAAGAGGAATTCAACGTGTTGTTTACATGTGTATCTCTGGCTTACGCTGCCCGACAACAAGCAAAGCTCAAACGAAGATGGCCGCTTAACAAGGCGATTGTAGTAGCGCCGGAAAAAATCACTTCCAAGCTGCGAAAACTGGAACAGTTTTTCTTAGATATGATTAACGTTAAAACTGTAGAGTACACTGAGTGCCTGCCGAACATTGCTCCGACTGAAAAATGCTCTGTAGCATCAGAGGGCGAAGTAAGCATTCTAATCGATACAAAACGCGATGAAAAACTCACAGGTGAAGGCCTCATGCGTGATCTTGCACGTAGAGTTCAAGCTCTAAGAAAAGAGCGTGGATACGTACCGACAGACATCCTTTCCGTGGTACACATCGCCGAACTTGACGAAGAGAGCACAATGCTTCTAGAACCATATTTGCATCAAATGGCAGATTTGGTTCGGGCAAAGAAAGTGCAGCTTCACAGGGCTCACACTGAAATTAACACTGTCTGGTGTGAGTATCAAGTGGATGATAAGAAAACTTATATTGCAATTCAATAGAAGAGCCATCAGTGAACTTGTAAAATCAAAAAAAAGAGAAAATAAAGTTTAATATTGTTGCATAGGTGGCGGAGGCGGTGGAGGCGGCGTTACCGTGGCAACAGGCGTTTTCCTCGACGCGATTAACATGAGTATCCCCGCAACTAGAGCTATCCAGAAGCCAAAGGATAGAAACGCAGAGTAATTCATGGTTGTTCCAGAGTACGTGTAAGTGCCACTGCCGAAAAGGCCGACTACTGGTAAATCTTCAGCAGCAAGTGCATTTGCAATTTCAAGTTGTATACCTACAGCAAATATTATGACTGAAACCAACGCAAGTAAACCGCCAACGATAAGCAACGTCTTACCCGGCATTAGGCTTGCAATTATTCCTATAACGCCGCCTATTATAACAAGTGCCAGGGCAACCCAACCGAACCAGATGCTAACTTCTGCAGATTCAGCCATCCCCAAGGCTGACATTGTTGCTTGGTACGGATATACTGAAACATCCACAGAGAAACTCATTCCAAACATACTGCTGGACATAGACATTGTCCACCAAGGCAAAGCTAAGCTAACGAACGCCAATATGCCTCCTACGACTCCAATGATATTTAGTTTCAAACTACTTTTTTCTCCTTAACTTCATTCTGTTAATGTCAGAATATAAGATTTCTTCTTCAACAGAAATTATCATCAATAATTGACTCTTGGATTACTCTTCTAGAAAGCTGAATACTGTAAAATTAAAAATAGTTAAAGCTTATAAAACCCTGCACTGTAAATAGTGCCTGTGAGGTGTCTTATTGGCTAAGCAACAAAAAGAGAAGAGCGTAACAAAGGACAAACTTATTGGAATGACAGTCATTGACGCAGAGGGTAACATTGTTGGAACAGTCAAGGATGTAGGCTTCACTATAGGCAAAGCTGGAATCTCGCTTAGCGTCGAAGATAAAGAAGGGGAGATGCATGACATAGCTTGGGATCGCATCCAAGGCGCAGGAGACTTCATAGTATTAAAGCCTACCGTAGCGGAAACAGTCGCTGTGGCACAACCAATGCAAACTGTTCAAACTCCTACACAAACTCAACCTTTATGTCCAACCTGCAGGGGCCCGCTTAGTTACATCCAGCAGTATCAGAGATGGTATTGCTACAAGTGTCAAAAATACGCGTGACCAGTTGGAAGCAGCCACATCACTTTTTTTATTTTTTTTGTGATTTATATGAGGTGCCTTTTTTTGCTTAGGTTGTTTGCTGGTGTCTGTGCCGAAAACGCTAAATGCTTTTTGTGCATGGTTCTCTACGGAGCATAGTTTGGGCCGGTAGTTCAGTCTGGTATGAACGCTTGATTCGCAATCAAGAAGCCGCGGGTTCAAATCCCGCCCGGTCCACCACTTTTTTGGTCAGAACCCTCTATTGAATGCCGATTTAGTGTTTCTCTGTAGTTTTTCGCTCAGTACACAACTTATTTGTTGCTACTATACTCTTATTCCCGTTTAGAATGTTCTAATTTTCTTTTTACCACTTTAATAAGATTGCTTAATTAGTGTTGAAAATAAACCTGAAATCAAAAGCATAAGACAATATAACATGCCAAAACAGAAAACCTCCATCGTCATAGACTCCGAACTCTTGGAAGAAATTGACACTTTTTGTTGTAAAGATAGCGGGCTCTGCAAGAAGGCTTGGCGAAGAACTAAAAAGTTCTCAAAAGAATACAGTGAAAAACCAAATAGAAACATCTGCTGTCCCTGCAACAAAGAATTAAAGTTAATAACACCCAAAACAGGTTTTCAAGCTGTGAAAAATACTCGAAGAATGATAAAAGGACATCACGTATTGTCAAAATTAATTATTACCCTACAGGCTTTGATCATCCTTAAATTGAGTTACATTTAAAAGCGACCTAAACAAATATTGAATCTAAATACTAACCCTTCAATGTAATTAAAATATCTAATTTACCCCATAAAAAGGCACAGGTGATAAGAATACTCGCCTATGAACTCTTCTTAAAAAACAAGGACTGGACAGGAGAGTTCCGCCCGAAAGCAAACATTAAAAAAATCTATGTGAAAAGTAATGGCAAAATTGTCATTAACTTCGATGATAAAACGTTGGCAGAATATGGCGATGAAAGCACTCCTGCTGACTTATTGAAAAATCAGCTTCAAATGCCCTGTGACACTTTAGAATCAGTAGGCTTGCCTTTCAGAGGAACTGGAAGTAATTCGCCAAAAGCATACGTTGAATTTCAAGGAACACTAAAGAAAAATACTATAGCGCTTTTAGTTAGCGGGCGACAAACTCAAAAAATTACATGGAAGTATACTTTTGATTTTGCAAAAAATAATGAAAATTTGACTCTTGAAGCAGAATCAATTAAGTTAAGGTTAGATAAGGAGCACTACTTCGTTCAGAACAAGCCGCTTTACGAGTTCTATGTTCAAGATGGGGTAATAAATTCAAATGGCGAGCTATCAAAAAACGTTTTCCTTGAAGTTTGCCGCAAATTTATTAATTTATGCAAAGAAAAGAACCTTAAAGATAAGCTTGCCGAATATAATGGCAAAGAAAACTTCCGGTTAGTACTTCTTCCCTACACTATAATAAATGAACCCGCCGTAGAATATCGCGAAGCAACAAAAGCTAGGTTGATGCAGGAGTTTGTTGATGCCTTTGGAGTAGCAGCGAACGCCTACCCATCAAAAAGTACACAAACGGCCAAATTTCTCTCTTTTGATGATCCAGCCTTCACGCTCAATTGCACACGAAACCAAGAGTTTTATCGAAATCTTGGAATAGGCGCAACTTCATTTGAAAAAATAAATATGCCCCCTGAGGGCGCGATTGAAATTTCAGGTTTAAGTTGGTATCTTTTTGATATTAATGATCCAACAATGATCTTTGGACGTAGGCAAAGTGGCTTTTATGATAATTTGTTAAGTGGTTATTTAGCTTTGAAAAACAAACGTTATTCATCACCTCATGCTGTTGCAATGTTAAAGATATTATGCGTAAAGAAAACTCAAGCAAAACTTGAAGTTTTAATTGATGAAAATTTAACTTTAAGCCAATTAAACAAGATTCTTCAAAACGGTAACCTCGGTTATTGTCCGATGGTTTTCGAATCCCTAATAAAAAAGAGAAACCAAGACGTAATATGGAGCGATTACATCAATGCTATACGCTTTTTCATCAAAGGATTACTTTTCGAACGCAATGCCCTAATCAAGCTTTTTACACAGCAGATCAGTGAAAATCTTTACGATTGGTTGCGTGATCCTACCCATAGAGATTCTTCATTCTTTACTAAATCAGTGTTTCTAATTAAACTATTGACGAAAGAAGGTGAAAAAATGGACAAAAACGAGGAATACGCCTACAAAATTGGGAAACTCGCTGGGAAGTACGTAAACCTAAAGAAGGCTGCTGGCGAAGCAGGTAGCTCAATCAGCGATGTCTTAACCTACACTAAATACGATCGGGAACGCCTCCGCCATGTGTACAAACGAGTATGCTTAGGTGCAGTTCTCTTAAAAGATTCAGCTAAAGCCGATGTGTTAAATCAGTTCATAAAAGATAATACCCCGCATACAGAAATTGAAGATGAAAAATCCAGCGAGGACTTCTCATATTGGTTCTACAAAGGCGTCTTTGAAGCACTGTAAGGAGGTGAAAAGCGTGGAATTGAAAGATGTCAGAAAAGAATTACTGTTCTATTACGAATCACGCGCTAACCCAAACGGCGACCCCGGATTCGAGAACCAACCGCGATTAATGCCTGATGGTACAATAATAGTAACCGACGTACGCATCAAAAGAACCATACGCGACTATGCTTCCTCTCACTTAGGCTATAAAATATTTGTTGACTACGATGAAAAAGGCGATCCAACAACCGCCGACGATCGTGCCAAAGAAATTATTGGCGAAATAAGAGGCGATGTCATAAAGGACCTTTTGCTTAAAACCTTCGATGTCCCTCTTTTCGGCGCATTGGTTACCGTGAGATCGGAAAACACTGGTGAAGGTGGCTCGCATAAGCTTACAGGTCCAGTGCAGTTTTCATTAGGAAGAAGCATTAATAAGGTTGATATTATCAATCCGATGATTTCATCAAAGTTTGTAGGTAAAGAAAAAAAGCCCAAAAAAGAAGGCGAAGAAATAAAGCAATCTGGCACTTTCGGCAAATTCTACGTTGTTGACTATGCTCTAATAAAGGTGCAAGCAACCGTTAACCCAATGAACCTTGGCAAATACATTGAAGATCCAAGTGTCGTGAAGCGATTTATGGATATAGAATCAAAGCTTATAAGCTGCCTCTGGGATGGAACAAACTCCCTAGTGACAAGATCCAAGTATCCGCAGCGTAGCATTTTCCTGTTGGAAGTTACCTATAATAATGCAATATATAACGACTTAAGTGTGCTAGTGGAGGAAACAGACGAAATGAAGGACAAACCCGCTGGGTTGACTTCATCGCCGTTGAAGTTTAATAGATTGTTGAATGCATTAAATGAACGCAAGAAAAAAATAAGTAAAGTAACAGTGGCATCATGCAGCGAGTTACACGCGGAGATACAACGCTTAGCAGAGAATATAGGCAAGTTTGGAATCCCCGTTGAATGGGCAAATGTAAGTGCGTCGCCACTAATTTAAGGTGGAAGCTGCAGATGCAGCTAATTTCTTTTTCTGTCGAAGGTGACTTCGCAGCTTTTCGTGATCCTTCAGTAACAGCTAACCAGACCGTCAGTTTGATTCCGCCAAAAAGCGCAATAATCGGAATGATAGGCGCAATCATTGGCCTACGCAGATCTCACTCAATATTTACTGACATATACTCCAAAGAGTACGTGAATTTGTTAGAGGCAACATGTGTAGGAGTTAAAGTTACAAAAACTCCCCTAAAACAGACATTTTATACCAATCATCGCTCGTTAAAAGAACCGAAAACTAAACCGTTTAAAACAGAACTTCTACTTTCACCCGGATATATCTTCTATGTAGCTACTTCAGAAAATATCCAAACTGAACTTCTAAAGAGAATAGAAGAGTACAATTTCGTTTTTTCTCCAACTCTAGGTCATGCCTATTGCCCAGCAAAAATTTCTAACATTAAATGCTTAAACGCTACTGAAATAGAACCCGAAAACATCAAGGTGTCTACGGTTATTTTAGATGAAGTAATGGAAGTCAACACTTTAAATTCTGGTGTGAACATCAATTTAGACATTTATCAGGAAGTAGCTATTGAACGATTACTCTACCACTATGTTAGACACAATACGCTTCAACGCGTGGTTTTACGACACTTAATTCCATTGCCTACAGATAATGGCCCATCATACATCAAAGTTAAAGAAGCTTATAGACCTCTTTCGGTTTCACGATATTATGCAATTGATGGTTCTGATGAGACTCTCTGTCTATACTAATGGTTGACCAAACCCATGCCTTTCTATGCTCACCCAAAGGACGAAGAACAAGCGGATCTCACTCAGCACCTATTAAGAACCGCAGATTTAGCTAAAATCTTAGTTAACGGTTTAGGCTTAGAGGAAACAGCGCACTATACAGGTTTACTACACGATCTGGGGAAACTCAACCCATATTATCAGAATCTATTTGCAGCTCCAGCAGATGAACGACGCAATCTTGAGCGCAAACTCCAACAAGAATATGTGCGTATGCACTCGGTCTTCTCAGCCCTTGCCGCCTACCAGCTACTGAAGTCACCCCATAGGGAAAAAGTAACAAGCGCCGTTGCAGCCCACCACAGCAAGCTGCTTCCAATCCACAAAATTTTCGAGCCCCTAAAAACTGATAGCAAACAAATAAAACAAGTTAAAAAATCTCTTGAAGGCTTTTTATCTAACCTGTCATTGTTCGCGCAGAACCATAATTTCCCTATAGACTTATTCAAACTCGATAAGTCAATTCCGCAACCAAACTTTTTCGAAGCTACTGCTCAAAATTACATAAACGAGTACATAGAGTTCAACACTCTCTATGCAGCGCTAATAATCGCTGACAGGAGTAGCTTCTTTAATTGGGAGAAACCTAAATACACGTTAACATGTCATACAAGTGTGTTGGTTCGCCAAGGGACATTTACGCAGTTGCGTAGCGAATTTCAAAACACTGTACTTTTAGAAAACAGCTTCATCGATTGCATTATGGTTCTGAAGGCTCCTACAGGAATAGGAAAAACAAAAATGTTTCTCGATATTGCGAATGTGATTAGTAGACGCGAGAATTTAGAACGTGTTTTCTATTTTTCCCCTTTATTGGCGCTTACAGAGGACTTCGAAGGCAAGCTTAAACAGGTATTAGATGAGAACGCGTTGAGTAGAGTATTGGTTTATAATCATGCCTTTACTGGAAGTCTTGCCGAACGCGAAGATGAATCATCAGACTCATATGAAGACTTTTTTAAGTCAAAGGAATATTTCATGCGTGAGTCCTT
>JAWBOE010000014.1:0-37259 GCA_038826755.1 Bathyarchaeia archaeon | reverse complement strand
GTAACATTCAATGGGCTCTGCATCCAAAGTCAGAAGAGTTCCGCGTTATAGAAGTAAACTCGCGGTTGTCACGAAGCTCTGCACTTGCCAGCAAAGTAACAGGTTATCCAATAGCCTACATAGCCGCGAAACTGGCGATAGGATACACACTGCCCGAGCTTATAAACAAAGTCACCGAAGTAACCACCGCCTGCTTTGAACCAGCATTAGACTATATTACCGTGAAAATTCCGCGTTGGGATCTGCAGAAATTTAAGAATGCAGACCGCCATATTGGGCCTCAGATGCGTTCAGTAGGAGAAGTCATGTCTATTGGGCGTTGCTTTGAAGAGGCACTGCAGAAAGCGGTGCGCATGCTGGACATGGGCAAGATCGGTTTAGTTTGCAATCCCGAGGACGAAGAACCTGAACCTTTGGAAAGAATCAAAGATGTATTAGCGAATCCCACAGACGAGCGCCTTTTCAAGGTAGTCAAAGCCTTAAAAATGGGCATATCCATCGAAGAAATCTATCACTTAAGCGGCATTGATCCTTTTTTCCTGTATAAAATTCAGAATATTATACGTATGGAAGCCAAACTGCGAACTTTAAAGCTTAAAGACAGCACTGCACGGGAAACTTTGCGTGAAGCTAAGCGCCTTGGTTTTTCTGATGCACAAATAGCCGCATGTACAGGCGTCAGCGAGATTGAAGTGAGACAGTTCAGGAAAACTGCAGGCATAATTCCCGCGGTTAAACAGATAGATACATTGGCTGCTGAGTGGCCAGCGAAGACTAACTATCTCTACCTGACTTATGGTGGAGATGAGGATGATATAGAGCAAGATGTTAGCAAAAGCAAAGTTATAGTGTTGGGCGCGGGTGTTTTCAGAATAGGTTCAAGTGTGGAATTTGACTGGTGCGGTGTCAACACTATTTGGGCCTTAAAGAAAAACGGCATCCAAGAAGCTATCATGGTTAATTATAACCCTGAAACCGTTTCAACGGATTATGATATTTCAGACAAACTTTACTTTGAGGAATTATCCACTGAACGCATTCTGGACATCTACGAAAAAGAAAATCCATTAGGCGTCATAGCCAGCGTCGGCGGGCAAATACCCAACAACTTGGCCATGAAACTAGCTGCTGCAGGTGTACAACTGCTCGGTACATCCGCAGAAGACGTGGACGTAGCGGAGGATCGTTCAAAGTTTAGTGCGTTACTGGATCAGTTAGGTATTCCTCAACCTAGCTGGAGCAAGCTCACCTCGATAAGTGACGCTAAAAGTTTTGCAGAGAAGATTGGTTATCCCGTTATCGTGCGTCCCAGTTATGTATTATCCGGTTCAGCTATGCGCGTTGCGTATAATGAGTCGATGTTAGAGAATTTTTTGAATTTGGCGGCGAAGGTTTCTCGTGACCATCCAGTGGTGATTTCCAAGTTCATCGATAAAGCGAAAGAAGTGGAAGTTGACGGCGTTTCTGATGGTGAAACCTGCGTGATTGGCGCTATTATGGAGCATGTGGAAAATGCTGGTGTACACAGTGGCGATGCCACAATGAGTATTCCGCCCCAAACACTGTCGGCTGAAGTGCAGAAAAAAATTGAGGATTGCACATACAAAATTGTTGGTGCATTGAAAATTAAAGGGCCGTTTAACATACAGTATTTGGTAAAGGATGGCGTTGTTCACGTTATTGAATGTAACCTGCGAGCTTCGCGTTCTATGCCGTTTGTGAGTAAAACACGCGGTTTGAATCTTATCGAGTTGGCTACTTTGGCGATGTTGGGCAAGAAATTTAAGGAATTGCCCGTCTGCCAGTTGCCGTCTATGGGGCATGTCGGCGTTAAAGTGCCCCAGTTCAGTTTCATGCGTTTAAGCGGTGCTGATCCTGTATTAGGCGTTGAAATGCTTAGTACAGGTGAAGTAGCATGTTTAGGTGAGAATTTTGCTGACGCTTTTTCTAAGGCTTTGCAGTCCGCAGAGTTTCGCATTCCGCCACGTGGCGGCTCGGTGCTTATAACTGTAGGCGGTGATGAGGCAAAGTTACGGGTTGTACCGCTCGCGAAGGCTTTTGAGGAATTAGGCTTCAAGATATATGCAACTGAACATACAGCTGAAGCTTTAAGGGCAGCTGGGATAAATTCTGTCGTTGTTCTCCGCAAAGTCAAAGAGGCTGATGCAAACCCGAACATTTTGGATTACCTTCAGGAACGCAAAATAGACTTGGTTATAAATGTGCCAATGGGTAATAAGCATAAGAGTTACTCTGATGTTCTGACTGATGGCTACATTATTCGTCGGCAAGCAGTGGAGTTTAATGTTCCTGTTATTACAAATTTGGAGTTAGCTTCTGCGCTTGTTAAGGTTTTACGGGAGAAAGGAACTGCTATCGGTGAAATTCGTTCTTTGAATGAGTATATGGATAGTTTGCCGTGGAAGTTGTGGTAGCTTTTTTTGGCTATGGTATTTTTTTATCGCATTGTACTCTCTATAACGCTTCTTCCGTGTGATATTGGTTTGGTCTATACACCCCTTCTTTGAATAGGCCTAGCTCTGTCACCTTCTTTTTGGCGCATTTGCAATGGTCTGGCGTGTTTGTGTGTCGAAAGGTTCTTATGTGATTAGGTGCTTTTGTTTGCGGCTAGGAAAAATGCTTTAATGCATGCCTAGGTTTAAGTATTAGCTTGTTTCCTTTAAGGGGAATAAGCTGTATAGCTCAGAAAAAGTTAAAATAGTTGGATGAAGAGGTGAAAGGGTATGGAATACGTTTACGCTGCAATGCTCCTTCACAAGGCTGGTAAAGAGATAACTGAAGAGGCTGTTTCAAATGTTTTGTCAGCGGCAGGAGTGGCTGTTGACGCTGTCAGAGTAAAGGCGCTAGTAGCTTCTTTAAGTGAAGTGAACATTGATGAAGCATTAAAGTCTGCTCCCACTATGATGGCGGCGCCAGTTGTTGCGCAAGCGCAGGTAACACCAGCGGCAGAAACAAAGCCAAAAGAAGACGAAAAGAAGAAAGCTGAAGAGGAGAAAGCTAAGGAAGAAGCAGCACTTGAAGGTTTAGGCGCCCTGTTCGGCTAAAATCAAAGTCTTCTTTTTTACAATTTAGTTTCTGCTAATTTTTGTTGTTTTTGTTTTTTTCAGCAATAACTTTCCATGCTACTATTGGAAGCCAACCGCAAATAATCATCAATGTTCCTGGAAAACCGCCGATTCCAGTGCCAATTAATGGCTCCAGCAACTTTACTATTTCGCCCATCAACGCCAAGAAAATAGCAAAAGAAGTTACCATCGCAACCACTGAAATTAAGGCGGTTTTTTTATCAAACCTCTTAAGGGTTTGAATTGCTATGACTCCTGCAAAGAAGAAGTCGCCAAGACCTAAGCCATTGTCGTGAAATCCGAAGAAGCTTCTGAACTGATAGCCCGGCGGCACTGGAATAAGCGGGATATTTGGCAAGTAAACCATCACTGGCAGCCCTATTCCTGTAAATTGGTTGGCTGCTTCAACCATTGTTCTCGTGCCCAAGACTAGTATGATGTCCACTATGGTTAGGAGAACCGCAAAGATAACTGCAGTTTTCCAAGTGAACATGGAGCTAAGATAAAGAATTATCAGAACCGCGAATGTTATCGCGTAAACATCCATTAGAATTGGATCCCAAACCTGAATTTCACCAGTATACAGCAGGTTATAAAAGATAAATAGCAACAAGAATAATGCTGGTGGTTGAACGGATATGTACCATCTCTCCTTTTCCTCTGGTTTTTTATGGGCGATCAGCACCGCGCAGAGTGAAAAAGCTGCTAGACCAAAAAACGCTGTCGTCCTATAGAAGACCCAGTTGTCTTTAAGGAAATCCAAGAAGCTAACGGTGCCAGCTATCAAGCTGGTAACGGCAAAAGCTAGCGATAGCAGTTGAGCTTTCCTTTTTTGCATTTTTGAAAAAATGTGTGTAAAAGTGAAAAGTAGCGTGGAGTATGAAAAAAGAAAAATCGTGAGTAGAAAGTTTTGGAATATTCGTCCAGGGCTGAGTAATGATGTATATGCGATTACAGAAACTACAACAGCAACCATTAACACAAGAAGAATCACATCACGTGTGCGGAATTCCCTATCTTCGAA
Organism: Bathyarchaeia archaeon; assembly: GCA_038826755.1. Lineage (GTDB taxonomy): Archaea > Thermoproteota > Bathyarchaeia > Bathyarchaeales > Bathycorpusculaceae > JAWBOE01. The sequence goes on along the minus strand of JAWBOE010000014.1, from coordinate 33,149 downwards.
TGTTGCCTTTAGCTTGCTTTCCACTCGCTCGTTAAGAAGCAGAGTAACGGCAACAACAGCTAATAATGCTGTTGGCATCGCGATGTCAATTGATGGCATGGAAACCACAATAAGAAGAAGAGACTTTTATCCCTTTAGTTAAAATACTAAACACTTTTCACACTTGAAATTGAAAAATTACCAAGCGCATTTCACATTTAAAATTGCAAGGGTTGCAAGGAGTGCCTCTTCAGTGCGTACAGTTTCTGTTCCCTGCATAGGAATAGTGTTTACCACAAAATCCATTAACGCATCCAAATCCGCTCCTTCGTCTTTGGAGATTTCGTAAAGCCCTCTTGTGGGTGCCCCAAAAGCTATAAGTACGCTATCTGCGGTTTTCCATTTGTCCGCTAATGCTTCAGCAATGTCGGTGAATTTGGTGCCCTTCACGGAAGTGCCAATTGTTAAATCGAACTCTCCATTTATTAACTCAAAGAAATGCTGCACCGTTGTCACGGTGTACCCCCAATAATTTGGAACTTCACCGCTGACAGCTTGCACTTCGATTTGCTTGTCTGTTTTGATTATCTGCAGTGTTACACGTTTGCCCATAGCGAATTGCTTTTCGCGCAAAAGCGCAGGGCGCTCAACGCCTATGTCCGCTAGCAAGCCTTCTTTAGTTTCAGATACGATCAAGCCCTCGCGGTATTCACCTGCCTTCAAATTTTTTGACTTCCTATTCAATGGGTGGTGCGGCGTCCGTAGCGGCGGCAGAATCCCAGCATACTGAAGTTGTGGCTCAATTTTGAACAGTTGTTTCCGCAAGTATTGTGGGGTTTCCATATATTCCAGCAATTTAACAATCAATTCTAAGTCCTTGCTCTGGTTGATCTTCGGGTTATCAGCGTAAATCACAATCTTACTTACTCGGAAAATCGCGGCTGCCCTGCCAATCAAGCCTATTTTTGAGGTTTTTTCGCGTAAATGTGGTGTATCCGAAATCACCGATGCGGGTAATGCTACAGTCAACTTAACCAACTTGCAGTTCGCTCCCCAACGAGTTCTACTGTGATTTTACGTTCAGCTTAAAAGCTAAAACCCCCTATAAAAGCTACGTGTAGCCAATGCGGATGTGAAATAGGGTTTGTTCACTTCATCTTTAGATGAAATTAGCGAAATCAGGAAAATCGACAAAAGCAACATGCTCTCATTCTGCATTGAGGCGCCCAAACATTACGTGGAAGCTGCAAAAATAGCTGAAAAATTTTCATTTGAAAGTTCATTTAAGGATCATGTTGATAACATTGTTGTCGCCGGTATGGGTGGCTCAGCGATCAGCGGCGAACTCCTGAAAGACTGGGCACGAGACAAAGTAAAAGTTCCAATTGAAGTCAGCAGAGAATACTCGCTACCAGCTTACGCACATACGCACACTGCAGTGATCATCACAAGCTATTCAGGCGAAACTGAAGAATCTCTCAGCGCCTTTCTGGACGCAATCAAACGTGGATGCATCACTGTGTGCATAAGTTCTGGAGGTTCATTGCAGGAGTTTTCTGAGAAACTTGGGGTTCCGCATTTGCGTGTTCCCGCTGGGATGGCGCCCAGAGCGACGTTGCCTTATCTGTTTATTCCCTTGCTCATAGTGCTGGAGAAAATAGGTTTAGTTTCCAATGTTGCTCATGAATTTTTCGCAGCAATTAACGCTTTGAAGCAAGTGAGCACTGCGAACTCGCCTGAAATTCCCCTGAAAGACAATCTTTCCAAGTCGCTTGCAGCAAATATCTGCGGAACAATTCCTGTGGTTTACAGCTTTGGGATTTACAGAAGTGTTGCACGACGGTTTAAACAACAATTCAATGAGAATAGCAAGATTCCCGCAAAATGGGAAGCTTTCCCAGAACTATGCCATAACGAAATCGTAGGCTGGGAATATCCTGGTAATCTAACGAAAAACTTTTCTGCTGTACTCCTAAGAGACAAGGCTGAACCTGCTGAAGTTCGTAGCAGAATCGAAACCACAAAAACGCTGATGCAGCCTGCTGTTTCGAAGATTCTCGAAGTATGGGTTGAAGGCAAAAGTACACTGGCAAAGATGTTGTCCGCAATATGCATAGGAGACTTCACAAGCGTCTACCTAGCAATTCTACGCAAAATAGACCCAACGCCAGTCAAAACAATAAACCTTCTAAAGGCACAAATGGAGCAGACCAGCATAAAAAAGGAAATAATCCGCGAACTTCGCAAGCTCGCAGATTAATGCGTCAAGTTTTCCTCAATAAACCTCGTGAACATCTCTTCTGCAGTTTCCAGCGGCACAAATTGTGGCGGATGCTTGAACGCGTAAGCGCAAACAGGCAAAACGGGACCCTTCATTTTATTTTCCAGCGCTATTTTCATGGCGCGCACCACATCGAACAACACCGAACCCGCGTTAGGCGCATCTACAGTGCTGAACTTCAAGTCAATCCGCATAGGCGCATTACAGAAGTATACGCCGCTGATCCAGAAGTAACTGTCCCGCTTATTCTGCAGAAAATCCACGTAATCCGTGGAACCAGCAACAACCTCCGCCTTGTACGGCAAAGAAGCCGCAACAGCCCGTGTCTTAATAGCCCGTTTAACATCACGTGACCTATCCAGCGTATCTAATGACTCTGCACCGCCCCCGACATCCAACTGATACGTCTCAGTAATACGTACACCATTCATCGACAATAATTTCAGCAAAGTCTTATGCAGCGCCGTAGAACCTACCTGATCCACCAAGTCATCACCAGCCAGAGGCAAACCCGCATCAACAAAACGCTTAGCCCAAGTAGCATCACTCGCAATAAAATTCGGAGTTGCATTCACGAAAGCACAACCCGCTGCCAACGCTTGCTCAGCATACCACTGCGAAGCTTCACTTGCACCGCTAGGCAGCAAATTCACCATAACATCCGATTCACTTGTCTTTAACACTTCAGCAACATCCACGGCAGGCGCAGCGCTAACATGTACAACACGCCGTGTACATTCACCAACACCATCCAACAGAGGGCCTTTCTGCACAACTACGCCAGTCAACGGCACATCAATTACCTTTGGGGCGTTATTTGGCCCAGCGAAAATTGCCTCTGCTAAGTCCCGTCCAACCTTGCGTTCGTCAACATCAAACGCTGCGGTTACCTGTATATCCCGTGGACTCAACCCACATAATTGAGGATTACGCAGTCCAACACTATTCTTTTCCCAATTAGCGTAATATTGTAAGCCCTGAATGAAGGCTGAAGCGCAATTGCCCACGCCGACTAATGCAACTTTTACTTTACCCACTTTCGCCACCTTTGCTGGGGTTCTATTTTGCGATTGCCTTATAAAAAGCTACGCTGCTCCTATGCCATGTAAGAGGTTATTAGGCATGAACACATGGTTAGATGTGGCAGTGGTGCGCTGTCCAAACTGCGGCAACGTGCATGTTGATGCTTCATGGTTCCTTATCGAGCTAGAATCAGACATCCAATGCGGGCGCTGTCAAACAGAATTCAACGGCAAAGACAACCTTACAGATCGAGTTCTTCTTGAATTCACAATAGATACAGAAGGCAAAATGCAGAAAAATCGTCTTGCAGAGCACTTGCCACCTGAATAATGCATGCATAAAACGCAGAAAGTTGCTTAGCAACATTTTAATTCCAACGGGGCATTACCCCTAAAGCGAGTTGAACAAAAATTGAATGAAGAAAAAGTTGACAAGTTCACAGCCATCAACGAGCTTGCACGCCGAAGAGGCTTCTTCTGGAACTCATACGAAATTTACGGCGGCGCAGGCGGATTCGTAACCTATGGTCCCCTAGGTTCGCGATTGAAGCAGAATATAGAAAACAAACTTAGAGAATTGTTTGTGAAGCAAACAGGCGTATTTGAAATCGAATCCTCAGTAATTACACCAGGCAAGGTATTCGAAGCCTCAGGGCACGTAGATCACTTCAAGGAACCCATGGTCGAATGTACAAAATGCAACAAGCGGTTCCGCGCTGATCACCTGCTTGAAGAATACGCAAAGATAAGCTCAACTGAAGCGGAAAAAATGAGCTTAGACGAAGTAGCTACTGCGTTGGAGAAGCATGGTGTGGTCTGTCCTGACTGTGGCGGCACATTTAACAAGCCACAATCGTTCCTCACAATGTTCGTAACCACAATAGGTCCTTACACGGGCGCCACAGGATACGGCAGACCTGAAGCGGCCCAGGGTATCTTCGTAGAATTCAACCGCCTCTACACTATAGCAAGAGAAAAACTGCCATTTGGCGTAATCCAAATAGGTCACGCTTTAAGAAACGAGATCTCACCACGGCAAGGGCTAATTAGGCTTAGAGAGTTCACCATAGCTGATTTAGAGTTCTTCTTCGACCCTGAAGAGCCGCATTGTCACTTGTTAAAGGAAGTGGAAAACGAAAAAATCCGTCTTTTGCTGGCAGAGAAAAGGCTGAAGAACTCTGAAGAAACAGTAGAGTTAACCGTAAAAGAGGCGCTAGCCAAAAAGATAATTCGCGCCGAGTGGCAAGCCTTCTTCATGGCGTTGGCCAAGAAACTCCTAACTCAGCTAGGTGTTCCAGCTGAAAAACAGCGCTTCATTGAGAAGCTTCCATGGGAGAAAGCACATTACTCCACTCAAAGCTTCGATCAAGAAGTATACGTTGACCGCTGGGGCTGGATAGAAGTTTCAGGTCACGCTTACCGCACAGACTACGATTTGACCTGCCACATGAAAGCCAGCGGCGTAGACATGCAAGTCTACAAAGAATATGCAATACCAATCGAGAAGGAACAACTTGTAGTGAAGCCCATCATGGCAAAGCTTGGTCCCGTGTTCAAAAAGGAAGCCGCAAAAGTCGCAGAGTTGCTTTCAAAAGCTAAACCTGAGGAGGTTGCTGCTTCACTAAAGGCGAACGGTCACTACGAGGTTGGCGGCTACAGAGTTTCACCTGAACAAGTCGAAGTAACCTCTCAGAAAATCGTTGTCCGTGGGATACGTTTCGTTCCGCATGTCGTTGAACCTAGCTTCGGTTCAGATAGGCTCTTTTATGTGGCTTTAGAGTACGCTTACCGCATAAAAGATGACCGCGTCATTATGAGTTTTCCACGCAATATTGCGCCAGTACAAGTTGGCGTTTACCCCCTGATGAGCAAGGACGGTCTCACGGAAAAAGCATTAGAAGTGCATAAACTATTGGCTGAAAACGGATTTATGACAGAATTTGACGAGGCAGGCTCAATAGGCAGACGCTATGCGCGCGCAGACGAAGCAGGAATCCCCTTGGGCGTAACAATCGACTACGACACCTTGAGCAATAATACAGTCACAATACGTGACCGCGATTCATGGCGCCAAGTTAGAACATGCATCAAGGACTTGCCTGAACTGTTACACAAGTATTTCCATGGAAAAATCGAATTTGAAGATTTAGGCACTTTGCTGCAAGTTTAGGTAGCTAGCTTTTTTAATCCATATGCATACTAGCAAAATAGAAAACAACAAGTTTGTTACGGCGGGAAACCAGTTTGGTGCTTCCAGCAGAAACAGAAGAACGCGTAAAGCGCAGAGCCTTAAATGTATGCCAAGATAACCTACGTAAGGTTTTAGAACTTACGAGAAAAACTCCGCGGATCGTTGAACATTTCGCGAATGGCGACAAAGAATCCGCGAAGCAACTTTTCGCAGAAATCAGAAAAGACGAAGAAGAAGTAATCAAGGCACGACGCATGGTTTCCCAAGAACTTGCAGAAATAGGCGCAATTTTGATGAGCAGAGAAGACTTTCTACGGTTTACGAATTTGACAAGCGAAATCGCAGACTTTGCCGAGGGAATAGCATTCCGCCTTGTCGAAATAATGGAGCACAATTGGAGCGTTTCAAGCGAAATAAAAGCAGGTTTACTGCGGCTTTCTGAAGCAGTTCTTGACACCGTGTTGCGACTAAGAGAAACAATGATGATTCTAAGTTATGGATCAGCTAAAACTTTAGAGAAAGCCAAAGATGTGGAAATAGCTGAAAGAGCAGTAGACGACCTCTATCGCGAACTAGAGATTAAACTTCTAAGTAGCAAACTTGATTTGCCAGTGCTGTTCCTGCTGAAGGATGTTCTGCAGTTGCTGGAAGACTCTGCAGACAAAGCCGAGGATGCAGCGGACGTAGCTCGCGTGTTATCCTTTATAATGTAGTTGTGAGCGAAAACTGCATGGCTAAAATTAAAGTGGAGCTAATCGAAAATTTCCTAGTTGTTTGGAACCATGAAGAGGGCTCACAACTTTATAAGGAAGGTTTTTACGGTAAGCCTATCGGAATAGCAAAGCCCAAAATCCCAGAGTTTAAGGTTCCGTTGATATTGGACTTGATGGAAGGCTTATACTTGGCAGAGACAGGTAAAGTTGAGATTTATGATGCAGACAACTGTAAAGTGGGGTTGCGCAAGCTTAGGCAGAAAGCGAGGCAACTTTATGAGGCGTTTGATGAGAAATATGCTGTTTACCGTGATTTACGTGATAAAGGATTAATTGTTACGCCTGGAATAAAGTTTGGCTGTGATTTTGCAGTCTACAAGTATGGTCCAGGTGTTGAACATGCACCTTATATGGTTTCGGTTAAAAGCGCTTTGGCAGATATTTCAGCAACAGAAATCGTTAAAGCAGGGCGTTTGGCTACCACTGTTCGGAAGCGTTTTATCATAGCTGTGCCTGATTTGCAAAATAAGAAAACACAGTATCTAATCTTTAGATGGTTCAAGGCTTAGGCTGCCATTAACGTTTGATTTTGCAATGTTCCCTTTACATGCTGATGTGGGTAAACTTTAGCCGCTATTAGCGTGCAGCCTTCATCTATTATTACATCGTCTGCGACGACCGAGACATCGCTTATTTTTGTTTGCTTTCTATTACTGGAAAGCACAGTTGTGTGTCTACCTATGATACTGTCTTTGATTTCGGCATTTTCGCCAATTATGACTCTATCCAAAACAGCAGTATTCTCTATTACAGCGCCCTTACCGACACGTGTGAAATTATCGATGCACGAATTTGCTATTCTCACCCCGTCCTCTATTTGACAGTGTCTCCCAATCAGCACAGTGCCTTCTAGTTTTATGCGTCCCTGTTTGACTTTTTTGATGATCTCTTGTCGTCTCTTTTCTGAATCATTGCTTTCGCCTTGAACCCAAATAGGCTGTTTTTCGTTGATCCTGCCACCAAAATCCGTAAGCATACTGAAGCCTCCATTAAGCAGCTTATTCATCGCTTCCAAATAGTTTCTCGGTGTTCCCACATCAAACCAGTTCCCTTTCAGTTTATAACCGTAGACAGGATATCCTGCTTGTGTTAGGTAGGGTATGAAGTCATAGCCAAAATCCAATCTATTTTTCTCCTCAATTATCTGCCTTACACCCTTTTCTTTGAAGATTTTTTTAACATCAGTTGACATCACGTATAAACCTGTATTTGCAAGGTTACTTGGTGCCTCTCCCGGCTTAGGTTTCTCTACGAAACAGCGAATACGATCATTCTTGTCAATATCCGCTATGCCTAAGCCTTCTACGTTCTGTACCTCTCTAAGAACGATTGTCATCACTGCGCCTTTTTCTCTGTGAAACTGGATCAGGTCTTTTACGCAAATTTCAAACACGTTATCGCCTTGCACTGCAAACACCGGGCTATTTATGTCATAATATTCCATGTTTATTCGCGCTGAATCGGCGCTTCCAAGATCTTCCACGTTAGGCTGATACTTTATGTGGATACGCGGTTTAATATTATATCTCACGGAAAAACCGTATCCTGACTCAAAATAGTCATACAGGTCCCTGTAGTTGGTATAACCTTTCACGCCGAAAATGAAGTTGCGTATTCCCTGATTTGCAAGCGATAACAGCGAGAACTCAACTAGCGGTCTATTCAGGAGTCGAATGCACGCTTTACTTGTTTCAGCAGTGAGTGGTAGAAGCCGGGTTGCTTTGCCCCCAACTGGGATTATTACTCTTAACCGTTCAGGCGCGTAATTGTCGCCCATTAACGGGGCGTAATTGCTGCTCAAATTTTTCACTCGCCGGTTTTTTTTACCTATTCGGGTTTCAACGTATTAACTTTTTTAATCCCTTTTATGTAAACTTGCCTTTAGTTTTCTTGCTTGGAACAGTTTTCTTGAAGGTGGGCAACTTTAAGATGTGGACGCTTACCCCCATGGCAACAATTATCATGATCAACTGCATTGGTAATACTAGTGATTCAGGTAGTAGACGATGTAGCATGAAAATTATCGAAAACGCTATCGTTGCCCATAACACTGCCAAAACGGCTATTTTGGTTTTCAATGGTATGCCTTTACCTTCTTTATAATTCCTTATATATTCTCCAAACCACTTATTATTCAATAGCCAGCAGTACATTCGTTCTGAACTTCGACAATAGCAAGCGGCAGCAAGCAACAAGAAAGGAGTGGTGGGCAAAATGGGCAGGAAAACACCAATAGCACCTAATGCAAGAGAAAAGGTTCCTACAACAATAAGCGCTATCTTGATGATTTTGCGGCGCTTCGTTTTACAATTTAGGGCTGCATTGTTACCGTGTTTTTCTGGCATATTAACTCCTCCCAAGTACGTGGGGCCGCTTGTTAAAAAATATTCATTAAACCATATTTTCCTCAGTCCATAATAATGCTTTGACGGTGAATTTTATAACTTGGTCAAGGATTATGATTCTGAGCAAAGGTTAAACAACATGAAAAAAATCCGTGGTTTCATACGTTTGATGCGTCCAGTCAACTGTGCAATGATGGGTTTCGCAGTGTTAGTCGGCGCGTTGCTTGCACATCCGCAACTATCTAGTAGCGACTGGCTGAACCTACTTTACGGTTTTATTACGGGATTTATGGTAACAGCTGCGGCAATGGCCATAAACGACTATTATGATCGTGCGATTGACGCGATAAATGAACCGTTGCGGCCAATTCCCAGCGGTATAATCACAGTAAAAGAAGCATTAGCTTTTGCAGTAGTTTTCTCAACCGTGGGCTTCATCTTCGCTTATTTAGTCAGCGCCCTTTGTCTTTTAGTCGCTGTGCTTTCTTGGATTGTCGTTTCCATTTACGTAACTGTCGGAAAACGCAGCGGTCTGCCAGGCAACTTGCTTGTAAGTACGTGCGTGGCGATTCCTTTCATCTACGGCAGCATAACCGTTACCAGTCAAGTTCAGTTGAACATCATACTGTTTGCATCCATGGCTTTTCTCTCTAACACAGGCAGAGAAATCACAAAGGGCATCGTAGACGTTGATGGCGATCGCGCTGCAGGTGTGAAAACACTTGCTGTACACTATGGCAGCTTTAATGCTGCGCTTGTGGCTGCAATGTTTTATGTGTCTGCAGTCTCTCTTACGCCGCTTCCATTGTTGCTGGGTTTAGTTTCTTTTTGGTTTATACCGTTCGTGTTGGCGACTGACTTAGGGCTTATCTTTTCATCTTTGCTTCTTCTTAAAAACCATTCTCGGGAAAAAGCGCGACAAATAAAGAATATGGTTCTATTATGGTTTGTTCTAGGCTTGTTGTCCTTCGTTTTTGGATCTTTTATCTGATGTTATTTTGGGATAATCAAATTCGCATATTTGACATTAATGCTGCTTCGCTGTCAATTCAACAAAAACCAGATTTTTTGTTCAATCCATCTGTCACGCGGCTATCTTGTTAAATCTCGAAGTTTGTTTAGCACGAATTCGACAGGGAAAACCTTTAACTTTTTTTCTTTTATTGGAACTTCACTGGCTATGCGGTACCCGCGTTTTTCACGTTTCAGAAGCTCCAGTTTTAAGTTCACGCCGCCACCGTAGCCACCTAGCGTAAAATCCGCGGCAACAACTCGATGGCAGGGGACAATAGGTGCAAAGGGATTCTTAGACATGGCGTTTCCGACAGTTCTTGCGCTGCCTCCTACGATCTTTGCAACAGCACTATAAGATGTAACGTAGCCTAATGGAATAAACGTAATCGCCTCAAGCGCCTTTCGCGTATAAGCAGGTAAATGTTCCATGCGCAGCAGTGGCTTCTCTGAAATCCCTTTGCCATCATAAGCGTTTCTTAACATCACAAAAACACTTTTAGCTAACGGTGACGGTTCAGACATAACTTGGAAATGAACATTATATGGTAGGCCCTTAAGCAACTTTTTAAGCGTTTCTCGTTCACTGGTAGCAAAAGCCGTGCAAAAAATGCTTTGCTTATCACAAGCAGCTCCCAGACAGATATTTCCAGCATCATTGATGTATATCTCTATCAATGAAGTTAACTCCAAAGTTACAAAATAAGCTGGCACTTGTAAAAGTTTTGCTTATTAAAAAGCTGTTAAGGTACAGCCTACTTTCCTATTTTAGGTGCACACGGTAATTAGCTGATTACCTTTTTTGTTCCCACGTGAGTTTTACAAGCGCAGTAAACTTCCATCACGATCACCTAAAGCAGCATGATATTCTCTAAAGGTGTTCATTGCCCAGTAGTTATCAATTGCACTTTTTAATTTTCTCCATAAGCTTAATAGGTTCCAGTTGCCTTTATCAACCAAAGGTGAAAACATGGAACTTCCCCAATCGCAATCACAACAAGGAGGTTACGCTTGGATTCCAGGCGCTACAACAATTGGTGTAGTCTACAAAGACGGTGTCATTTTAGCCTCTGAAAAACGTGTAGCCTACGGTTACCTTGTAGTCAGTAAAGGCGGCAAAAAAGTTTTCAAGATCACAGACCGCATAGGCGCAGCATGTGCAGGGTTGGTTGGCGACATGCAAATTCTCGCCAGAGAAATCGAAGCGCAAGCAAACTTGTTTAGCATGGATGTGGGCAGACCTATGTCCGTAAGAGCTGCCGCTAAACTTATGGCAAACATTCTTTTTAACCGCCGGTACGCACCGCTGATTACGCAGACAATCGTCGGCGGCTTAGACGAGGATGGTGCTCAACTTTACGTATTAGACGTTCTAGGTTCATTGATACCTGACAAATACGCTGCTGTAGGGTCTGGAACAGAAATCGCCATAGGCGTTTTAGAAGAAGGCTACAAAGAAGGCATGACGTTTGAGGATGCAAAAGAACTAGTTACACGCGCCATAAAATCTGCAATAAGTCGCGATGTGATGAGCGGCGACGGCATAGACTTCCTCATAATAACCAAAGATGGCATAAGCGAGCAGTCAACAAAATTTTAAATTTCTCTTACTTCCAACAATTATTTACTTATCTGTAGCTTTTTCACGATCACGCGGCTTATACTGTGGAGGAAAAGCATTTTGTCTTTCACGCTGACAATAGATGATGGAACATTCCTAGTGCAGCTTGCGCGAGATACAGTTACCAATTATTTAAAAACAGGCAAACGCATTAAGGTGCCTGAGAACACGCCTAAAAAACTCTTTGAGCGTTGTGGGGTATTCGTTACTATAAATCAGCTAGAAAATGGCGATAAACAACTACGTGGTTGTATAGGTTTTCCGTATCCAACGAAACCCCTCGTAGAGGCACTAATAGAATCAGCCATAGAAGCAGCAACGCAAGATCCGCGATTTTACCCTCTTTCCGTCCATGAACTAGAAAGTGTTGTGTTCGAAGTAAGTGTGCTCACGCCGCCAAAGGAGGTCAACGTGCAAAAACCAGTGGAGTACTTAGACAAAATTAAAGTCGGCGAAGACGGGTTGATAGTAGAAAAAGGCGCGTATAAAGGTTTGCTTCTACCTCAGGTGCCTGTAGAATGGGGATGGGATGAAGAAGAATTCCTATGTCAATGCTGTATTAAAGCAGGGTTACCGCCTGACAGTTGGCTAACACCAGGCACAAAAGTCTACACGTTCCAAGCCTTGGTTTTTGAAGAAGAAACACCTAAAGGCAAAATAAGGCAGCTGCAACTAAGCAAGAATTAACTCAACGTTGCCTGTCCTATCCTTTCTATTACCTCAACTGCACGATCTATCCCTTTAAACCTACTGGCAAATCTATGCACTTCCGTAATTTTCTGCCTAAACGTTTCTCTGTGTTTCTCGATTATCTGAACAGCCGCCCTCAACTGGCTGCTGCTTTTGGCGAGAACAGCGCAACCTAGCCTTTGAAGTTTCACAGCATTCCCAAGTTGTTCAGGCTGCGTTGGGATACAAACGCTCGGCTTTTCGTAACCTATAGCCTCTAAGCATGTAATATGGCCTCCGCTGAAAATTATCAAACGCGCATTTCGCATATATTCCGCACGTTCCTGCGGCGATAGCCAAGAGTATATTGTGCAATTACCGACCTTTTTGGTCTTTCTTTCACCAGGTAACCCTAAGCTAACCACACTTTTAACTTCATATTCACTGAGCACAGGTAATACTACTTGCATTAGCTTTAACCTCGTGCCCAAAGGACCGCTAATCGAAGCGAACACATGGTCTTCGCCGCCGTGCACATGCTCCATTTCAATAAAACTGCCGACAAACTCCACTTTACTCATGATACCTATGCTGTCCATGTTATTCAAGTTGTATTCGCAAACCGTATATGGCGGCGGCATGTCTGGAATAATTATCTTCACGCATGGCCGTACATATCGCTCAGTAAATCGTTCACCAGGGTTAAGTATAGGCGAAAAGCCATAGCTTGGTCTGACTAAATTCGTTATGTAAACAGCGGGAATTTTCCATCTATGAGCAAGCCTTAATGCGTTTAGATCACCATCAGCGATTATTAGATCAGGTTTAATCTGCCTAATATGCCTTCTAAGGTCATAGTACCGCTGTGCAGTTTCAATGGCATTCGGACTCTTAATTTGGAAAACTCGTTTTTCAGGGTTAAAAACGGGTAAAGGCAATAAAATGTTGATAAGCGAGGCAGCGGTATCTATTCCTCGACTGTTTTCATACCACGTTACAGGTCTGCAATAGTAAACTTTGCCGAACTCTTTGCTCAGTATTTCATTGGCTTTTCCACCTGAAAAAAAATTCACGTCATGCCCTTTCTGTTCTAAACGTTTTCCAAGCGCCACAGTGCGTGAAACGTGCCCTAAGCCCAGTTCTGAGCAACTGTAAAGCAGTCTCATACACCACAAATGGTATAGAGCCATATTTTAATTATGATCCCAAAAAGGTACCTTCCTTATCTGCCTTTTAGGTGTGAGAAATGCTGCAATAGACTTCAAACTTGAACAGTTTATTTAAAAAATATTCCTGAAAGTAGACAGCAACTCCCATTAAGAGCTATGAAATGAAAAAGTAATTATTTTAAGTGCAGGCACAAAGAATACAAGTTATGTTTGTTCCACGAAAAATTCTGGAAGAAAAACTAAAACAGCTATTAGCAGATGACGTGGGATTAGGCGACGCGACCGTCTCAGCAGTTGTGCCTTCAGGTTTAACTGCGGAAGGGGTAGTAATAGCCAAAGAAGCAGGTATAGTCGCTGGCGTGGAAGACGCTGCCATTCTCGCAGAGAGTCTCTGCTTAGGTATCAAGGCCGAAGTTGTAGATGGCGATGAGATATACGCAGGACAAGTTATCTTAAAAATTTCAGGAAATGCACAAACAATACTCACTGTTGAGCGAACATTACTAAACCTCATTTCTCGCATGAGCGGTATAGCCACTATGACTAGGCAGTTAATCAAAAAACTGAAGAATTCAGGTTCAAAAGCGCGAATCGCCGCATCACGCAAGACTGCACCGGGACTACTTTATTTTGACAAAAAAGCAGTGTTCATTGGCGGTGGCGATACACACAGGCTACATTTAGATGACATGATTCTGATAAAAGATAATCATATCCGGTTAGCAGGAAGTCTAGAAAAAGCGATAAACCGTGCAAGGCAGCACGCATCATTTAGCAAGAAAATTGAAGTGGAGGTCACCTGCATTACAGATGCGCTTAAAGCTGCGGAAGCAGGAGCCGACATAGTTATGTTGGATAATTTTTCACCAGCGCAAATTCAAGAGGCTGTTGATCTACTAAAAAAAGCCGGACTTGGGCACATTTTGCTAGAGGTCAGCGGCGGAATAAACATGAATAACTTTCTGGAATATGCTACGCCGGGCGTTAACGTAATAAGTTTGGGCGAACTTACTCACAGCGTTAAAGCATTGGACGTAAGCCTAGAAATAACACGTGTAGACAAAAGTTAAGGCAACGTTCCTTTCCAATATTTTTTTACTAAATCTTAACAGATAGCATCACCGTTTCTATGACTGCACCTATTAACAGTAGCGCTGTACATAGAGTTATGAAGATGCATGCGTTCTTAAGTTCATGCCTGAACTTCCCCTGCAATACTCGCCTAAAAAGCCAAGCGCTTTCGCTTATAGAGGCCGAGTAAGCCATGTATTCCAGCCAAGCTACAGGCGTCACGAACAAGGCAGCAAATGCGAATGCAGGAGGGTAACCCTCAACTGCAGCAATAGCGCCTATTACGCCACCAGTATTAAAGAGTGCGTAACAACCTATAATTGGCCCAATTACAGGAATAACCATGAGGATACAGATGAGGAGATTGTTTCCGAAAATATACTGCATTAAAGCATCGCTTTCTTTTAAAGCATTTATTGTCTGATTAAGATTATCAGTAAGCCGTTTAGCTTCTTGCGCATCAATAGGCGTTAAACTGCCTGCAATAGTTATTACCAGCAAAACTACAAAAACCACAATTATAGAAATAATCCTCTTACGCCTTGGTGAGGCATTTATCCAAAAATCCAAATTCACCATTTACTACTTCTCCTCTTTCTCATGTTTTGTGTTTCTTGGTCGAAATACACGAGAACTCCTTGCACACGGGTTTAACGTCTCCACAATATTAACTTTTTCAATTGTCTCTTCAGAGCACAATCAGTTTAATTCTCGTACAGCATGCTCTGCAGTTGTAAGCGAACACAAATAAATTATCCGTTTACTCATCTATTCTGGTACTCTATGAGGTATATGCACCGTCCGGTTTTTTTGACGAGTTTCCCGCATGCATAGGCGATGTCATGTGCGCTTGGCTGTCAACTTAGCAACGCGTACAGGTATACTGTCTTTGCCAAGCTTGTAAATCAAAGTTGCGTGTTCTGCGAATTTAACCTATGGTTAGATAAGTTTAGGCAAGATTTTTAAAAGCTTTTTCTTGTTTCAGTAGTTGTTTCAGTTTCATCAGTTCTTTGGATAGTTCTCCAATAGACATGAGCTTAAGGGTATTATCTAAATGAACGATGTCTGCCAATACTTTACTATGTGAATCCCGATCCGAAGTTCTGGCTTCTTGTGCTATTGCTCTGCGTTCGTCTTTTGTATCATAAAAATTGGTTCAGCCAACAATCCAAGGTGCTCTCTGCATGGTGGACTAGCAAGGCGGCAGAATTTGCAAAACTGTTACGCGTTAAACTTGACGTTCAATATCACTGTTGCCGAATCCGCTGTGACCAAATGCAACTTACCCCTATGCACGTACAGGCGGCATTTCGAGAAATTAACTCTACTCTATTGGATTATTATGAGTTTTAAGTTTCATTGCCAACAAAAACATTTCAGAACTCTTTGCACGACTAGCCTTTGGCTTTATAACTTTAACAACTTCAAAATATTTCTCAACGGTTTTAACAAAATCGTTGAGGAGATCTCCCTCAAACACCTTAACAAAAAAGTTTCCTGAACGTTGCAGAATATTCAAAGCAATTTTTAGTGCTTGACTTGCTAAATCTATCTGCCGTGCATGGTCAACTTCCCATATTCCCGAAATGTTCGGTGACGCATCAGAAATTACAACATCTGCTTTTCTTGGAAGCAACTCTCGAATTAGCTGTAGCGTTTCTGGCTCAGTCATGTCAGCTACAATCGTTCTTACGTACTCTTGGGGAAAAGGTGCAATAGGCTTTAAGTCCACGCCTAATACAAATCCTGTTTTCCCAACAATTTTGCGTGCAGCTTGAATCCAACCGCCAGGCGCCGCACCTAAGTCAACAACAACATCGCCTTTTTTTATGAAGTGGTATGCCGTTGCGGCTTGAGACAGTTTGTAGGTAGCCCTTGAACGGTAGTTTTCAGCTTTTGCCTTCTTATAATAGTAATCTTTTTTTCTATCTTGGATCCAAGCCTTGGGCAAAATTTGCGTCACCAAAAGTGTTAGGTTCATTTTTGTCTAAAGAAAGCAACCAATCAGTAAGTTTCGTGCAGTTTTTAGGCGAAATCGCCGCTGCGGGGTCGCATCTAGGATTATCTTGACATAATAAACATGGGCAATCAACGATTGACTCAATCGAGGACGGCAGTCTTTTAGGGTAAAGCCTATATGTCCATCTTCCACCCTGCAACTCCTTTTCTCGACGTATCAATCCTTTTTCTTCCAGTTTCAGAGCTATCCTTGAACCTTCTCTACTGCTTGCACCTAACTCACGCCATAACTCTGATTGTAGTATCCCTTTATAACCTGTCTTCATTACGAACTGAAGAGCTTTTTGTTCTAGATCACTGTGCTTCGGCATAATGAATCCAATTCCGACTATTACATAAATATATGTGCATTGTCAAAATAAAAACATGTATGCCGAAAACTCTAAAAGAATGAAGGAACCAGCCAAAAATGAAAACTTCCTGTGAGCAGTACTGTTTAGGCATAGAATCAACAGCGGACGACTTCAGTGTTGGAATATCAACTTTTCATGGTAAAATCCTAGCCAATGTTTCAGACGCGTATATGCCTAAAAAGGGCGGTATACATCCAAGAGAAGCTTCAAGACACCACGCAGAAGTAGCTGACAAAGTTTTGCACAAAGCTTTGGAGAAAGCAAACATAAAACCTAACGAGTTAAGCTTAATAGCTTTCGCCCAAGGACCAGGTTTAGGACCATGTTTACGCACAGGAGCAACCGTCGCAAGAGCTTTAGCGTCATACCTGTGTTTACCTCTTATTGGCGTGAACCATTCGGTGGCACATATTGAAATAGGCAAACTCACAACAGAGGCGCGCGATCCAGTAACGCTTTATGTTTCAGGTGGCAACACTATCGTTTCGGCTTTTGAGTGCGGTAAATATAGAATTTTCGGTGAAACATTAGATATAGCGCTGGGAAACTGTTTAGACGTATTTGCGAGAGAAGCAGGGCTTGAACCTAAATGTGGTTTATCGCTTGGTGCCGCGGTAGAGCAATTAGCTGCCAGAGGGCGAAAATTCGTCTCTTTACCATATACGGTGAAAGGGATGAATGTCTCTTTGAGCGGCTTGTTGACCGCCGCAGTCACTTTACTCCATAGAGGCGAATACAAATTGGAAGATTTATGTTACAGTCTCCAAGAAAACGCCTTTTCAATGGTTACTGAAATTACTGAAAGAGCGTTAGCTCATACTGAAAAAAAAGAAGTGTTGTTAACAGGCGGTGTGGCAGCTAATGGGAGGTTACAGGCAATGTTGAAGTCAATAGCCGAGGAGCACAATGCCCGATTCAATGTGGTCCCACGTGAGTTTGCTACAGATAATGGTGCTATGATAGCTTGGACAGGCATATTGGCGTATAAAAGTGGGCTGGTTACACCTATTGAGGACAGTTTTGTCAGGTTGAGGTGGCGGTTAGATAAGGTTGATGTACCATGGGTGAAGTAGCTCACAGCCAACTGCTTAAGAAGGGCGCTGAGGCTAGCCTTTTTCTGGTGAGTTGGCATGGTAAAAAAGCAATAATCAAAGCGCGTTTGCCTAAGAAATATCGCCCTGAAGCATTGGATGCATACATCCGTAGGTATCGAACTCTTCATGAACCGCAATTGTTGCATGAGGCGAAAAAAGCAGGGGTTTCCACACCAATAATCTATCTCGTGGATATAACAAACGCTGCGATAACGATGGAGTTTGTAGAAGGTATTCAAGTAAAAAAACTGCTGGCTTGTGTTTCGCACGGTGAACGGCACGCGGTTTGCTTCAAAATCGGTGAGTTGATTGGAAAACTGCATAATGCTGGCATCATTCATGGTGATCTTACAACATCAAACATGATTATGGGTGATAAGGGTAAGATTTTTATAGTTGATTTTGGTCTCGGCGAGAAAAGCTCAGCGATCGAGGCAAGAGGAGTGGATTTACACCTATTGAAAAGGGCATTACAGAGTACACATTATGAATTCGCAGATGAATGTTACGAAAGCATAATAGAAGGCTACAAGATGGTTGTAGGTGCTGAAAAAACAAACGAGATTTTAAATAAAATCAACGAAATTGAAAAGCGCGGCAGATATGTTGCAGAAAGAAAGGAGAAGACTTTATGAAATTGAAGCTTAAGGGCAGAATAATATTTTTCGCCACAAACAACTTCCACAAATTCGATGAAGTGCGGCGAATATTAGCAAAGCAAAAAATAACTGTTGGTATGCTTCGTGTGAAGTCTTTTGAAATACAAAGTGAAGACGTCGGCGAAATAGCAAAAGCAAGTGCCAAAGCAGCTTTCAAACAATGCAAATTGCCAATTATAGTGGAAGACGCTGGATTGTTCGTGAACGCTTTAAATGGTTTTCCAGGACCATATTCTGCATACGTGTACAAAACCATAGGCAACATGGGATTACTAAAATTGCTAGGCAGTATCAAAGACAGGAAGGCTGCATTCAAATCTGTCATTGCTTATTATAATGGGTGCGGTGATCCTGTAACCTTTGAGGGTGAAGCTTTAGGTGTCATCACGTATAGAGAGCGTGCAGGAAATGGCAAATCAGGTTTTGGCTTTGATCCTATTTTTCAGCCTAGCGAAAGTACAAAAACATTTGCAGAAATGAGCATCGAAGAAAAAAACGCTTTTTCACATCGTGCTCGTGCAATTCGCAAATTCGCAGACTGGTATAAAGAAAAATAGCACCCCTTTAAGGCGGTTGAATCTAAATGTATCGTGTCATATTTTCTTTTTATAATCTGCGCCTTACGTTTGTTGTGTAGGTTCCTTGTGCTGAGCTAGTCCGGTTAATCTAACTGTACATGGGTTGTATGTGAATTAGCAAAATTCTATTTATCCAAAGTAAAATTGCGTAAATTGTTTTTAAATAAAACGCGGTTAACACAATGCGCAAATATTATGTATCGCTGTTTGTAGAAAAGTTTAAATAATGATTTACGTTCTCGTTCTTGTTTTTCGAGAGAGGTATGCGTTTGCAGAGATTTGGCAAAGTGATGCATGTAACGTCGTCTCGGAATATTGTGGTAAAAACTCTCGAACCACCGCAGATTGGTTCTGCAGTTGTTGATGAGAACCTTCGAGTTGTGGGCAAAGTTTTTGACGTTATTGGTTCTGTTGCTGCGCCTTACGCTGTGATAAAACCAAAGATTAAAGATTCAGAAAGAGTGGTTGGTAAGCAGTTGTATTTACTTCTCTCGAAAAAGGAGCGTAATAAGCGTTTATGAGCAAAGATAGCGAGCTGCGTGGTGATTTAGCTTCTCTATCAATGCAGCACGAATCTTTTAGAGTTCAATCTTGTCCAGAATGTGGTAGCAGTAGGCTTATGCGTGACTATGAATGTGCCGAGATAGTTTGCATGGACTGTGGGTTTGTGGTTGCCGCCAAGATTGCGGATCGTGGACCTGAATGGCGCGCTTTTGATGATGAGCAGCGATCAAAGCGGACGCGTGTTGGTGCACCTTTGACTTACACTATTCATGATAAGGGTTTATCGACGACTATTGATTGGCATGATCGTGACGTTTATGGTAAGAGTCTTTCTCCTGGGCAGAAGGCGCAGGTTTATAGGCTGAGGAAGTGGCAACGCCGTATTAGGGTTTCTGACGCTACAGAGCGTAATTTGGCTTTTGCTTTGTCGGAGATAACAAAGATTTCTAATAATTTGACTCTTCCGAAAAATATTCTTGAGACTGCTTCTGTAATTTATCGGAAGGCTGTTAAGGAGCGGTTGATACGCGGGCGTTCGATTCAAGGTGTAACTTCTGCTGCTATCTATTTGGCTTGTAGGCAGTGTGGGTTACCTAGGACATTGGATGAGATTGCTCAGTCGTCTACTGTAAGTAAGAAGGAAGTGGGACGTAGCTATCGTTTTCTGATTAAGGAGCTTAATTATTCTATTCCGCCACTTAAGCCCAGTCAGTATATTACTAAGTTTTCTAATCAACTTACGATGCAGGGTAAAGTAGAGGAAATTGCACATAAGATTTTGGCGGCGGCTAAGGAACTTAAGTTGACTTCTGGTCGTGGTCCAACAGGCATCGCGGCCGCTGCGAGTTATATTGCTTCTGTTTTGACTGGTGAGCGGAAGACGCAGCGGGAGATAGCTGAGATCGCACAGGTGACGGAGGTTACTATACGGAATAGATATAAGGAGCTTGTTGAGAGGTTAATGTTCAAGATTACTCTTTGATATTTTTCTCTTTTAGGTGTTTGTATGTTATATTTTAGTTTTTGTGTAGGTATTTTTTTAAGTGTGATTTAGTTTTCTTATATCATGCCTTACAGGTTCAATTTTGATCTTTCGCGGTTGCCGCGTTTCTTTTTTGCGGAGTTAGCGAGAATTAGTTATGAGAAGGGTGTACCTAGGTTGATGCTTGAGCGTCTACAGCATATTATTGAGAGGTTCAAGATTCAGGAGGCTACAGGGCTTAATTTGTCTGATGCTATTGTTTTGCTTCAGGATTTGGTTGATTTGCAAGCTGTAAATTTTATGGAGCGTAAGAGGTTTTTGCAGACTAAGAAGAGAGCTTTGTTGTTGCCTCATTGTTGCCGAAAGTTTATGGATAGTCGTTGTAAGGCAACGTTCGATGCCCAGGTTCCTTCTTATGTGTGTGCGCATTGTTCTCCAGATTGTTTAGTTAACAAGGCGGATGCGTTGGCTAGGCGTAAGGGGTATGATGTTTATGTTTTGCCTGGTGGTTCTTGTGTTTCTAAAATTTTGAAGTCTACTGGTTATGAGGGTGTTGTTGGTGTTGCGTGTGGTGAAGAAATTAGAGTTTCTAGGGTTGTCGTAGGGAATTCAGAGGTTGCAGCACAAGCTGTTCCTTTGATTAAGAATGGTTGTGCTAATACAGTTTTTAACTTGGAAACTCTGGCTAAAACGCTTTAGTCTATTTATTACTTTACTATTTCGCGTTTCTTCCATCTGAGGTTTTTGCTTCGGCATTTTCTGCATTTTGTTGATGTTCCCGCGTTTCTTGCTCCGCAGTCTCTGCAGATTTTCATGTATAGTCTGTGTTGTTGTGCTATGGATTTTTTTAGTGGGTCAAGTATTGGCATTAGTTGTGCCTCTGTTTTGGTTATGTTTCAGTCGGTTTTCTGTTAAATATACTTTTTTGTTTTATTTTATGACTTCTATGGTAACGTAGGATCTTGTGTCCTGGATGCCTTCCATAGTGTAGAGTTTTTTGAGGATTTCATCCAAATTTTCTCGTTCTACGATTATTAAGGCGTCAGCTTCTCCTGCTATTCTGAAGGCTCTTGTAACGGCAACTTCCTTTATTTGGTCGTATACTTGGAGTCTTTTTGTGGGTGATACTTTAAGCAGTATGAATGCTGGTGTTGTGGATATGCCTAGTGCGTTTAGTCCTTTTTCAGTTATGTCTATGAATCCTCTTCCTGTGCGGATGTAGCCTGCGTTCTTTAGTTTTCTTAGATGCACGTTTAGTGCTTGTCTGCTTACGCCTATTTGCTGTGACAATTCGTCTTGTTTGGCGGTTAACGTGTAAGTTGTTGTAGCTCTGCTCTTTTCGTAAAGCGTTTTCAGTAGTTTTACTGAACGTTTAGTTAGTGGTTCCATATTTTCACTTTTTTATTAGTTTGTTAAGTTTAACGTTTACATTTATGGTGTTATTTAAGACTTTGCTTAGGCGATGTATTCGGGTTGACATTGTCAGGTTAGTGGTGCTGTGATTTATCTCATGTTTTTGCTTGTAAATTTACTGCCGCGTTTGTTTTTCCAAAAATTGTTAAGGGTTGTTACTATGTACACAGCTATCTGTATTTTCTGCTTTGCAATATACAGCTACAAGACTCGACCACTAAATAACCAACAATTTGAAAGAATCTTAATCCATGCATAGGACTCGTTGCCTTTATGATGATGCAGAATAAATACCTCTCTCACAACTGTTTTGCTAACTGCAACAGGTAGGTTGCAATGCTTTTGGACGTTACCCATCTCCAAGTAGGTGGGCTGCTTCAGGTTACCCCCTAATATTTATAAAATTTTTAACATGAAACCAACTTTTAGCGATAAAAAATAATATAAAAAAAGAATAGTAAGTGTTCTTAGTTTGTTGGGCAGATTGGCAGCACTGTTTTTCCATACGCCTCATTTAATACTTCTGCAAAAGCCAAGTAAACAGCGCTCAAACCGCAAATGACCCCTTCAATGCCTACAAGATTGTTAAAGGTGAAGCCACTAAACAGCAAAGGATTACCAGTTAAATCTCTAATAGTCAACAAAAAGAACAATATTGCTAAGCTCATGAACACAAACTGCAATGCGCGATTCTTCCGCAAAGTCCCAAAGAACATTACAAACGTAAACAAGCCCCACATAAAGAAGTACGCTGCCATAGCCAACTCGGTCGGCGCCGCTAAGCCGCTCAGTAGCGAAGTCTTTGGTAGCAACAATAGCAGAACAAGCGACCACCAGAATAATCCGTAACTGGTGAAAGCTACAGTTCCGAAAGTGTTACCTTTCTTAAACTCCATAACACCCACTATAACCTGTGCGAGTCCACCGTAAGCTAATCCCATCGCCAGAATCATCGTATCCAATTCAAACAAGCCGGCATTATGTAAATTCAACAGCACAGTTGTCAAGCCAAAGCCTAAGAGGCCGAGAGGAGCAGGATTCGCCAACTTCTCACTCATGTTTTCCAGCCTTCTTCCCATTAAAGAAAGCCCTTTTGCGAGTCTTTACATATTAAGCTTTTCTCTATACTGTGAAACTGGCTACTTCCACTTCCATAATGGTTTGTTCATTGTAAACTCGGGCAGCACAAACAACGCCAAACCAGCCACACCTATCACGTAAGCTAAATCAGTCAAACTCAAAGGCGATAAATGGAACAACTGCTGTGTAATTGGAATGTACGTAATTCCCAAAGTCGCTGTCATTGACACTATTTCTGCTATCACGAAGAATTTGTTTTTGAACGCGTCCTTACCCATTCGCCATACGCTTCGTTTTTCTGAACGGCAGTTCCAAACCACCAAAAGCTCAAACATCGCAGCCTGAACAAAAGCTGTAGTCCGAGCTTCAGCCAAAGTTTCCTCTGTGCCAAAACCATGCGATGGCCACACATAATATTCCAAGCAGAACACCAGAATTGTGCCTAATGCTTGAAGTATGAATGACAACACAATGAACCTGCCCATACCGTGCAATATGCCTTCGTCTGGCTTTCTAGGCGGTCTATCCATCACGTCAACATCTGGAGGATCCGTGGCTAACGCCACTGCAGGTGCACCATCTGTGACCAGATTAATCCACAAAATCATTGCAGGCAGCAATGGTAATGGAAACATTTCGGGACCAAAGAGCCCGCCGAGGATAGCGAAGCTGCCAATGACTAGTAGTTCATCAAAGTTGCATGCAATTAGGAACCGTGCGTACTTGCGAATATTGTCGTAGATAACTCTGCCTTGCTCCACCGCTTTTACGATAGTTGCGAAGTTATCATCTGTCAAAATCACGTCAGAAGCTTCCTTAGTGACATCAGTGCCCGTAATGCCCATGGAAACACCAACGTCAGCAGCTTTCACCGCAGGGGCATCATTAACGCCGTCACCAGTCATAGCTACAATATGTCCACGCTTCTTCCAAGCATTAACAATCCGCAATTTGTGCTCAGGTGAGACCCTTGCATAAACACTAACCTTCTCAACAATCCCCTCAAACTCAACATCACTAAGCTGCTCCAACTCCACACCAGTCAACACCAAATCGCCTTCCCTGAAAATGCCAACTTCCTTAGCCACGGCAACAGCAGTCAACTTGTGATCGCCCGTAATCATAACCGCCCTGATTCCAGCTTTTTGACAAGTCTTATTTGCTTGAATAGCTTCTTCACGCGGCGGATCAATCATTCCTTGCAAACCTACAAAGATCAAGCTCTTCTCAATTTCCTCTTCACCGAGCTTTTTCACGTCACTTGGCAACGGCTTATAAGCCATCGCTAACACTCGCAACGCAGCTCCAGCCAGCTGTTCATTTGCCTGCAAAACTGTCTTGCGTTTAGCAGCTGTTAGTTTCACCTCTTTACCAGACTCAAGAATATGCGTGCATCGTTCGAGGACAGTTTCAGGTGCACCTTTCATGTACGCAACAAAGTCACCCTGTGGAGTTTTATGCAGCGTGGTCATTAGTTTTCGCTCAGACGTGAACGGGATTTCACGAACACGTGGATAAACTGCATCCCATGATTGCTTGCTGAAACCTGCCTTCTCCGCAGCTACAATCAATGCGCCTTCTGTGGGGTCGCCGAAAATCTCCCAAGCAGAGTTCTCTTTCTGCCGCAACTGGGCATTATTACAAAGTGCGCCAATCCTGAGCAGTAACTCTGCGTCGCCTTCAGGCTTCACTGCACTGCTATCTCGTCTGAATTCGCCCTTAGGCTCGTAGCCAACACCAGTAACCTCTATGAATTTCCCATCAACATACAATTGCCTAACGGTCATCTCACCCTTCGTGATTGTGCCAGTTTTGTCTGAGCAAATAACCGTAACAGCGCCCAAGCTTTCTGCCGAAGATAACTTGCGTACAAGTGCATTTCGCTTTGCAAATTCGCGTGCACCAAGCGCTAAAGCCACTGTTACAATGGCAGGCAACCCTTCAGGCACAGCAGAAATCGCTAAACTAATCGAGGACATAAACGCTGTAATAAATCCTTCAATGTTGAAAACACCTGAAGCCACCACATCAAACGCTTCAAGTGCAAAGATGACTATACAAACCGCAACTACGACCTTGCCGATTTTACGCGCAAACTTGTCCAGCTTCTTCTGGAGAGGTGTCTCCTCTTCCTCTGCAGTCTGCACCATTTCCGCGATTTTGCCAAATTCTGTATTCATACCCGTTGCGGTAACAACTGCTTTGCCTCGGCCATAAACGACATGCGTGGCCGTAAACAACATATCACGTCGTTCACCAATGGCAGCATCAGCCTTAACAGGCGCAACACCCTTATTGACAGGTGTCGATTCGCCGGTTAAAACTGCCTCGTTAGCCTTAAGCTCAATGGCTTCAATGATACGTGCGTCTGCTGGTACATGGTCACCTGCCTCCAAAACAAGGATGTCGCCTGGCACAATCTCCCGTGCAGGAATAACCATTTCCTGTCCATTGCGTATAACGCGCGCTTTGGGCGCCGTCAATTTCTTCATGGCTTCAATTGCTTTTTCAGCACGGTATTCTTGAATGAAGCCTGTTATGGCTACCAAAATCACAATAGCGCCAATGATTATGGCATCAGCCATCGCTTCCATGAAGCCTTCTTCTGCGCCAGAAACTACTTCGTAATATCCAATAACCGCGGAAAGAATGGTTGCCACAATCAAAAGGATAATAAAGATGTCCTTAAACTCGCTCAGAAACATGCTCAGCGCAGACTTGCGCTTCTTAGCAATTATCTCGTTGTATCCATACTTTTTGAGTCTTTCTTGAGCTTCCTGTGAAGTTAACCCTTCACGCGTGACACCTAATTCCTGCATTACTTCGTCAACTTCAATGTTATGCCATGGTTTGGACATTTTACGCGCCTTCAGTTACTTGCAATTGTGGTTTTCCTATTTTTTGGTTCTTATGGCTTTAACCTTTTCCTTTCGCCTAAGACGAAAACAAAGGCTAATAAACAAGTTCACACAGAATTCAAAATTCAATTCAGAGAAAAAACAGAAAAAGAGAGAAAGGGCAAAGGTCGAAAATTATGTTTGAACCTTGGTTAATAGCACCAATATCCGCAGCCATCTCAATTCTCGCAGGACTATACTTTTACTACTACGTTAACAAGCAAGACTCAGGAACACCACGAATGCGCGACATCTGCGGTGCAATAAAAGAAGGCGCAAAAGCCTTCCTAGAACGCGAATACAAAATACTCGCTATATTCGTAGTAATAGTAGGCACACTCGTCGGCATCTTCCTACCACAACCAGTTTGGACAAACGCTAAGCCTATACAAAACCTCAGTTTGGCATTAGCCTACATGTTCGGTGCTTTCTGCTCAGCCCTTGCAGGCTACATCGGAATGGACATAGCAACAAAAGCCAATGCAAAAGCAGCCTACGCGGCACGCGGCGGCTTAAACAAAGCTTTCCCAATAGGCTTCCGCGGCGGCGCAGTCATGGGTCTTGCCGTAGTCGGCTTCTCTTTACTTGGTATAAGCTTGGTCTACGCGGTTACAGGTATGCCTGAAGACATGGAAGTACCGCCAGTTTTGGCCTTCAGTTTCGGCGCAAGCGCTCTGGCACTTTTTGCAAAAGCAGGCGGCGGCATCTACACTAAAACAGCCGACATCAGCGCTGATCTCGTTGGGAAAGTTGAACTTGGCATTCCAGAAGATGATCCGAGAAACCCTGCAGTGATCGCTGACAACGTAGGCGACAATGTAGGCGACGTGGCAGGTATGGGTGCTGACTTAGCGGACTCGTATATAGCCAGCACAGTAGCAACAATGATTCTCGGTGTCGCGTTGGGGTTGACAGAAGTCGCTTTAGTTTTCACAGGCATAGGTATAATTGCCTCAATTATCGGCGCGTTTACGCTGCGAACAGGTGTTAAGGGTAATCCAGGAAAAGCGCTTAACATGGGAACATACGCTACGTGCGTACTATTCTTAGTATTTACGTTCATAGCCACTTATTATCTCGGGTACCCGTTGCAGTTGTGGGGTGCCGCGGTGGTTGGCTTAACTGCAGGTGTAATCATCGGCATGACGTCTGACTACTTTACGTCTGAAGACAAAAAGCCCGTCATGAAAACGGCTGAATCATCGAAAACTGGTGCTGCAACAACCATAATCACAGGCTTTTCTTACGGGCTGCAAAGCGTTTTTCCACCACTAATCGGCATAGGTGTAGCATCTGCAATTGCGTACTTCTTATGTGCGCCGCTTGGAGCGGAATATGCCCTGTTCGGCATAAGCTTGGCGGCAGTAGGTATGCTTTCAATTGTGGGCATGATAATTTCTAACGATGCTTATGGTCCTATTGTTGATAATTCCCGTGGTATAGCTGAGCAGGCAGGTTTAGGCGATGAAGTTATACGGGTAACTGACGAGTTGGATGCAGCTGGTAACACGGCTAAAGCGATAACGAAAGGCTTCGCTATAGGTGCTGCAGGTTTGACTGTCATTGCGTTGTTAGCGGCTTTTCAGGAGATTGCTACGAGAGCTGGGCATCCAGTGGTCTTTGATATAATGAACCCGCTTGTTTTGATGGGTGCCCTAATAGGTGTAGGCATGCCTGCGTTGTTCTCGGCTCTGCTTATGTTGGGTGTGGGACGTAATGCGGAAAGAATGATTGCTGAAATTCGGAGACAATTTAGAGAAATTCCAGGCTTGCGCGAAGGCAAAGAAGGCGTTAAACCTGACTACGCGAAATGTGTTGATATTGCTACTACAGGTGCATTGCGTGAGTTATTGCCCGCAAGTGTTATAACAATAGTTGTAACTCTCGTCGTCGGTTTCGTCGGCGGCATTCACGCGTTAGGCGGTTACTTGGCAGGCAGCATTTTTTCAGGTTTGCTACTGGCGCTTTTGATGTCCAATGCTGGTGGTTTGTGGGATAACGCAAAGAAATACATCGAAACAGGTGTTCATGGCGGCAAAGGCTCTGAGGCGCATAAGGCAGCTGTTGTCGGCGACACAGTAGGTGACCCATTTAAGGACACGGCTGGTCCTTCGTTGAATACGATGATTACGGTTATGTCTTTGGTTGCTTCGCTGTTTGCTGCTTTAATAGTGCAATACAACTTGCTGAGCATTTTGGGTTTGTAGCCTCATTTTCCTCTTTTTTGTTTTGTTGTATTCAAGCGTGATTCGGTGGGAATATCAAATGGCGAACCATTGCATGATTTATCTTGGTTGATGGTAATGAAAAGACTAATTTGGCAGTTGAGTTTTACTGCTTCGGTTACTGGCTGAAAATTGCATGAATAAAATATATGCTTTAACATTCTTGAATTTCTTCGTTTCAGGCGGATTAACCCTTACCATACCTTTGCTGCTACTGGAGCGCAAAATCAACATACTCGAGATTGGTGTGATAATATCTGTTTTGCCTTTGGTTTTTTTAGTGGCGCGTTTGCTGCTGGCTTTTATGGCTGATTTGAAGGGTTGGAGCACGTTTTATCTTTTATTGAACTGGCCTGCAAGCGTTATTGCAACTTGCACCTATTTCTTTGCGGCATCAACTTTTATGTTTTTAATTGGTAAAATCTTTGAGGCCCTAAAGGATGCATCGTATTGGGCAGTTAACCGCACCGCAATTTTTGCTTCTGCACCTAATCGCGAAGAGAAGGCTGCAACGCGAAACTCTGCTGTATTACTCCTTTCAACGGCAGCAGGCAGTGCTGTGGCAGGAATCGGCATTACCGTCTTTGGTTTTTCGGTTACGCTTGCCATTTTTGTTGCCGCAGCAAGTGCAGTTGGGTTTCCAGCTGCGCTGCTTGCACGGAAGCAAAATTGCAATTGGCGCCATCACAGTTTAGAAATTCGCAATCTGATCTGCCTGCGCAGTTATGGAAGAACTTTCTGGCTTGTTTCAATAACATTAATGTTTTTTAGTTTAGCGTTTTATCCGTTGTTAAATCTACTTGCGCCTGTTTTCATGATGCAGATTTTGGGTTTCAACTACTTAACAGTGGGCGTAATCTACATGCTGTTCAACATTCTTGCATCCATAGTGATTTTTGTTGCTCTACGTTTTCAGCTAGGGCGTGGTCGCGTCATCTTGCAGTCCATCATCGCAGTTGCCGCTTCTTTTCTTTTGGCTAACTCAAATGTTTACTTTACAGGGTTATTTCTGGCATTGGCTGTCGCTGAAGGTTTAGCTATGGGTTTCTTTGAATCTATAATTGCAAAAGCTACGAAAAACAAAGTTAGCGTTTCAGTTGACATAGGTTTGCTTCACGTGCCTATGCGTATAGCCGAGTTTGTCTCATTGCTCTATGCCAGTTTTTTTGTGCAAACAGTAGGTTATATGCCTCTTTTCGTTTCCTGCGGCATTTTCTTCACAATTTTCTCAGCGTTAGCTTACTTTTTGCTTAGAAACTCGCACGTAGTTTAGTATGGCATATTGAGCTTGTTTTCCTTTAGCGGCAAAAATATACTTTGTGCCGCTTGAATATTTCGTGTATCCACAACTTTCACCAGCTACGTCGCTGCATCTCGCTAATAAAAACGCTGCAGGATTTTGCTTGTCAAGAAACCTTGACTTATACGGCTTATCGTTAGTCAAGAAATCTTGACCAATAATAGGTTTGTTTAGTCAAGAAACCTTGACAAAAACAGTTTAATCGCAAATCCGCATCATAAAAAACGTTGAAGTGGTCGAAGCCCATGAAGCGGACAGCGATTGTATTGATCTTTATAGTGGCCCTCTTGTTTTCGGCATTACTCGGAATATGCTTTGTCAGGGATGCCTATGCAAATTTCGCGTTGGTGCCTGAAGAGCCGCCAGTAGGCTACACAATCAACAGTGACGGAACATTTACGGGGGAGAATATTCGCCGTGACGGCAACACATACATTTTTACAGGTGACATCAACTGCACAATTGTGATTCTACGTGACGGTATAGTGCTTGACGGCGCAGGATACACGCTTCATGGAAACGGTGAATCTGCAGGCATCTGGATTCAAGAAAGAAGCAATATAGTAATAAAGAACCTGCATATTAGTGGATTTCAGGTTGGCGTCAAGTTTTCGCCAAACTTATACTCATCCGGTATTAACGAAAACTGCAGCATCCTCGATAGCATTATAACTAACAACACGTACGGGCTTTCAATAACTGAATCCTCAAACTGCTATATTGCAGGCAACTACATTGCCAGAAACACTTATGGCGCTGGCTTATACAGCTCGGTTATTTTAAGAAACAACAGGTTTGAGCAAAACAATTATAACGTTGTTGATTCAGGCTACTGCGACAACGACATAGATTCCTCAAACACCATCAATGGCAAGCCAATCTACTACTGGGTTAACCGTCACAATTTAACCGTGCCCACTAACGCAGCGCTAGTAGTGCTCAAGAATTGTAGCGGAATCAAAGTTGAAAACTTAAGCCTCCAAGGCAACGAAAACGGTCTTTTACTCTACAACACAAACTACTCAACTATCAGCGGAAACACGTTAGCCAACAACTTGAATGGAATAGTTGTTCGGCACGCTTTCAACAACGTAATCACAAACAACCATATAACAAGCAATCAGAACGCGGGAATAGAGCAGTACGAAGGCAGTGGCAACCTCATACTCGGCAACAGGATCACAGCAAATGCTTATGGTATCGTTTGCTCGGACACGATGAACAATGTCATCTCAAACAACCAGGTAATAGCCAACAAAGGCATCGGCGTAAACATTAAATCAAACTGCAAAAATTTCACAATAAGCCACAATTTTATTTCAGAGAATATTGGCGACGGCATCTTCATCAGCGACATCAATGGCTCCGCCATTATCGGAAACAACATTACCCTTAACACAGGCTGCGGCGTCAGTTTCGGCTATGGCCCAAACGGCGTAATAAAAGGAAATTATATTGCCAAAAACAAGATGGGCATCTGGACGAGCAACGCCTTCGAAAACACGATAATCGCAAATACTATACTCAAAAATGCCGAGTGGGGCATCAGGCTGGAAGGCTCCCAGCACGACAATATCATTCACCATAACAACTTCGTTGACAACAACAATGGTGGAATTCAAGCAGCAATCACTGAGCTTTGGGTCTATCCTGACCTCTTTAAACAACTACCCCCGGGTCAAACGCCTAGACCACCACAACTTGTGGCTGGCGCAGCTAATATGTGGGATGACGGCGCAGAAGGCAATTACTGGAGCGATTACACAACGCGCTACCCTGCTGCGCAAGCAAGCGGTAACTCAAAGATAGGCGACACACCATACTACATAAACGAAAACAACCAAGACAATCATCCATTATTAGCGCCACATGAAATCTCCCTTGAAATATATTCAACTGTGCCATCTTCAATCCAGCCGCTACAAGAACAAGACACAGCAGAAGCCAGCACAACGGAACCCAAATCTTTTCCAATAGTAGCAGCTGCAGCTGCCACTGCGCTGATTGCCTTCGCTGTTGCTGTTTTTCTCGTGTATTCTGGAAAATGCAATTATGCAAGTGAGCGCCCGTGATTAGAAAAGCGGCGACGTTACTATTCATCTTAGGGTTCCTGTTTATAGCGGCTGGAACGCAGTTTGTCAAGGTCAGCGTGGCGAATCCCTTTAGTCAATCTGCATACAGTGGCGAAAGATCTCCAAGTATTGACGTGAAACCACCAGTTGTCTCCATAATATTTCCAGAAAACAACATGGTATTCGACACAAATAATGTAACCTTAGCTTTCAATGTAAGTGTTAATTCGGAGAGGGTTCAACTTGATTCTTTCCACATGATAACTGGTATGGGTATACAAAAGATTTTCTTTACAGGTGACTGGCTGAACGAAACGATTTTAGTTTACCACAGCCCAGACATTGAAGACTGGAAGAAAGGTATAACCAAAACTTATTACATGGGCGAATACCGTGACAATTCAAGCGGAATAAACTTTAGCAACCTCTTTGTGCCCCTGACAAATATTCCTGGCGGGAACCACAGTGTAACCGTAGTTGCAACTGGAAGCGGCAGCGAATATTACATCTTCAATTTGTACCTTTTTCACGTAACTGGTCGTGCTTCAGTCAACTTCACAATAAAACCTGATCCGCCTAAAGTGACATTGCTTTCACTTGAAAACAAAACATACGAGACGACGGATATAGCGTTGAATTTCACTGTTAACGAGCAAACTTCTCACTTGGCGTACAGCCTTGACGGAAAAGAAAACGTAACCTTAGCCGGAAACACTACAATAACTGGTTTGCCTGATGGAGCGCACAGCGTTACCGTTTACGCTACTGACGTTGCTGGAAACATCGGCGCCTCAGAAACAGTCTACTTCAGCATAAGCGCACACAAACAATTTCCTGTTCAGGTCGTAGTAATTTCTTCAGTGGCGATAGTTGTTGCCGGTGTAGTGCTACTGGTTTACTTTAGGAAGCGCAATCATAAATCATACCTCTTTGGGCATGCTGAAAACACTGCTATTTCTTGAAAAAAGGAAAAACTGCTTGCATCTTCTGGCTTCTTAGAAGAAGCTTTGGATAGGCGAATCTATGTCGGTTTCTGTCTTTGCAAGTTCTTCTATTTTGGTTTTGGTTAACGCTTTGATGCTGTCGAATCCTGAAAGTTCGCCGTAGCTTACAAGCGTTATAGCGGTGCCTTCACGTCCCATTCTGGCGGTTCTGCCGATACGGTGAAAATACACCAGCGCGTCCAAAGGAACATCATAATTAATAATATGCGTCACGCCCTCAATATCCAAGCCTCGTGCAGCCACGTCAGTTGCTACAAGTAGCTTTACTTTGCCGCTTCGGAAAGCATTTATTGCGTAGTCCCTCTGCGACTGCGTGAAGCCTGCGTGCAATGGTTCAGCCTTGTAGCCTTTTCTCCGTAGCTTATCTGCTAGGGCGCTTGTGTCTCTGCGTGTCTTGCAGAAAATTATCCCGCGCCCAATGTGGTTCTCGTTTAGTATGCGGCAAAGTGCATCAAATTTATTGCTGAAATTCACAATCATGTAATATTGCTTCATTTGTGTTACAGCAATCTCATCTTTGCTCACCAGCACCTTTACAGGATTTTTCATGTACCTGTCACAGACGTTCATTACCGTCTGGTCTATGGTCGCCGAAAAAAGTGCAGTTTGCCTATTCAAAGGAGTCCTCGACAAGATGAAGCTAATATCATCTATGAAGCCCATATCCAGCATTCTGTCTGCTTCGTCAAGAACAACCATTTTCACAGACGTAAAATTCAATGCGCCCCGTTTTATTAGGTCAATTATGCGGCCTGGTGTACCGACAATAATTTGGGCGCCATTCTGCAAAGCCGCTATTTGTCTGTCAATCGAGGTTCCGCCATAAACAGCCAAAAC
>JAWBOE010000013.1:0-37295 GCA_038826755.1 Bathyarchaeia archaeon | reverse complement strand
AAACTAATAGAAGAAATCCGCAGAGAAGCTTTAACAATGGTTGAAAAATACGAGTTAGACGCTGCAAAAACCACAAGTCTAATTCCAGGCGTCGTGGAAACCCTAAAAGCGCTCAAACGTATGAATTTGAAAATTGGTTTGTGCACAATCAACAGCGAAAACGCCGTCAACTACATTTTAAACCGTTTTGGAATCACACAATTCTTCAATGTTGTAGTCCCTAGAAACAAAGTGAACCAGTTTAAGCCCCACCCTGAACACATAGAAACAGCATTAAAAGCATTGGGTGTATCAGCCAAGGACACAGTGATAGTCGGCGACAGTATCACAGATATGCAAAGCGCCAAAGAACTACAAGCTATTGCAGTAGGCCTACCCACGGGCGTTTCCACCATAGAGCAACTGATGCGTAACGGCGTAAACTACATAATAACCTCCATAACAGACTTGCCTTTTCTAATAGAAAAAATAAACAAAATCTCTGAAGAAAACCCGTAATTCCCTTATCGAATGATCATAATTTACATTTGTCAAAAATTCCGTGGTAACAACCAGTAGCGCCAATTCCAACCCAACCAAAAAGAAGAAAAAAAGCAAAACATATCCGCCTGAAACACGTTTCCCACAGCTTATTTAAATTCCATACACAAAACTACGCAACACTTTTTGAATAGACAACGCTGCCCCTCTAAAAGGGGTATAACGCTTTCCACACAAATCCAAAACAACAGAAAGAATAAACCATCCACCCTTACATCAAACTACCCATACAACTCAACTTCCAGAAAACAAGTCAGCTCCATCTTTAAACACGAAGAACTTTATAGAGAGAACACACAAACAATACCCTCAACAAGTGAGCCATGATGCCCGAACAAAACCAAAAAACAAACACTACATTCTCAGACTTGCTCAAGGCATCATGGATGCGCTCATCAATAAAACTAGCCCTTGCCCTAACCGTCATAGGAATATTCATAATAGCCCTCCTAAAACTCTTCAACATCGCAGAAACACCCCTGTTCTCCAGCATAGAAATCTTTTTCATGAACTACGGACTTTTAGGCATATTCCTCGCAACCATCATAGCAGGCACTATAATACCGCTTGGAAGCCCCGCACTAGTTGTAGCCGCAGCACTCTGCGGCGTAAACCCCGTGATACTCACACTCGTAGCCACCACAGGCTTCACCATAGGCATGACAATAAACTACACACTGGCTTATCACCTAGGAAATCCATATGTCGCAAAAAGAATCCCCCCTGAACACATAAAACAAATAAAACACTTATGGAGTAAATGGGGCTGGATAATTTACATAACATTCGGATTAATCCCAGTTCTACCCGTAGAACTGCTTGCATTTATCTGTGGACTACTGAAAACTCGCATAACCATATTTATAACATTAAGTTTCATACCCAGATTTATAATCTTCACACTCTTATCTTTCTTCGGACAATCAGCAGGCACTTGGCTAGGTATTGCCTAAATCAGCCTATACACCATCAATGGCCACTAACTGCACAGGATAAATTCAGCGTAAAAATACACATATTTTAATTACCAGAACACATACATGACACTACGGAGAACAAGTACATGGTTTCCCTGAGAGCACTAGCACCGTCATTAACACGTATCACAATTGCAGGCGCAATAGGTGCAGCACTACACATCGGACAAGGAAACTGCGACCTAATAGACGCTAAAGCAGTAGAATTCTCAAGGGCTGCTCTGGCGCAAACAGACATAGATGGCGAAATCATCGCTTGCGAAGGACCAAAAGACCACGCGCCAGCATTTATTCACCGTGAAAAAGTCGGAACAGGACGTGGACCAAAAGTGGAGTTTGTCGTGGATCCTGTAGACGGCACAACTGCTGCGTCAAAAGGAAGAAAAGACGCAATATCCGCCTTAGCATGCGCACCTGCAGGCTGCTTCCAAGTGCTTCCTGATGATGGGTACTATTTTAAAGTAGCAACCGATCACCATTGCATTGGCAAAATCTCGTTAGACATGTCCATAGAAC
The DNA here is from genome assembly GCA_038826755.1 of Bathyarchaeia archaeon. Classification (GTDB taxonomy): domain Archaea; phylum Thermoproteota; class Bathyarchaeia; order Bathyarchaeales; family Bathycorpusculaceae; genus JAWBOE01. Next base: position 35,262 of record JAWBOE010000013.1, on the reverse strand, counting down.
AGATCGTACGTACAGTAGCACGCGAAAAGGAGTTACCTCTCAGCAATTTAACAGTAATCATGTTAGAACGGGAGAGACACATGGAGCTGCTGGCTACGCTAAGAAAGCTGGGTGTGCGCATCATATTAATTCCAGATGGTGATATCGCCGCAGCAGTTGTTTCCTGTATTCCTCAGTCAGGTGTAGATCTCCTAATAGGTGCAGGTGCAGGACCAGAAGCCACCATCGCAGCAACTGCTGTAAAATGTTTAGGTGGAACGATGCTAGTTAAGGTTTGGCAAACTAAAAATGATGATCCTAAAAGGCTAGATCGACTGAAAGCAGTTGGCATTGATGTGGATAAAACTTATTGTGAGGATGAGTTGGCTAAAGGGCGGGAACTGGTTTTTGCTGCCTCAGGTGTCACTAAGGGTGAATTGCTGGATGGTGTGCGTTTGATTCCTGATGGTGCTGTTGTCCACTCGATATGTATGCGGTTGCCTAGTGGGACTATAGAGCGTTCTGAGACAACTTTGCGTTTTAAAGGTCATCCTGTTTATAGGCAGTTTTTGCCCTAGAGACATTTTTTAATTTTGCTTGTGCAGGAATCTTTTTAGTGCTTTCTTGATGTTGTTTGCAGTTAGGAGTGTTGCGTGGAATTCAGGTTTGTATGGGTGCGTTTCGCTTTCTAGCAGTTCATTTAGGCTTGAATAATACGTTTCAAATTCTTCTTTGCTGTTGCTTTTGAATTTAAATATTGGAAGGTTGTTTTTTGGTTTTTCCCAGCGTCTATCATATGCCAAAATAGGCGTGTTGTCTCCAAATTTTTGTATTATACGCTTTGTTAACACTGGCCTGTCTACGCTGACAACAATTAAGAGGGAATTGACGTGTTTGATGTTGGTTGTTAGTAGGAATTGGCGGGTTACGTTGGATGGTGCGGTTGAATCGATTATTACGCTGTAGCCATTTTTGAGTAAGTCGTCGCGTATTTCTGCTATCATAGAGTATACCAGAAACTCATCACGGCATGGATAGTTCTCATTAAAGAACATCCTGCGCAATTCGTCGACGCCTATGCGTGCAAATTGGTTTTTTTCGGTTAGGATGCGTTGTGCAAGTGTTGTTTTTCCTGCAGTGGGGTAACCGCTTAACACGATGTTCCATAAACCTTTAATCATGCATGGTGCTGTCTTCATTTTTACGCCTGCAGGCTGTTATTGGTTACTAAGATAGCATTTAAACAATTACCATGTATATTTTTCGTGTAAGTGCTCAAGGCGCTTGTTATTTAATCTGCCCAAGTTGCTTTATGCCTGCTTAGGATTCAGCAATTGATGAAAGCAAAAGTCCCAAGTTACTTGGTAAATTACAAAAATAAAGGAAAAATCTCTTTAGAAACATATTCTACATACTTGTTTTTATCTGCCAAGTTAAATATCGTTACTGAAGCGTCTCTGGTCACGCCTACGACGTATCCTGTTTCTTTTGAACGCGCTACAACATACCAGAGATCACCATGCTTGGCGTAGTCTTCAAAAAGTGACGTGTTTATCAGGTCGGGACCATAAAGCGATAATTTATCCACGTTTGGGATGTCCACGTTATCAAAGAATGTAATTTTTGTGTCTTCAGGATTTTTAAGGTGGAATGCACGTAGTGTTTCAGGCGAAATTCGTGCTTCAACGATACTGCCAACTTTTCCGAACAAGATTCCGCTCAACTTGTTAGCAACAAAGTTTGCCAGACGCTTTTTCTCAACAACTATCAAAAACGTCGTGCCTCTCACCTGTGAAAAGCTAAAAAGCGCTTCCACAGTGCGCGGTAAAGGCGCCACTTTGCCTCTGTGAAAAACATGCATAACATAATCATGGGAGTACACGCCGCTAAACATGTTTTCTTTTGGTAATAACCCAACGATTTCAGTTACAAGCGTGAACTTGTAATCTCCTTCTTCATATACTTCCTCAAACCGATACTTCTCAAGCCTATGTGCCACTTCATCCAGTGCAAGTGGTTCAGAAAGTCTGAAGATTTTTCCAGCTACAACCAATCGGCTTCACCGTCGTGTAGTGACTCATTTCAAGTTTATGAAATTTTGCCTTAGACCTTAAAATCACAGCGCAACTAACAAGCCCTGAATCATCGACTAACCTTAAGTGAAATATCCAAGTAAAACCTGCAAATAGTCATTCTAAATTCAAACTTGAACATCAGAAAACTGTCATCCAAAGCTGATAAACCCTGCAGTTTATTGCTGTTTTTGGTAAGAGTCTAGCACGCCATGGCAATCACATGTTGTAGCAACAACGAATTTTTCTTTTGTTCTTGCCCACTCAAAGAAACTTAGAAGTTCACTGCCCTTAAGTGCACCCATCCCTGGAGCCATGGAGTAGCTAACGAGGATGAATGCTTCAGGACAAGCAAATCGCACCAGTTCTGTCATCGTACACGGCTTTTCAATCCGCGACGTTGGACAAATCTTGGGCATTGCGCATTTATCTATGCAGTCATGGTCACGGTTAAAGCTCAGGATAAGTTTTCCTCTTCCTGCATATAAGATCACAACTTCAGGCAGTTTTGGCAGTATTGAGTTTATAGCTTCATTCCACGGTGTGAGATTAAACTTGATTTTCGCCAGATCCGCTGCTATGTGCACTGGTGCCGTTGGAAACACGTATTCAGGCTTTAGGTTTTCAATCAGTTCTAACACTTTCTCAAGGTCGCCGTGGATGAAGTATCCGCCTTCAACAGAAGCTTGTATGTAAGGTTCAAGATTGAATCGTTTAACTGCAAGGCAATTCAGATCAGTATCAACAACCACGTAGCTTTCCTTTTTCTGCTGCAAGTATTCAATAGCGTAGCAGCCGTATTTTCCGCCGCCAACTATTACATTCATTCTTTAATATCCTCTTGGTGAAGCATCAAGCCTTAAGGTTCTGATCTCACCGAAAATACGTCAATCAAACGCGGCTAATAAGAACTGCGTCTCAAAGGCTAGACATCAGGTTTACCATAAGGTTATAATAGTTTGGGGGTTGGAGTTTACGCAGTGGATTATATGGTTCAGGCAAGGCTGTGCATTGTTACGCATACGTTTCTGCCTCATGTTGGCGGCATAGAACGCGTAGTTTATGAACAGGGCAAGCGGTTGCAGCGGAGACAGTTTGCAATTAAAGTGCTTACAAACAGGATTAACACGCAGAAACAGTACAGTTACAATGGAATAGACGTCCAATGTTATGAATCGTTGAGTCTTGGCTTTAGGCTGGGGATACCGTACCCAGTGTTAAAAATCACAAGTTATAAGCCATTTTTGGAAGCAGTAAAAAGCAGCGATATAATTCATGCGCATGGTCATCCGTATCTTTCCTCTCTTATGGCAGCTGAACTTGCAAAAAAATACAAGAAACCGTTTGTGTTAACACAGCATAATACTTTCATTGAGTACGGAAACCTTTGGGACACCGTTGAGAAAATAAACGATTTTCTCGTTGGAAAGACAGTTCTAAAGAGGGCAAATAAAATAATTGTGGTCAGTAAAGCTACAATGCGGTACGTGCTAAGCTTAGGCGCAGAACATGAAAAAATAGTGTGTATGCATAACGCCGTGGATCTAGACAGGTTTAAGCCATTGCCAAAAGTGAAAGACACTTTAAGAGAAAAACTCGGAATCCCTAAGGACATCGTAGTTGCTATAACAGTAAGGCGGCTTGTTTACAAGAACGGCGTAGACACGCTAATAGAGTGCGCTAAAAAAGCCGTCAAAAATAATCCAAAATTGCTGTTTGTTGTGGTTGGCGAAGGTCCTGATTTTGCAGAGATTAAGGCAAAAATAACACAGTTGGAGCTCAATAGAAATTTCAGGCTAACTGGCTTCGTTGCTGATGAAGACTTGCCGTTATATTACAATGCATCGGACTTCTTTGTTTTACCCTCTAAAACAGGTGAGGGCTTGCCATTAGTGGCTTTAGAAGCAATGGCGTGTGGTCTGCCTGTTGTGGCTACAAACGTGGGCGGAATTTCAGAAGTAATAAAGAATGATTACGGCAAATTAGTACCACCCGATAATCCTGATGCACTTGCAGATGCAGTGCTGGAATTCTCCCAAAGTAAGCTCTCTGCCCTCGGAATCGGTGTGCGTAATCTGGTTGAGCAGGAGTACAGTTGGGACAGAAATGTGGAAAAACTCGTGCAGATATACGAAGAGCTTATTTAAGCTAGTTGTAAAAAGTATATAACCTTTAAATTGGAAGTTTCAGTCGATGATCTCGAAGATTGACATGGTCTCAGTGGTAATCCCAACATTGAATGAGGCTGGAAATATTCGGGAAGCCTTAACAACAATCGAGAAAACGTTACCATATCCAAAAGAAATAATTGTGGTCGACGGTGACTCAACAGACGGCACAAAAGAAATTGTTAAAGATGCAAACTGCAAGCTAATAATAGAACCGCGACGTGGCTATGGCATAGCATTGAGGACAGGTTTCAAGCATGCAAAGGGCAACGTTATAGTTATGGTTGACGGTGATGGCACCTATGAAGTAAGACACATTAAACTTTTGCTCGACACGATGATTCAAAAAAAAGCGGATATGTGTCTAGCTACGCGTATGTATGACCCGCACAAGGCTATGGGAATGATGAATTTTGTTGCAAACAAAATTATGACATTTTGTTTCGATTTTCTTTTCATGCAGTTTCTCAGTGACACACAATCGGGCTTTCGGGCAATATCGCGTGCAGCGCTTGAAAAAGTAGACTTACACGAGGATGACATGGCATTCGCAACAGAGATGCTTGTACAATTCGCCAAAAAAGGCTTCAAAATGGTTGAAGTACCATCAACATATAAACATAGAAAATATGGAAAAACTAAACTTAGAAAAATTAAGTCAGGAGTAGAAATATTTACCACGATGTTCAGAGGGTTTATGGAGCGAAAATACATTTGGAAAAGGTTAAGAAACTGGTCAGAAACTTAAGCGCTGAGGATGATAAGGGCTATCTAATCGCTGTTTTTATAGCGCTCTTGTTTGCATTCATTCTACTAGCGTCGTATTACGACGTTTTGAAACCTCCTGAAAAACAGTACACGACAATATACGTGCTTGATACACAAAAACGTGCTATAGAGTATGCTGAAACACTTGTCATCAACAAAAACAACACGTTCAACGCCTTGGCATGCGTAGAAAATCATATGAATGTAAGTAAAAATTTCACAGTCATGATGAAAATTACAAATGAAATTATCCATAAACTGCCCCTTACTACTGATGCAACTGCTGTTTTCAGTAAGATGTTGGAAAAGGGCGAAATTTGGGAAATACCATTTACCGTGACTTTAAATGATGTGGGTAATTACGCTGTGGTTTTTGAGTTGTGGATGGACGATGAATCTGGAATTCTCAAATATACAGATAACTCCTGTATTCTAAATGTGGAAGTAACCAGTTGATACTATGGGCTATTTTTTTCTCATCTTATCTTTCGAAGCGTATGCCTCTTCAATAGGTATTCTGTGAACATTATTATACGCGCAGAAAGGAATAATCTCCAAGTTAGGCGTAACATAATGGATGACACATCTTCTTACACGATTAACATCGAATGTGTATGGATCCATGAAAGCCATACAGCCTAACAGAAAAATTCGTCTCCGTATACTACCAAGTGACTGGTAAGTTGGGGAAATATGTGTTTTCAATATAGTTTTCATCAAAGTAAAAATGCCGATTTCCTTTGTAACTGTAAGCCAATTCAGAGATTGCATTGCCGCTAAAAACAGTGACGATAGTAACCTTAATCGCCCCTTTGACTCAACAGACTGTGCTGTTTTCTGAATAAGCCAGAAAAACTTTTTGAAGTCAACGAAATGATTAATGGGGATAACCTTACCACTTCTCGAAACATACACCCAGTTCACCACACCACAGTGGGGACTGCAAGAAAATAATGGCCAAGGCTTCTTCATGAATTTCCGCATAATCATTATAGGCGAAACCATAACGGACAATGGAAAGAAATCCGTTGACTTTATTTCTCCTTGGGTTTGGTTCTCAACTTCTTCTACGAAACGCCAGTCCGTCCATGCATCACGGAACGGGTTATCAACTGCACGCCCTGTAAAAGCAATCGGCTGAAAAATTAATCCGCGCACAATATCTGAATTCTGCGCTGAAAAACGGATCATAGCGCCAACTTCATTATCGTTGAAACCCCGCATCAGAGTGTTAACTAATATTACTTCCATGTCAAGTTGACGACAAACTTCAATGGCTTTCAATTTTGTCTTCAACAGTTTCTGCCCACGTATCCTCTCGTAGAAACTATCATGAAAGCTGTCAAATTGAAGATAAACTATGTTCAAACCACTTTTCTTTAGTTCAGCAGCGAATTCAGGCGACTCGGCTATTCGAACGCCATTCGTTGCCAATATGGTCATGAACCGTAGTTTGTGTGCTGCACTGATGATTTCGTGGATATCATCTCGCTCCAGTGGCTCACCGCCTGAAAACAATATGGCAGGCGGCTTAGGCTCTTGCTCGCTCAAAAACGTCAGCATTTTGATGACTTCATCTTTAGTGGGTTCGTATTCAACTTCATGTTCAGAAAAAGTCGAAAAACACACGGCACATTTCAAGTTGCACTTTTTTGTAACATCAATAACTCCTATTACAGTATCAGATGCGTGGCTTTCGCAGGAAGCACAATTATAAGGGCAACCCTCAGGATTCTCAGGATTAGCTGAATCACCAAAATATTTAAAAAAATCATATTTTTCTGTGAAATTAAAAACATCAAAACTTTGCCAATGAACCGCCGAAAAAGTGCCATGTTCCTTACAGGTTTTGACGATAGAAATCTTGCCGTTTACTTCATTTAATTCAGCATCTATCTTTTTCTGGCATACAGGACAAATGCTTTTTGTTTTTTTCACAGAAATCCTCCAATTAACGAGGAAAACGCTTCAAGTATAAGCGAAAGCGGTAGTAACATCATCGACATAGTAATTAACCTCTCGTACCTACGTACATTTGCAAGCGTTACTTCCATAGTCACGAGGCGTGCTGAAGAGTAAATAAGCAAAACACTCCAAACCATAATGGGCAGTAAATACCAAATAGAAAATTTCCCTAACACGTAGGGAAGTGGAGCAAACACGCCAGTTATAGTGAAAAATCCCGCTGCGACTTTCGCGGATTTACTGCTGCCTATTTGCTGTGGGAGAGTTGGGTAGCCAACTTTTGAGTCGCCATCAAGACTCAATATGTCACGTAGTATGTTGCCACCTATTGTGCCGCAAGCTATGGGATAAAGGCTCAGCGAAATGCTAATCGTCTTAGAAACCGCAGCTTCACCGTAAAGGAATGCTGTGCCCACCAACAGGCCGACAAGAACGTTGGCTGCAAAACCTGATCTGCGTTTAACAAATGCCGAATACAACAATAGGAGAACAGCATCAACCGCTAGAATTATGAAGTTAAGCCAATTTATCAAAGTTGCGAGAACCAACCCTGCGTCGAAAAGAATAACCGCTGTAGCTGCAACCTGCTTAAGAGATAACGCGCCAGCTGGTATGGGTCTTTTTGGCTTGATTATGGCATCACTTTCTCTGTCAAAGTAATCGTTCACCGCGAACCCTGCGGAAGTTATCAAAGACATTGAGAAGAATACTAGCAATACAGTTGTTAAATTGAATAATTCGTGGGTTATGGCAAAGGCTGTTAGCACTGCCAAACCGCCTGACATCATCCAGTAGGGTAAGCGTAAAAGCGCAATTAATCCCTTAATAGGTGTGCTCATAACATTTTTCTCTCGCGGATAATTTCCTTCAGGTTATCTTCAAGTTTAACCTTCGGTATCCATTGTAGTTCTTTCTTTGCCTTAGTTATATCAAACCAGATTGTGTCGATATCTCCCTGCCATGAAACGTTTGTCGTTGTTATTTCAGTCTTGTCAGATAAGTTGAGAATTTTCAGCATCATTTTAGCCAAATCTATTATTTTAATAGTCTTGCCGAAACCTATGTTATAAGTTTGCCCAACAGCGTTGTCTCTCGTTGCTGCCAAAATCAAAGCATCTACAACATCGGAAACATGGACAAAGTCTCGGGATTGTAGACCCGTGCCTATGATTTCCAGTTTTGTAGGGTTTCTTTCTAGCTTGTCCAGAAAGTCATGTATGACACCGTGACAGCGTGGACCATACACGTTTGCGAAACGTAATATTGTAATGTCCAAACCGTATTGGCTCATGTACATTTTGCAGTATTGCTCGCCGACAACTTTAGATAAACCGTAGCAGGAAAACGGGTTAAAACCGTAATCCTCAGGTGTGGGGAACTTTGTTGGGTTGCCGTACACTGCGGCGCTTGATGCAAAGACTAGCCTTGCGTCATCTTTGCGTGCTTTTTCGAGGACATTTAATGTTCCATGAGCGTTGGTTTCAAAGTCCTCTAGTGGGTTTTCCATCGAGTAGGGAACAACTACTTGTGCTGCAAGGTGAAAAATTAGGTCGGTTTTTTCTGTGCTACAGAGTTCTTTTAGGTTCAGTATGTTGCCTTTTATGAATTTTGCTTTTGGGACATCATGCACATTTTCTAGTTTGCCGCTGGATAAATTATCGTATATTGTTACGTTGGTACAAAAATCGGTTAGTTTTTTGCACAAGTGAAAACCTATGAAGCCCGCGCCGCCTGTCACGAGGATTTTTTTATTTTTAAGTTGTTCCATGAAACTCACGATAAAGGCTATATCTCTATTTGGAGCAGTTAAAGGTATATGTCGCAGCTGAAAGCTATAAAAACTTTTAGGGATTTGCTGTCTTTTCTAACTATTATACCGTTAGGAAGGACAGAAGATTTCGTTGAGACATCAGCTGATGCCCTGTTTTTGTTTCCAATAATAGGTGCATTTATCGGTCTTCTCGGTGCAGCGTATCTTTTGGCATGTAATTTCGTCATGACACGTATGTTAATCCTAATCGATGGTGTACTTCCATTGTTGCCTGCAGAATTTCTTTCCAATTTCTTTCCAGCGGTTATGACAATCGCCTTCTTGCTTGTGCTAACTGGGCTTCAACATTTCGATGGACTTGTAGATTTGGGCAACGCTATAGGTTTACGAAATCCCGAAGAAAGGCGGGCAGTAGCACACGCGTGGACTGTAACTTATAAAGGTGCATTATTAGCAATTTTTGTTGAAGCCATAGCAGTTTTAGGCTTATTCCTAATTAATTGGGATTTTGCCTTTAAAACAGTGATTGCTGCCGAAGTTGCAGCTAAACTAGCAATGGTGACCATCACAAGGTTCGGAAAACCAACACATAAAGGACTGGGTTCACGCTTTATTAGTAAAGCCAAACGGAAACGTACCCTTATTGCCTTTTTCCTTGCCGCCCTCGTCATATATCCCCTTTTCAGCTTTACACCCTTTGGATTAATTTTAGCCACAGGCATAATACTGCTAAGCGTGCTGCTAGGCTTTTTCATGGAAATAGTCGCGAAAAGAGTGTTTGGCGGAGTATCAGGCGACATCATAGGCGCAACAAACGAGGTAACTAGAACTGCAGTATTCATTTTTATGGTGGGTATGCTGACTATATGAAAATTCCCGCGTTAATTATGGCAGGCGGAAAAGGTACTCGAATGGGTTTAGAAACTGAAAAACCACTTTTGCCTTTTCTAGGCAAACCGCTTTTAGACTGGGTAGTTGACGCCGTAAAATCTGCAGAACAAATAGCAGAGTTCCATGTCGTAACCAGCAAGAATACGCCGGAAACAGAAAAAAGATGTGCAGAAGCGGGATTAAAAGTGATAAGAACAGATGGAAAAAACTACCACCACGATCTAAGACAAGCCATTATAGAAACCCAGCTGAAAGGGTCAGTTCTAACGATGCCTGCTGATTTGCCGGCAGTGACTGGCAAGTTCTTAGACAAGGTCATAACAACCTACAAGGCATGCGGTAAGGACGCACTAGCAGTTTTTGTACCTATAGCGGCACGCGAGAAACTAGGTCTATCAGTTTCATCAATTGATGAACACCAAGGCGTTTGGTATGCAGTTGCAGGTATCAACATAATTAACTCTGCAAGAATAAAAGAAGGAAAAATAGAAACAAGTGCCATAATAACTGAAGAAATCGATGTACTCTTAAACATAAACACACTTCAAGATCTGAAAATAGCAGAACAAATCCTCCAAAAAAGACTCTCAAACATGAATAACGTGCACTAAACTTAACCCAATATCCTCGTTTAATTCATTTACGCATATGTAAGCAGTATCTGCCAAGAAAGCTTTGAGTTGCTAAGGTTTGAAAGTGGGCAAATAATTTTAAAAATTGCTTATTATTTTTCTTTTAGGTTCATGCATTTAGGTATGGACAACAACTATAATAGAAAGCCTACTATTTTGGATGTTTAGTTTCTGGTTTTTTCATGTAGTTTCTTATTCTGTCTCTTAATTCTGGAAAATCATCCAACATGGCTTTTACAACTTGCCACCTGATCTCTTCTACGTCGCACTGAACTTTCATTGAATATTCCTCTATATTAACACTTAACACTTATGGCAGCCGACGTAATATAAGCTTTTTTCCCACACTGGAATATGCCATCACAGGGCACATGCATCCAAACGCGCTACACCCAATAGAAAAAGCGGCAGATATGCCAAAAGCATTTTAAAGCTTGGCATCGGTGTGTTTAAATTCATGGAAAAACCGACGCAAATAAAAGCTGTACTATTCGACATGTTTGACACGCTGATGATAATAGAACACGACCACGCGTTTTATCAACCATCACTGAAAAAAACGCATACATTTTTAGTTCAACAAGGCATCAATATCTCTTTTGATGCATTCCATAAAGCGTACGTTAAAGCCAGAGATGCCCTTTACGCTGAGGCAGATAAGCAAATGGCTGAGCCACATTTTAATCTGCGAATCGCAAATGCGCTGCATAGTTTAGGCTATACCTATGACGCAAATCACGACATAGTGCACGGCGCAACAGCAGCATTTTACGCAGAGTTCATGTGTTATGTCCGCCTTGACAAAAATGCAAAAGATGTGCTAAAGAAACTCCACGAAAAGTACAAACTTGGGATAGTATCGAACTTCGCTATTCCAGAATGCGTATTTAAACTTTTGGAGCAACATGGACTAGCAAGATTATTTGATGTTGTCACCGTATCAGCTGCGGTTAACAAACGGAAACCATGCCCAGAAATCTTTCAGGAAGCACTACACAAGTTGGGTGTCGAGGCAAAGAACACAGTATTCGTAGGCGATACAGCAGAAGCAGATATCCAAGGAGCTAAAAATGTGGGAATGAAAACAATCTACATTGAAAGACGAAAACAGAAAGAAATAGAGCAAAATCGCCCAGACATCACCATTAAAGATCTCAGTCAACTACTTGAAGCGATAGAAGTACTGGCAACCTCGTCATGACACGATAAATAAAAATGGCTCTCTTCGTGTTTGCTGAGTTTTATTACGATAGCAGCATGGTGTTTAATTGATTTTTAGGTGCACATTAGTTAATTTGCTGCACAATAGCCTATTTCAAATTAATATCGCGCCTTTTTTGAGTGGAGCAGCAAGGAAAGAGGTCCAGATTCAAAATAAACAATTATTCATACAGATCGACCATCTGAAGATTGGTAAAACAAAAATTGTTATTTAACAATTAAATCAGAAAACCACTGATGCATTGTTGCGTTGCTAGACTCCGTCATAGTTCAAATCGCTAAAGACGCGGTATAAACATGGGTACAGTACTCTTATATCTTTTGTATTCTTCTCCGAATTTTTTCTCCATCTCCAATTCCTCTTCCTTAGCGAGCTTATAATAAAGCACTACAAGCAACGGCCATAGTATAAGTGTGGAAAAAGTAGTCCATAAAAAGTTAATACCAAAAGTTAAAAGTAAGAAACCCAAATATTGAGGGTGGCGAACATGCGCATAGATACCAGTCGTCACGAGCTCACCCTTTGCCTTAAAAATCTTGCTCCAACCAAAAATTATCAGAAGTATACCGTTGAGTATAATTACATTAGATATAGGTAGTATAACGCCTAAATAGACGGCGACAAATAAGTCGTATCCCGTTATTGTTGTCAGAAAATACCATAAGGTAGCCACGTTTTCATATCCCAAGAACCAACTGAAGAAATACATGGTCAATGGGAACCCATACATTTCAATATACAAAGCAATGATGAAAGCTAAATAAGCACTTGAAGGTAGACGTGCTACTTTCCGTCTGAATTTAATAAAGACAAGAAAAAGGCTGAGAATGAGGAAGTTAAGAATTACGTAACCCCAATTTTGAGGGTATCCCATCGCTGCCACTGAAAAAATAAAGGTAATGTGGTTCATGGCAAGCCAGAACGAAATAACAACCACGGTAACTGCTAAAAGTATTAAGCTGAGTATGAATTTAGCTTTCATTGGTTAGCGCCCATGCTTTTTCTTCGATTTTTAAATAACTAATAACGATAACAATACTATAAATAAATTTGCAAATTTCGCTGATCAATCATTTATTATTTTTTGCTACTGGTTTAAGATTACATAACTATTGTTTTTCTAAGCTCATCTCTGCCTAGTTTTCCCAAGTAACCTAAAAATCCCAAGCTCTCCTCTGTTCACGCTCAAAAGTGAGTTACATTAGGCCCTGTATTTATTTGCGCAGGGCTTCTAGACATTTTTGTTTCCATGTTTTCTTGGTTGCCCCGGATTTAGCCCTGATTCTTTACTGTTTAGAGATATAGCACAACGTGATCGAAAAGTAGCGAAACATGTCGGCAGCAACATCCCAAGTTTTCAATGAACAAAATCCAGATTACGTCGCAGTCAGCACTGCTATTAAAACAAGATAGCTTGACAAATTTTATAAATTAAAAAGCTTAAAAATACACCTTTGGAGGGAATAAAATGAAAGGTGCAATAGTGTTCCTAGCAGCGTTCTTGCTGTTTCTTGCGATAACCCTGGGTTACCAAGCGTTACCGCCTGGAAGACAGATTTATGATGCCATCATAGGTGCGCAATCAGATTATCTTGTCGGTGGAATACCAGTTACGCGTCTGGCGATAAGCATATTCAACGGTGTAATCTATGGATTTATAACTTATGTCATATACTGGATACTCACAAGTTACATATTCAAAAAGGAACCAACAGTTAAAGTCAAAGTTCAAACCAGTTAACAAATCCGCAGCGTTTGACCTTCGTATGAACAATGCTGAAGAAAACCACACTGCAATGCGAGCAATCTTTTTTTTAAGGTTGCATTTCTCTTTGACGAAGATATACAATAAAAAGTCAGAAAAACGGTCATTTTCATAAAACTCCATTTTGCCAATTTCTGCTTGTGCCGCAGGACAATTTCAAGAAAGCAACTAACAGTAAGCTATATTACTGGTATTCACTGCTGATTATTTGAGCAAACTTGAGCTTGGATGAGTACTGGAAAAAACGCAACTTTGAAAAGACAAAGGAGCCAAAAGGCAATGTTGACCTGACTGACGGAAGAATCTACGTAATTCAGAAGCATGATGCCACACATCTGCATTTTGATTTAAGGCTAGAAATGGACGGTGTATTAAAAAGCTGGGCTATACCAAAAGAACCACCAACCGAGCACGGTTTAAAAAGGTTAGCCGTACAGGTTGAAGATCACCCAGTAAGCTATGCTAACTTTGAGGGTGTCATACCTGAAGGTGAATATGGCGCTGGCACCGTGGAAATCTGGGATCGCGGCACATACCACTTAATTGAAAGGACACAAGACAAGTTTATAATCAGGCTCAATGGCAATAAGCTTAATGGGATCTACGTGCTCATAAAACTCAAAGACGGAAAGAATTGGCTTTTTTTCAAGAAGAAAGAAAATAGCTGACGCGTATTTGCGCCTTATAACACAGTCAATTTGCCAAATTTACCTACATTTAACTGTATTTCGCCTTTGAAGCTTGTCACGTAACCATTTTCTATTTTAATTCTGTCATTGACGTTTACTTGGTCTATCTGCTCGTTCCACAAAGTTAATTTTATGCTGCCTGTCTCGTCAGTAATTACTGCGTCAGCAACAGTGTAGGTTTCGTCTTTAAACCTTGACATTACTTGTCGCGGATTCCCTTTCTCAGTCACCGTTGCCTCAATATTAACGCGTTTCATGCCGTTTTTTAAATCTTTAATATTCAAGTTTCATCTCTCTCGAAGATATTTTTGACTATGGGTTTAGCCTACAGAGATATAAAGCTTGCTAACTACTGGGCAAACGGGTGGAATTACATTTTTGCAAACGTTTTACTTAATTTGTTAGACTCCAAGCAAGAACCCCGAGATTAAAAGTGTTAGCAAGAAACTTGCAGCTGATGTTAAAATGCTTTTCATCCATCCGAAAGGTGGCAAGCTTGGTGCATCCTTGGCGCCTTGCGTTGTTATATCATGCGTAATTACCGCTCCTAAGAAGACAATCCAGACGTAAACAGCTATTTGGATAATCGAACTTATCTCATTGATAGTGGCAACTGAAGCTGATAGGGTATGGTATGCTTCGAGGAATTCCCCTTCAACACCACCTAACCACTCTAAAGTATAAGCAAGCGTCGGCAGCATTGTGTAAACTACCAGTATTATTAATGCTTGCACAACCACGACTACTAACGCAAAACCAACAGCTACCATCAATGGTTTCCAAACCACGTTGCCCTTTAACCCTTTGATTATTAAGTAAATGAGTCCTGTTAGCAAAAGCCACTGGAAAAGAAAAGGTGTTACCGCATTCAATGCTGAAGAGGCAATATAAGACGCACCGTAAAGTTCAAGAGCATCTTTGAAAATGCCTCTGAAAAAGAGGCCGTCAACTTTTAGATTCACGTTTTGCTTGCTCGGCCACTCGAACTCTATCTTTATGCCTGTAATATTTGCCCATTCAGCGTTGGCGCCGTTACGTGTCCAATCGCTCTCAGAACCAACTGGTAGAGTAATGTTGATCCAAACGTTTGTTGTTGCATTTGAGAATATCCTAGTTAAATCACTTTGAAAGCTTGAGGCGGCTAATGAATATAAATATAATGTGGCTCGTTCAGGTTTAACATCAGGTGCGCCTATTTTCACTCTAAAGGAGACGTTCCTAAAACCATCTTCAGCACAATTTACTGAACCGTTCAGGGATTCCCATCGGTTTTCAACCCAAATATTGGTTACGTTGGTTGCTAAAAATTCTATGCTTGCGTTTCCATAGTAAGTACTGTTTATGAAATCCACAAAATTATTGCTGGCAACCGCGCCCGGGCTTGTTTGCCACAATGCTGCGTTTTCTGTCCACGCATCACCTTGGCGTGCACCAGGCAGAGTCTGTTCAATATAAGATCGAGAAGCTACTATATAAGATGCACAAACCTGAGACACTACAAAAACCATCAGCAAGACAAAAGGACCAAAATATTTCGGTTCCTGAATAATTTTCTTGAACGCTTTATGTGGCGCATACAATACTCTAAATATATCCTCTATGACCATTTAAGATAAAGCTCCTTTTATCTTCACATCTTACTTCAGTCTATTAAAGGTTAGTCATAAGCCCTGCTTAAGTCTACGATAAGTGGGATAATCTACGTATTCCACAAAAGGATTTTCAGCCTGATATCTAATGGTAAACTTTTGACGTTGTCGCTTATCAACTATCTGGCGAGTGGTTCTCAAGAGATAGGCGTCGCTTCCTGCACCTGACCCGTAACTTGCGACTAGTATGCGTTCTTCAGGCTTGGCAACATCCAGAACCGCAGCTAAACCAACAGGTGAACTGCCCGAGTAAGTGTTACCGAAACGCGTAACCTGAAGCGAAACCGCATATTGTTCCTCCTTAAAGCCAAGATCTTTTGCGACTCTAACGGGGAACTGTGGATTAGGTTGATGCGCCACAAAATAGTTAATGTCGCCTGTTTGCATGCCAAGCCGTTCCATCAATTTCGAGGTTGCTTTGCGTACATGCTTAAAGTATGCAGGGTCACCTGTAAATCTGCCGCCATGCATAGGGTAAGCTTCGCCGTCTCTGCGCCAAAAATCAGGTGTGTCGGATGTGCAAGAGTACCAACCTTCAATTTCAGCGATGACGTCATGCTTACCGAAGATGAAAGCAGCTCCGCCAAAACCTACAAAATAATCCAGTTCGCCTCCAGGGCAACCTCTTGGCGCTGCTTGAGAATTGTCAGCACCAACGACCATAGCGAATTCAGTTCTAGTCAAAGGATAGTTAACTAGCGCCGCGGCATCTTTGAACATGCTTGTAGCTGCCTTGCAAGCAAATTCTGTGTCTACTGCATCAACGCTTTGGATATCGCCTTCTTCTTCGCCTAGTTTTAAGACCTGCGCAACTTTTGAGGCGATTGGTTTAACCGCGTAGGGATTGGATTCTGATCCCACGTATATTTTACCTACGAGTTTGCTATCTATGCCTGCATGTATAAGTGCGTTTTTTCCTGCTTCAACAGCTGCAGTCACTGCGTCCTCATCAATGAAAGGCACAGAACGCTCTAAGCCTTCTTCTTTTATTCTAAAGCGTGAGGTATAAACACCGTAACCTACAATTCCAGGCGCATCGTATTCTTTGCTGGGCTGTGAAACTCTGTACTGTTGGTATGGGTAATATTCATCTGCAAAAGTGAATGCTAAAGAAATAGTAGGTATAACGTCGCCTCTGTCAACCGAATAGCGCCTTCTGAAACGTGGGACTACTTGCCGGCCTTCAAGGGCTGAAAAATCAATTGTCTCGTTATCTTTCACTAGGCGATCAGTAAGTCTGCCGGGTACACGGATTTTTCCGTTGTGAAAAGAGACGATGCCGCAGATGTAACTGCCTAACTTTGTAAATCTATTTGTTGGTTCAGTAACCAATGTGCACAGTTCAAGTGTGCCTTTTTCAAAAAAAAGATCTAGAGCATCCATTTTTCCGTAGCTTTTTCTGCCACAGTTACCGCAGTAATCTCTTAACTCAAAATATTCTTTTCCACAGAGTTGGCATCGTGTGGCCCTAAGCCTGTCACCAAGATATGATACCCTTCTTTCTATAGGTTCACTGCTCATTGTATTTATTCACTCCCTAAAATGCAAACGTAACTCTTGGTGCCAAAGCCTTCCATCTCGAGTGTGCAACCGTATTTTGGCGGCGGATCAATATCTATCTGGCGTTCCCCTGCTTCGCCGCGTAGTTGTTTAAAAATTTCAAATAGTTGAGCACCGCCTGTGGCTCCTAACGGGTTCCCATCAGCTTTCAATCCGCCATTCATGTTTGTGAACAGTTTCTTTCCATCAAACTCATAGTAGCCCTTATAGTCACTGCAGCTTTTATGTATGCTTTTCCACGCTGTTCCAGCTTCACAAAAGCCCATGTCTTCAAGCGACACCATTTCCATAATGGTAGATTGGTCATATAACTCGGCAAGTTGGATGTCTGAGAGGTTTATACCAGCAATTTTTAGGGCATTTTGCATGGCAAGTCTAACAGCAGTAAAATGTGTCAGATCTTCTCGTGAGGGGTAGCTTAGGTAGTCAGTAGCTGAGGTGCAACTTAAAACGTACACTGGTCGGTCGGTCATTTTTTTGGCTGTAGCTTCACTTGTCAGAATAAGGGCTGATGCGCCATCCGATATTGGTGCGAAATCGTAAAGTCCGAGTGGTTTTCGTGCTGCTTTGCGTGCGTTTAGCACCTGCTCGACTGTTATTTTTCTCGGAAACTGCGCGTAATCATTTTTAGTTGCATTGGCGTGGTTTTTCACAGCGATCTGGGCTAATGCGATGCCTAATTTGTTGAAGTCTTCATCTTTTATTCCGTATTTTTTAACATAGGCTCGAAGCATGAGTTCATGGTTTACTTCTGGTGTGCCACCGGCGTAGTAGCTCCATGGATCTTCAAGTAACATGAGGTCGTCGCGGATTTTGCTCCAGCGGTCTGTCATTTTTTCTATACCGCCTACAAGCACAGTGTTATATATGCCTGCTTGAATTGCATGGCACGCTGTTAGCAACGCGGCGCTGACTGAGCGAGTAACTTCCATGGGGACATGGAGTTCTGTGAGTTCTGAGAGGAAGCCTTCTTCTAGCCCAAGTTTGTTTGTGATTGGCAAGAAGCAGTCTGAAAGGTAGCAGGCTTCTAAATCTCGGCGTTCTATGTCGCATTCATGTGATGCGGCGAGCCAAGCTTCCTCGATGAGTTTTTCCGGTTCTTTTCCGTAATGTTCGCCGAATTTTGTTCTGCCAACAGCAACTATCGCTGGGCGATTTTGCATGACATTAACCTCTGTTAGTAACAAGTATCCTTTTTCTAAAAGGCTTTTAAGTGTTTGCTAAATTCGTATGTTGTAGATTTGTCTCGAGTTTATTTGTAGATTTATCGAGTTGCATGGGAACTAACAACTATTAGGACGAGACCATTGCTTAGTTCAACAAATGTCATTAAAAATTGAGTATTCCTCTAATTACTTTTGAGACACCTAAAGCTGCCATTAGGATACCAATGAAGAATATTTGCCAAAATAAAACTAAACACTTCTTGCCAATTAATCCACACCTATTGCACGATTAATATTGTTAGTTTTTAAATTTGTGAAATTTGCTACGTGCTCATTATTTCGGTTTTTGTTAGTTTTCGTCTTAACCGTTTAATTAGGTTTTCGAGACCTTGGCTTAACTCTGCAGGATAAGTTGGTGTGTTTGTTAATGCTTTGTATTCATCAGGTAGTTGTGCCAAATTCTCTAAGGCGGTAGTACGTATTTCATTTAAGGATGGAAGTCTGTATGTTATTTTGCCATTTTCCATAACCTTAATCAGCAGCGGCTTTCCCTCTATTTTCTCATCTGCTAAAGCGATTATGTCTTTTCTGAATAATCCGGCATCATCTTTTAGACGGAAGACTTGTTTTCGACCTGGGAGAGTGGCTTTACCTTCGCTGAGCTTCATTATCGGTGAAAATTTGCCTTTTGCATTTGCAGTTTCGCAGAGTTTGTAAATTACATCGACGTAGGGTTTGTCGGCAGATGTTCCCATTCTGGTGCCTACACCAAAAGCGTCTATTGCTGCGCCGCTGCTTAGCAGTTCCGCTATGCGGTATTCGTCTAGGTTGCCGCTTGCAAAAATTTTAACGTAGTTTAAGCCTTTTGAGTCTAATAGTGCTCTAATTTTTCTACTTGCTTCTGTCAAGTCACCGCTATCGATGCGGACGCCGCCAAGTTTGCAGCCTCTCTTTTCTAGTTCTTTTGCTATCAGAGCAGCTTTTTCTGCGCCTGCAGTTTCGTCATAGGTGTCAATTAGGAGAGTGGACTTGTCTGGGAATGTCCGTGTAAATGCGCGGAAAGCATCTATTTCTTTTTCGAATGCCATTACGAAAGAATGTGCCATGGTTCCGAAGATGGGTATGCCGTAGGTAAGTCCTGCAAGGACATTGCTTGTGCCTTGGCAACCTGCTATGTAGCTACTGCGGGCTGCTTTCATGCCTGCATCGATGCCGTGTTCTCTTCTTAATCCGAATTCTATTACGGGTTTGCCCTTTGCTGCATTTACAACGCGGGATGCTTTGGTTGCGATTGTGGTCTGCAGGTTGATGGTGTTTAGTAGGAAGGTTTCGATTAGTTGTGCTTCTATTATTGGAGCGGTTACTCTGATTAGAGGTTCAAGTGGAAAAGCTATGGTGCCTTCAGGGATAGCCCATACTTCGCCTGTGAACTTGAAGTTTCTGAGGTAGTCGAGGAATGGTTTTTTGAATCCTTGTTTTTGAAGGTAATGTATGTGCTCATCTGTGAATTTCATGTTCTCTAGAAATAGCAAGATTTGTTCTAGTCCTGCAAATAAAATGTAGGAGCGGTTTTCAGGTAGGCGTCTAATGAATAGGTCAAATGTTGCTGGTGCGAATTTGTTGTTGTCAAAATAGCTGGCGCACATACTGAGCTCGTAAAGGTCTGTGAGCATGCTCATGTTTTCTTCTTTTAGGAAGCTGAGAAATTGGTTCATGCAATATATGTGGCAGCGGAAACAATTTAATTCTTTCTTTAAGGATGCTATAGTCTGTCCTGAACACTATATCTTAAAAACATAACGGCGAAACCTTATTAAAGCCCAGCTGTTTCCGTCGGAAAGTTTTTATTCACGGTTTAAATGTGTAAGGTAGTTGCTGTTTAAAAAAGCAGAGTTAAGGATTGAATCAATACAATGGTAAGGAAAGCACGAATCCGATTAACAAGCACGGACTACAATAAACTTGAAGAAGTATGCCAAGAACTCAAAAACATAGCCCAAAAAACAGGCGTAAAAATTAACGGTCCTGTCCCATTACCCACAAAACGTCTCAGAGTACCCGTTCTGAAGTCGCCATGCGGAGAAGGAACAGCCACATGGGACAGATGGGAAATGCGCATACATAAAAGGCTAATAGACATAGACTCTGAAGAACGCGTTATGCGCCGCATAATGCGCATCCGTGTTCCAGAAGAAGTCCACGTGACAATTGAACTCGTCTAAATAACGGCAAAGTAACTTTTTCTTAATAAATGAGAAAACCTGCGAAAACCGTTAATGCTGTGGCAGCAGAGAACAAAAGCATCCAGATCCGCTTACTGACACGGAAGATTTTGAAACCATCAAAAAGCCCCATTGGAATAAGGTTAAACATAGCTACAAAAGAATTCCAGAAGCCCCCAAAAAGACATGAAACCGCAAGCGAACTTGGCGTGACAAACGCTAACCCGAGAAAAACCACAGACAAAACAATATTAGTAGATGGACCTGCAGCAGAAATTTTAAGCACAGCCTTAGGCGTTAACGGTCCAGAAATCATAACTGCCCCTGGAGCAAAAATTTTGAATACAGGAGAAATTGCCGTAATTAACGTCAATAATGCACCCCACAAAGTTAGACGAAATTCAGCCCATAAACCTTCCAACTGTGCAACAATTTTATGCGCAAACTCGTGAATAAAAAATGATGCTGTAAGAATGCTGATCAAGTGAACCACAGGCACAAACAGCGGTTCCTCAAAAACCAAAGAATACAACCAAGAAAACACACCTAATAAAACAATAAGCACCGTTGCTACAGCCAGATGCACAATTTCTTTAGCGCTAAAATAAATTTTCCGTTTTGAATGTTGCGTTTGTCTAAACGTAACAGTATATTCATAATGGCGGGGTGTCTCAAACATTGCTGAAACATTTTCACGTTGTAGTGCACGTGCTTCTGTTAAGTATGGGCAGTCATGGTTTTCAGGTAAACGGTGCGCTGAACAAAACTGCCCACCGCAATAAGCACAGCGGAAAGGAAGAAGCGTTTCTACACCACACTTCTGGCAATGCATTTTGGCTGCGCACCTTTCTGTTGCTAAAGAAAGGTAAACTCCTTTATACGTTTCTATCTTTCCATCAGTGGATCTCCATTACATTTATTGTTAAACGCCTAAGTGACAATTTTTAACTTAACCTGTAAGCAAGTAACCGTGTGAAAGCGATCTTTTGAGGACTTACATTTTTGTTTATGTTTAAGACTTGCATTTGGACTAATGTGCCTTATGTTGTAGCTGCTAGAAGGCAGGATTTTGATAATACCTGAACTGGTGTGGTTCAGGAATTGGGGCGTACAAAGCTTCTGCAGGTTGGGTTTCATGCAGCTTCTCTGCAAGTATAGCAGTAGCATTTGAATGCTATTGCTGATTAGATTTCAAATCGTTTTGGGCTTGAGGCGTTGTAATGAGCTAAACTGATGGTTGTTGGCGCTGTTTCGAACTTGTGGGTGCTTATGGGGAGTTGAGGATTTTAAGTTGTAGTCTGGTCAAAGAAGAGAAGAGCTTGAATAAGTTGACCGAGGCTTTTGCAGAGATACAGCGAGTTGAGGCTGGTTACAGTGCTTTTTCGCTTAAAGTTATCAACTTTGGTTGAGTGTTTTTTGGAAATGTTTCGCTAGTGCTGGTAAGGATAGTGTGTCGTGTTGTTCCTTGTTTTTGTGGTGGTAACATGTGCTTTTCAGTTTATACCCTGCATTAGTAGCCTTTACGCTATAATGGCCTCCCGCCGAAATGTTGCATTAATAATTTTTGTGGAAGAGCCGCGGCGTTTATTCCTCTTCTTCGTAGAGTTTTCTTTCTTTCACTTTTAAAGTATCCTCGTCAGTTGCTATGATTCTGTAGTATTCTTTCAGTTTTTGTTTGTGCAGGAATTTTTTTAGGAGTACGCGGAGGTATTTTTTGGAGGCAGCTTCGCCTTCACCTTTCACTGTGACTTTTTCTGCTTCTGTGGTGACTTCTGTATTGGTTTTTTCTTTCAGGAAGTCTGCTAATTGTTTGATTATGTCTTTTGCTTCATGTTTTATTTCGGAAGCGTCAATTTTTATTTCAACCATACGTGATAGTTCACCTCATATTTGCGTCGCACTAAATATGACGCCGTTTACTGTGCTTTCACTACTGCTTTATTGATAAGCATTCCGCCTTTAGGGGCTAATTGGTTTATCTTTTCTTAGTGCGTTTTTATCTTTAAAAGCTTTTATTTTGGGTGTTTTTGAATGAGGCGTGGCAGTTTCGTCTTGATTATTCAAAGTGGATTTTGCTTGTGTTTTATATTAGAAGGCTGCTGGCGGCCGCAATTTCAAAGCCGTTATCAGGATTAATTATGAAAATACTAAATTGACTGAAAAGGCAAAAAAAGTTGCGTCAGCATTTGGGGTTTGAGGACAACCCCAACTTTATATAAGCCATAATAAGTAAGGGTAAACAGCTTTTTTGGTAGAATGCAAATTATTTAACTACAAATGTAATCCCCGATGTTACTGGTATTAACTGCCATCAGTCACTATTTGTGTAATTTTGTGTTTCAGCTTTTTGACGTATTGAATACGCAATCCCTGTACAGAGATTTTTTCTTGTAACGGTATAAACCGCGAATACTTATTTGAACTGCACACAAAATATATGTTCAAGTTGATTTTAGCTATTAATCAAAATTTGATTGATATCGATGAATGCCAAGGCTCTGAGGTTAACATATGCACTATTTGTCGCAATGGGGCGCGGTGTCTTCTGAAGAGACGCGTTATAGGCAATCATGCCTACCTGAAGACATCAAACAAGCAAAATTAGGCATATCACTGCTTACTATACCGCTGCAACTGTATCTTTTCAATGATTTTCAATTTTTTGGTTTTTCAACAGAATTCTACGTGCTAGCAGTACTGAGATTCGCTTTTCTTGCCATCACAGTCTTCATGTTGAGTTATCTTCCTCGGTTGAAAAATTATCGTTCCTATGATAAAGCCGTTTTTACATGGTGCTTCGTCGGCGTAGTTGTTGCCCTCATTATCAACGCCTTGCGTCCACAAAACTTCGTCCTGCACATAATTATTGTTATTGCAATTATTGCCATTACCTATCTTGTTATTCCTCAGAAAACTGTTGGAAAAATCATAATTGCTTCATCTGTTTCTATCGGCGAGCTGCTGATTATAGTGCTCCTTGCACAAACAATCGAGATTGCCGCGTTGTTCTCAATTACAGTTACTCTTGCATGGGCTAACATTATCGGCTTATTATCTTACCGGTCATTGAACTCTTACCGTTTCAAGGAGTTTCAAGCACGCGAAAAAATTGAGTATTTGGCCTCTTTTCCAGTGCTCAATCCTAACCCTGTTATTGAAATAGATCTTGCGGGTGTAGTTCAATACACTAATTCTGCAGCTGACAAAATGTTTCCTGATCTTAAAAGCGCCAACAGAAGCCACCCCCTGTTCTCTAATCTGGATGAGATTACCAAGGCGACTCAAGCAAATCCAAAAGACTCTTTTTCAAGAGAAATCAGAATTGGCGACCATTGGTTTATTGAGCATTGTTATCTTGCTCCAAACAATAACAATATTCGTTTCTATATCGTGCAAATAGATGAACGCAAAAAAGCTGAAGAAAAACTGAAAGAAACTGCACAAAAACTTGCAATTGCTAATGAAAAACTGCGGGTTTCAGTAAACCTGAGCAAGCATGATGTTCGCAACAAGCTCAGTGTCGTGACGACTTACGCGTTTCTGCTGAAGAAAAAATACTCAACCCACACAGATATTGTTGAAGCATTAAGCAAAATGGAACAAGCTGTGAAAAATTCTGTAGATATTCTTGAATTCGCCCAAATCTACGCTCAACTAGGCGGGGAGGAACTAACATATGTCGATGCAGGAAAGGCTATTGATGAGGCAGTTGCTCTTTTTGAGAAGCTGAGCTTTAAAGTAGTTAATGAATGTCATGGTTTGAGTTTATTTGCAGACTCTTTTCTAAGGCAACTATTCTATAATTTTATTGACAACACAAGAAAATACGGCAAAAAAACTACAATCGTAAGGATAAGTTATGAGGTAACTATGCAGGATACTCTACTGTTGATCTATGAGGATGACGGTATTGGTATTCCCGAGAAAGATAAGCACAAGCTTTTCGCTGAAGGCTTTAGCACAAGCTTTAGCACAGGCCTCGGCTTGTTTTTGATAAAGAAAATGATAGAAATCTATGGCTGGAAGATTCACGAAACTGGTGAAGCAGGGAAAGGCGCGAAATTTGTAATAACAATTCCAAAAATAAATGCTGTAGGAAAAGAAAATTATAAAATCGGTTCAACAGAAGAAGGTAACAACCAATAGTTCGAAAAATTATGTAGTTGCATAGTTTTAGCTGATTTAGTATATTTTGGCTCTTCTGGGGCTTCATAGAGTCTTGGTTGCTAGACGTCATCTAAAACTGCAGTAGAAGAGTCACTTCTCCACCGCACTTTCACTTCGGTCACATGTTTCCATTTTTCCCGATATTTAATAGTAACATTGCACTTTTTCATGAGTAGCGAAGCTTAATTCATACGTTCAAAATTAAAATTCCCACAATGCTGTGACTATTTTTAGATAAACCCCCACTCATAAAGGTACTGTCAGTAATATTTTTCCTCGAATGAATATACAAATTAGGCTGATCATGCCATTTCTCTAGACGTTGAATCTCAATTTCTTAACTTTGCCTTTTTTTCCTGGTATGGCAACAATTTTAATAGCAAAAATGCCAAAAATATTAGACGGCAATTTCACTTAAGTAAACGAAGTTTCAGATGGCTGAAAATTTAAATATCACACTGCGGGATAAACTTACCCTCGCTTTGAGGTGGGTAGATACGAAAAGACGCTGGGTTATTATTGCGTCCTTCTTGGCACTGGTTGCCTTCGTTATCCCAAATGTAGTTGTGCTCAAAGCTTCTGACAATGCGATTCATGTTAAGGTTGGAGTTTGGCTAGTTAATGTTGAAAAAGTAGATTTGAGCGCTAACAATTACCGTTTGGATTTTTATTTATGGTTCAAGTTTAACCCTTCAGAGATTAGTTTGGATGAAGTGCGAGATTTTGAGTTTATTAATGGTGCGCCTACGAAGTACGAGGTTACGGCAGATGAATCTGCAGGTTATTTGGAGTACCGTGTCAGGGGTGATTTTATTACATCTTTTGATTTTTCAAATTATCAGTTTGAAACGCATAAGTTGACTGTTAAAATTGAGCATAAGAACTTGAATGCTGATAAGCTGGTTTTTGAGAGTGATCCCACCTCTAGTGTGGATCCTGAAGCTAGCGTTTCAGGCTGGAATTTAGGCGGTTTTGGAACCGATATTACAGAGCATGTATACGGTGAAGAGCAGTTTTCGCGTTTTATTTTTAGTATTGACCTGATTCGTCCTACGCTTTCTTCATTTATTAAAAGCGTGTTGCCTGTGATTGTCATTACAACCATTTCGTTGCTTGCGTTCTTTATGTCGCCGCAGAATTTTGCACAGCGGATTACGTTAGGAGTGACTACTCTGATGTCGGCTACAACTTTTCACTTGTCTTTGATTAGTGGGATCCCGCCTACTGGTTACCTGACTTTTGCGGATAGGATGATGTTGTCGGTTTATGCCATTTTCCTGTATAACCTCGCGACTTCTGTATATATCATGCGGTTAGTGGATTGTAAGAAGACTGAGCAGGCTTTCAGCGTTAACAGGAAGGCTTTACGTTTTCTGCCCGTGCTCATAGCAATATTGGTGCTTGTTCAGATAATTTTGTAGGAGCTATAATTTTTTGTTAGTAATGGACTTAGGCAAGAAATTAAATAGTGATTGGGCAGTAATATTTGTGTGAACAGAATGAATGCATGCATAAGTAAAGGTTGTTCATAAGATTTAAAGTTATCAGCATGGTTTGCGGTGAAAATGGATAGGATTCAGTTATATGCTTTGAGTGTTCTATATGAAGACGCTTATAAAAATGCGAAATTAGCACAGTTAAACGCAGGCGCAAATACGCAAAGCTATAATTTGTTTTGTTTGTTTACGCGTTTTTTGTTAACAATAATCAAATGGTATTTTCTATTTAATAGTCGTAATTCACAACTCTTTATTGATTGGCTGTTCCTCTCTCAAGGTGGTGTCACTTTCTATGTGGGGCAGGGTTAAATTTACCGGTTGAAGGCGACAATTGAGGTTGAATCTCACTTGACAAAAAAGATGCATTTCAAGAGTTTCGATGAAGTGTTATTGGCGGCTATAGATGAGTCATTAATTGCTCTCGGCGAAAGTGTGAAAGATGCAATTTACTTTCAACTGGAAAATCTTTTCAAGATTAAGAGGCAGGAGATACCCAGTAGAATAGACGATTTTTCGGTTGCGCTAGAGCAGATTTTTGGTCTGGGTGCGAGGTGTCTTGAAATTTTGTTCATGAAAAACTTGCATACAAAAATTAAAGTTATGTGCTCATGGCCTGCGTATGAGTGGCCTTCGTCTAAGTGGATTGTACCTGAAATGACATTTAAGGAGTACGTGAAGCTTATGCGGCAAAATTTTGAAATTGCACGAAGACAACAATTTTAAGGGGGCGAATCTTCAGAGTTGAGTAGGAAAAGTGGTAAAGGTTTTGAAAGCAAAGCGCGTGTTTTGTTGAATTTGTTATCTGATCCTGCCGTTGTAGTTGACCAGAATGGTCTTTTATTGATTGTAAATGACGAATTCGAGAAAATAACAGGGCTAACTCGGCAGAAAATTATTGGTACGCCTTTCTTCAACTATGATATTTTGCCTTCTGAGAGCAAAAAGTTGCTCATGGAGAACCTAAGCAGGCGGCTACAGGGTTTGCCTATTGCACCTTACGAAATTTCATTCATAGATTCATCTGGCAATAGACGGTTTATGGAAGTAAAGGGCAAACAAATCACGTTTAATAGGCAACCTGCTGACCTTGTAGTTTTCCACGATATAACACACAGAAAAGAAAATGCGAAACTCATCAAAGAATACGCTGAACAAATGGAAACGTTAGTGGAACAGAAGATCAAAGAAATTAAGGAAAACGAAGAAAAATTCCGCGCTATAACCACATGCGCCAAAGACGCCATAATCACTGTACGCGCTGATGGCACAGTTGCCTATTGGAACCCTGCCGCCGAAAGAATATTTGGTTATGCTGAACAAGAAGCGGTAGGAAAAAACTTATTAAACCTTATAATTTCACCTCAACATCGTGGCTTTAAGCGAATTTTCATCGAGAAGATTGAGAACCTCTTTGCGCTTCAAAACGAAACAGTTGACTTTATTGCTATCAGAAAAGATGGAACAGAGTTTCCTGCAGAATTATCAGCAACATTAATGAATTTTAAGGGTGAAACCTGTCTTTTGATCATACTCAGAGATGTCTCTGAGCGTAAAAAGATGGAAGACGCCATAAGGCAAAAACACGACATGCTTGAAGCTATCACGAGAAGTGTAGGCGCTGTTCTTGCAGTTATTGGCAAAGACTACCGCATACTTTGGGCAAACGAAAACACAAGACGCCTTAAAGGCGATGTGGTTGGAAAACTATGCTATGCAACTTTCAACACATTAAATGCACCTTGCCCAGACTGCGGCGTCAAAAAAATCTTTGAGAACGGCGTAGATTTTGACTCACATGAATATTGCCCCCCACAGATTAATGGAAAGCAAATCTGGGTGCAAATCATAGCAACACCAATCAAAGACGAAAACGGCAACGTCACCGCAGCAGCAGAACTCGCAATAGACATAACTGAACAGAAGAAAACTCTGGAAGATCTTAAAAATGCTGAAGAAAGATACAAACAACTCTTTAATACGATTACGAGCGGCGTTGCAGTTTACGAAGCAGTTGAGAATGGGCAAGATTTTGTTTTTCTAGATTGTAATACTGCCTTAGAGAAAATAGAGGGCATCAAAAAACAGGATTTGCTGGGCAAACGCGTAACCGAAGTTTTCCCAGGCGTCAAAGATTTAGGATTATTTGAAGTTTTTCAACGTGTATACCACACGGGAAAATCAGAGTACCTCCCAAGTAGCCTTTACAAAGATAACCGTATAACCGGGTGGAGAGAGAATTGGGTTTACAGGTTGCCAAATGGCAACTTGGTAGCAGTTTACAACGACGTAACTGAAAGGAAAAAAGCAGAAGACGCCTTACGTGAAAGCGAAGAAAGATTCCGCAGCCTTTATAACGCCGTATCGGCTGGCGTAGTCGTACAAGACAAAACAGGGAAAATTGTTGAAGCAAATGACGTAGCATGCGAGATTCTTGGATTGACGAAAGATCAAATGCTGGGCAGAACCTCAACCGATCCACGCTGGCATGCAATTCGCGAAGATGGCACACCATTTCCAGGAGAAGAACACCCGGCAATGATAACACTGCAAACTGGAAAGCCTCTCCGAAACATAGTAATGGGAATATTTAACCCGCAAAAAAACGAGTACAGATGGATCCAAATCAATTCTGAACCAGTTATTAACGCTAATACAACAGAAATCATTGGCGTAATGACTTCATTCGTAGACATCACCACACATAAAGCAATAGAAAGCGCATTACGGGCAAGCGAAGAGAAATATCGCAAGTTGATAAACGGAATGAATGATACTGTGTGGGTTATCAATTTCGAAGGCAAATTTATTGATGTTAACGACGCAGCTGTCGAGCACTTAGGCTATTCCAGAGAAGAGTTGCTACAAATAGGTCCGCAAGACATAGACACCAAACTAAGCAAGGAGCAGATAGACGCTCTAATCGCAAATTTGTCTGCTGACAAGCGGCAAGTGTTTGAAACTGCGCACCGAAGAAAAGACGGGAAAATTATTCCTGTTGAGATTAGCTCGAGCATAATTACCTATCAAGATAAAAAAGCAATTCTAAGCATAGCAAGAGACATAACGGAACGAAAACGCTTACAAGAAATAGATCGAGCTTTCAGAGAACTTTCCACACAGCTACTCTCGCCAGCGTCCATCGAAGAAATTTCAAAATTAATCTTAAAATATGCACAACATTTTACACAAAGTCCTCATGGTTTTGTCGGTTATATAGACAGAAAAACAGGTCACTTCGTAACAAGTGCACTCTCTGGTGAGGCTATGAGTCTATGCCGAATGCAAGATCCTTCATTGGTGTTTACTGAATATCGTGGGCTATGGGGTTGGAGTATAAAAACTCGGCAAGCATTCTTTTCGAATACCCCGAAAGCAGATCCACGCGCGATCGGAATACCTGAGGGTCATTTGCCGATTGACCGTTTCTTAAGTGTTCCCACAATTTTTGATGGCCAAATAGTAGGACTAATTGCTCTAGCCAATTCCAACAGAGAATACACAGAAGAAGACGTCAAAATAATCGAACAATTATCCTCACTGTATGCAATTGCTTTACATAGGAAAGAGATAGAGTCAAAATTGCAGGAATACGCAAGCACCTTAGAAGAGAAAGTTTCTGAGAGGACAAAACAGCTAGAAGAAGCCAACCAGAGATTACTAAAAATTGAACGCTTAGCAGCCATCGGTGAACTCGCAGGCATGGTTGGGCATGACTTGAGGAATCCGTTGACAAGCATAAAGAACGCAGCATATTACTTGAAAATGAAAGGCAATACTTTACCAGAAGAAAGTAGAAGGAAAATGCTCGACATAATTGACAGCGCTATTGCGCATGCAGACAAAATAATCAGTGATCTACAAGAGTACTCGCGAGAAATATACTTGGAATTCAACCGTTGTACGCCAAAAGCGCTTTTGAAAGAAGCCTTAAGTTTGGTGCATATCCCCTCCAAAATCAAATTAATAGATGAAACACGAAATGAACCTCTGTTTCAAGCAGATAACGCAAAAATGGTACGAGTATTTGCAAATATAATCAAAAATGCTGTTGAAGCTATGCCTGAAGGGGGAATATTACACGTAAAAAGCACCAAGGCAAACGATAACGTTGAAATCTCCTTCACAGATACGGGCATAGGGATATCAAAAGAAACCCTGCCTAAACTGTTCTCGCCTTTGGTTACCACAAAAGCCCAAGGTATGGGTTTCGGATTAGCTATCTGCAAGCGCATCATAGATGCTCACGGCGGCACAATCATCGTGCAAACCGAAGAAGGAAAAGGCTCCACCTTCACCGTAACTATTCCCAAAGAGCCTAAAAACAAACCAGAAGATCAAGCAACATGGATAAACCTGCCCGAATCCTAGTTATCGATGATGGTGAAGACATAACTGAAACCATAAAAGCCAACAATACTTAAAAATGAATAATACCTGATGGATGTGGCCACAAGCGGCGAAGAAGCCATTAAAAAAACCGAAACAACAGCCTACAACGTTGTATTAATTGACATACGTCTTCCAGACATAGAAGGCACCGAACTCCTTACGCGCATGACATTTCGGGTGTATTAATTAAGAAAAACATACAACAGATGTCCTGCTTTTCCAAATGGTCATCCGAAACGCTTTTATTTTCGATCTTACAACCATCTGCAAGGTTCGAGGCTACTATGGATAGCATTAACGACGATCATAATCGCTTCTCAGTGTGGTTCGGTAGCTTCGGCTATTGGTTCTATTATTATTTTAATTAGCCCAGAACTGAAACAAATTTTTGTTAAGGTTCTGGGCGCAGGATGGTTGTGTAAATGGTAAAGGTAAATTGTTGCAGAAAAATTGTGGTCAAGTTCGGTGGTTCTAGCCTATCTGATCCTGAAAGACTGTCTAAGGCTGTCGCTGCTGTGGTTAACGAATCAAGAAGAGGAACACGCATTGCCGTTGTGGTTTCAGCAATGGGTAAAACAACCGATGTACTCTTAAACACTGCGAAAAATACTTCTAATGGCAAATTGGCGAAGCACGAGTTGGATGATATACTTTCTATGGGTGAAAGAACAAGCGTACGCATTTTTGCTGCTGCCCTGCGAACTAACGATGTGGCGTCACGGTATTTTGACCCGTTGGATGATGATTGGCCAATAATTACAGATGATGCGTTTTCCAATGCAAATCCGCTGCTAGTGGAGTGCAAAAAGCGAATAAAAGAATTCGTGCTGCCCCTCATTGAAAATGGCACAATACCCGTTATCGCTGGTTTCGTTGGAAGAACAGCGGACGGTAAGGTGACAACTTTGGGACGTGGCGGCAGTGACACTACGGCATTTATCCTTGCTGAAGCGTTGGATGCTGACGAAGTGGTCTTAGTAACAGACGCTGAGGGCATAATGACAGGCGATCCGAAGATCGTTGCAGCGCCACGAAAACTAGCTAAAATCGATGTCAGCACACTTGTGGGTTTAGCTGATTCAGGCGCCAAATTCATCCACAGCAAGGCTCTAAAGTACAAACCCAAAAATATCGATGTTCGAGTGATTCACCACGCACACGGCGACTTAACCAAAGAAGGCACAATAATCACAGGCGCTTTAGCCACTGAGCTCGGCGTTGACATTGCTTATCCTTCGCCAATAGCTGAAATAACGGTTCTAGGAAATCGTTTATCTGAAAATCCAATGATTATAAGCAAAATAATGGAAAAAGCAAAGACACACGCTACATTGCTTGGCATGAGCATGAACACGAACTCAGCTATACTGTACGTTTCCCAAGAGAAGGAAATTGACAAACTTTTCAACGAAGCACATAACATAGTACTGAATCATGAAGAAGCCTTGGCTATGGCGGTGAAAAAAGACCTAGTATTCCTAAAAATCAGTGGCGTTGGACTGGAAGAAACGCATGGAATAATCGGAAAAATCTCTGAAGCCCTCCGCATAAACAACATAAACATTTCAGGCATACTCACAATCGCATCAAGCATTCTGCTCTTCGTAGACTGGAACCAAAAAGAAACCACATTGGAACTCATCAAAAAAGCCCTCAACAACGGGCAACACAATAACCCTCAACACTAAAGCCAAGGTAAAAAGGAGAAAAAAAATATGAATGAAGGAAAAACACGACGCTTAAAAAGAATATTTCAAGCAGATAACCGAACCGTCATCGTCCCAATGGATCACGGCGTCAGCATAGGGCCAGTCAAAGGCATAGTCAATATGCAGGAAATAGTCAACCAACTGCTGAAAGGCGGCGTAGACGCCATCATAGTGCATAAGGGCATAGCTAAACGCGTTGACGCGGGAAACGCAGGACTCATAGTGCATCTTTCGGCTATATCAGCGCTCACTCCGAACGCTAACAACAAAGTCCAAGTCTGCACAGTGGCTGAAGCCATTCGCATCGGAGCAGACGCGGTTTCTGTGCACATAAACGTGGGCGCCCAAGACGAAGACAAAATGCTTACCATACTAGGCAAAGTCGCTAACCAATGCGATGTTTACGGCATACCGCTGCTAGCCATGATGTATGCACGTGGTCCCAAGATAGCAAGCGAACACGCCGCAGATGCAGTAGCGCATGCAGCCCGTTTAGGTGCAGAACTCGGCGCAGACATCATCAAAACAAACTATACTGGCGACATAGAAACTTTCAAAACAGTCATAGAAAGCTGCCCAGCACCAGTAGTAATTGCAGGTGGCCCCAAATGCAAAACCACGCTGGAACTCCTGCAGATGGTGCATGACTCGTTAAAAGCTGGAGGCGCCGGCCTCTCTATCGGAAGAAACGTGTTTCAACACGAAAACCCCACGTTGATGGTTAAAGCGCTTGCTGCCATAATCCACGAAAACGCCTCAGTTGAGCAAGCACAGAAAATTCTAGGCGAACAGCAATGAAAGAACTCTGGCTCGAAATAACACAAACAGTTACAGCAACTGAAAGAAACAATTTACTGAAACTCTCTGAAACTTGCGATTTCATACTTGAAGGCACAGAAGCTCGCAGTCCTTCAGGCACATGCAGCATAAACGTTCTCAGCAGCTTTGACAGGGACAAAATTCTGAAACTAAAGCGGGAAGGCAAAAAAGTTGCATTAAGAGTAAGCATAAAAGGCAAAGAAGATGAGAACGAAGCTGTAAAAGCAGCGGAACTTTCTGTGGACTATATTATCCTCAATTGTATGGACTGGCGGGTCATCCCCATAGAAAACCTTATCGCCCGCATCAGCGGCAAAGGCAAACTAATCGCCGAGGTCATAAACGCAGAAGAGGCAAAACTGGTTTTAGAGGCATTAGAACTGGGCACAGACGGCGTTTTACTGAAAACAACCGATTCTAACGAACTCGCGAAAACCATTGCTTTAGTCAAAAAGCAAAGGCCCAAAATCACGTTAACAACTGCGAAAATCACTACATTAAAGCAAATCGATATGGGTGCACGCGTCTGCGTAGACACATGCGACTTGATGACTGATGGCGAAGGCATGTTGGTTGGCTGCCAATCTGCTGGACTTTTCCTCGTAGAAGCTGAGGTACATGAGAACCCGTACGTGCAACCACGCCCTTTCAGAGTCAACGCTGGGGCCTCCTCCAACTACGTTTTAGCTTCAATGCAGAACACACGGTACTTATCAGAGCTTAAAGCAGGCGACGAAGTGCTTATAGCCAATCGAGAAGGCAAAGTTCGCCGCACAAATGTTGGCAGAGCAAAAATCGAGTTTCGACCATTGCTGCTGATAGAAGCGGAAGCTGAGGGTGTAAAAGTTAAAGTTATTCTCCAGAACGCTGAAACTATTCACCTCGTAACTGCTAACGGTTCAAAACCTGTGACAGAGCTCAAGACAGGCGATGATGTTTTAGTTCACATGTGTACGAGAGGCGGCAGACACTTCGGCGTACCTGTAGCTGACGAAAGGGTGATAGAACGGTGACGCCTAGAATATGCGTTTCCATTTTGCCGAAAACCACAACAGAAGCACTGTACTTGATTGAGAAAGCGGAAGACGCACACGCAGATTTTGTTGAAGTGCGCTTGGACTGCTTTCAGGATCACAGCAAACTTTCTGATTTGGCTGCCCATGGTAAAATTCCCAAGATCGCCACTTGCAAACCTCAAAGTTGCCACGGCAAGTTTTCTGGAACCGAAACTGAACAGCGAAGTCTACTGTTTAAGGCGGCGAAAGGCGGTTTTAAGTATGTGGACATTGATTTGGCGGATGCGAAGCTGAACGAAACTGTAAAAGAACTGAAAAGCTTGGGCACCAAGACTATTGTTTCTTTTCACGACTTCGCCGAAACTCCCTGTATTGCTGAGTTAAACAGGGTTTTAGACTTGGAAATTGCCAGCGGCGCTGATGTGTGCAAAATAGTGACAACCGCTAAGCACGTGAAAGATAACCTGACACTGCTAAATTTTACTGCGACAGTTTACAAGCAAGCGAAGATTGTGTGTTTTGCAATGGGTGAACTCGGCAAAATCTCAAGGCTTTTATCACCACTTTTCGGCGGCTACTTTATCTTCGCCGCGCTTGAACGTGGAAACGAAACCGCTCCTGGGCAGATGACCATCCAGGAGATGCGAACTGTTTACGCACTTTTGGGGCTACAGTGAAAATGGTGATTTCAGGAAAAACCCAAGTGTGCGGTGTCATCGGCGATCCCATACAGCACACATTAAGCCCTGCGATGCATAACGCCGCATTTAGCCACTTGAAACTAGACTACATCTATTTGGCTTTCAGGGTTCAAGCAGCAGACTTAGAAAATGCCATACGTGGCATACGGAGTTTAGGTGTCCGCGGCTTAAACGTGACTATGCCCCACAAAACCGCTGTTACCGCCTACTTAGACAAGATAGATTCAACAGTGAAGTTCCTCGGCTCAGCCAACACGATCCTCAACAAAGACGGCAAACTTTATGGTTTTAACACTGACGGTGAAGGTGCATTGCGAGCACTAAAGGCAAGTGGCGTGGATTTGAACGGGAAAACTGTGCTCCTGCTGGGAGCAGGCGGCGCAGCCAAAGCCATAGCCCATGCAATAGCCCAAGAAGCATCTGAACTGCGTATCTTGAACAGG
>JAWBOE010000012.1:0-39232 GCA_038826755.1 Bathyarchaeia archaeon | reverse complement strand
ACGTTGGGGGGCGTACAAACTACAATTCTTGGTACGCCGGCAGTTTTAGCTGGCGCACTGGTCATAACGACCGAACTAGGATAGGCTGCTTGCCCACCAGGCACATAGCACCCTACGCTTTCGAGGGGCCGCAATACACACCGAACCCTGATTCCCTGCGTCGTTGTTTCGATGTTAATGTGTTCTAAGAGGCAATTTTCGAGGGCTGTGACTTTGTTTTTTATTAGTTCGAGTGCTTCAATTT
Organism: Bathyarchaeia archaeon; assembly: GCA_038826755.1. GTDB lineage: Archaea > Thermoproteota > Bathyarchaeia > Bathyarchaeales > Bathycorpusculaceae > JAWBOE01. The sequence goes on along the minus strand of JAWBOE010000012.1, from coordinate 38,988 downwards.
GTTGTTTGCTGACCCTGTTGTAGGCTGCTGCAATTTCTTCTCGACTAACCTTGAGACTTTCTCTGCCCAGTTTGACTTTGTCAAATTTTTCTGTGAACTCGATTAGTGCAGCGTCACCTTTTTCTGCAACTTTACCTATTATATATTTTACATTCTCTATTAGTGTTTCATCAGCAGTCTGTGATCTTTGAAACCAGTTTTTCGGCAGATCCGTAATGCTCCAGCGTCTCAAACGGAGTTGGTTGCGCATCCGTTTTCTCTCCGTTTCACGTTGTCCAAAGCTAAAACTTGCCGCGGCTCGTAAACAACTATGCCCTGTGCAAGTTTGCGGATTTTAGGCAACAGTTCGATCAACTGGTCTTTTTCAATTATTGTGTTAACTGAGCACCAGCTTTCATCAGCTAAAGGCGCTATTGTAGGATTCTTTAAGGCAGGTAAATCTTTCAGGAGCAACTGGAGATTATCTTTCCGCACATTTACGAATATGTGAATCCTTTTTGCACCATCTACTACGCCTTTTAGCAGAGTCATAATGTCGTAGATTTTCTCTTTCTTTTCAGGCTCAAGCAACGCCTTCTTGTTAGCGATAAGCACAGCTGAAGACTGCATTACCGTTTCAATTATACGCAGGTTGTTCTGCTCCATTGTAGAACCTGTCTCAGTTACGTCGATAATGAAATCCGCGTTTTCAGGCGGCTTAGCTTCCGTGGCGCCGAAAGACAAAAATATTTTTGCTCGTGGGTTTTCGCCTTTACGCCACCATGGCGTTACCACTAGAGGTTCCAAATTACCAAAGCGTTTTTTGTAGGCTGGGTTGTTCTTTACGTATTCTGCTGCGATGTTCAAGTATTCTGTTGATACGCGAACGTTTTTTCCTTTGCTCCAAATAGCATCCATTATGCTGGACACCGAGTCTGTTCCGCTTAGGCTTTTTGGTACTGCTACTACCAGCCTTATTTTGCCGTATTCAAGGTTCTCAAGAACTTCTACGTCTGCGCATGTCTCCTTAATCCAGTCCTGTCCCGTGATGCCTACGTCTTGCAAGCCTTCACTGACGAACACCGGTATCTCTTGTGGTCTTAGGATTTTCAATTCGATTTTTGGGTCATTAATTGTTGGTCTGTAGGTGCGTTCTTGACCTGTGACTTTGTATCCTGAACGCTGCAGTATTTCAAATGTTGCTTTCGCTAAAGAGCCCGCTGGTATGGCAAATTTTACTTTCTCCACTTTTCATCACCTTCTCTGTTTATCAACAAATTTACAGGTGCTTCTACACGCGATCCAATATTTTGTAGGAAAATTCGCGTGCGTATTTGAGGAAACATGCGTAATGTAGAATAAGTTTTCGATTTTAAGCGTTTATAGGCTTCGTTGCCAATGAACGCAATCGCCTTTTGTGAACGCAATCCCTCAACTTGCACCACTAATCCGCACTAAACCGTTAATCTATCTAATAAACATATTCATTAAAGGCAGAACTGCAGAAACATAGCTTACACGTCACTCTTTCATGAGATTGCTGATTAGTTGCTGAAATAACCGATGGCTCATACAGCACTATAGGTTAGTGAGACTTGCTATGTCCTGGTTTTGGATGTATAACAGAATAATTAACCACGTACTGTCCGCAGATTTACTATCTGGATAACGATCTTTGCAGAGCAGAGATGACATTAGATTTTCCCATGGCCAATATATATGGCCCCAGTCGTGGTCCTTGAGGTGCACCTATCAGTATTCTATAAAGTGTTTTAAAGAAGCCACTGGGCGGCAAGTTATTGTTCTTTGCCGCATTGAAAATCGCTGTCTGTATCGTCTCTGGCTCATTTTCAACTTCCAAGGCTTTTATCAACTCAGTGATGGCGGCCTTCTCCTCATTTGAAAGCGCCACGGCGGTTTCTGTAATCTCCTCAAAGTCGCGCACCCAGTTAAACGCGTACTCAATCCGCCGTTTCATGTCCTCATCGGCATGCTGGTCTTTTTGCAGATAACCATAGCTTCGCAGTTTTTCTTCGATAAACTCTGTTGCGCGCTCTTTAGGTGCCATTTTAGCCAAAAACGTCAACAAATTGTAAGGCACATGAATACTCGGCTTAGAAGGTGGCTTTAGAACCCAGCAGTACTCATATAAGCCCTTAAGCTTGACGAGTTCTTTTTCATCTTTAGCGTTTTTCTTACCAAAATATACCTCTTCAAGATAGTCTAATTCATTCATGTAAGCAGGAATATCTGAAACATCAAGCGTTCGCGTTCCAACGAAACGCTTTAACATAAGCAAAAGCAAGGCTTGCGGCGATCCGTAGCGGAACCAGACCTGTGGAGTAAAAACGTTACCCGAAGACTTAGAAATCTTCCGTCCACTCTTATCTAAAAACATTTCGTAACGTGCATGCGATGGCGGTTCGCACTTGAGAATTTCACGGCAGATTCGATCATTTATCCGCACCGAGTCAGCTATGTCTTTGCCGTAAGCTTCAAATCTAATATCTAACGCCTTCCAACGCGCAGCGAACTCGCTCTTCCAACTTAATTTGCCTTCGCCACGGGCAATGTCTGCTTCGCCTTTATGGCCGCAGCCGGCAATAAATTTGCCTCTGATTTCTAAACCTTCGCAGGAGTAGAGAACCTTGTCTGTTTTTGGGAGATATTCTAAGGCCTTGGTGGTGTAGATGCGACCGCATTCTTCGCACACCGGAAAGAAAGGCAATACCTCTGTGTAGCGCTCTTGACCAACTTCTTCTTTTACGATTTCGCCGACCATTTGCGCGTTTAACAGTATCGTTCGAATCTCATCGAGTAGCAAGCCGCGCTCGTATACTTCTTTTGCAGAAAAATAAGTGTATTGCATCCCGCATTTATCTAGGGCATCAAGCAAGAGTGAACTCATATGCCTGCCATAACTTTCGTGGCAGCCAAAAGGGTCGGGTATACTGGATACTGGAAATCCCAGATATTTCTCTAAAGTTTTCGGCAGCCCAACTGGGACCTTACGCAATCCGTCTTTGTCGTCGCAAAAGGCGATAAGCTCCGAGTCGATGCCCATATCCTTCAAGGCTAAGGTTACCGCATAAGAGCGCGCGGCGTCGCCGAGACTTCCAATGTGTGGAAAACCTGAGGCGCCTAATCCCATTTCTGTTCGAACTTTTTCTAGACTCCGTCCCAGCTTACGCTCGCGTGTGACTATTTTATGAGCCATCATGTCGTACCATGTGCCGCGGCCGATAGACGTCTTGTTCATTGCAAATCTAACTCTCCACTGGATAAACGACGTGTAAACAATAAAAACATTACAGCAGCCAACAATTAATAATCATTAATTTTCTGCATGGAGCAACAATTGTGCTTATAATGCTAAAAAAGAGAAGAAAATTAGAGTTTGGCTCCGCAGTTCGGGCAGAACTTGGCGCCTGCTTGAACCTCAGCATTGCATGAAGGACATTTTGCTGTAGCTTGTAAAGGGTTGCCGCAGTTGGAACAGAACTTTGCGCCTGCAGCGTTTGCTGTGCCACATTTAGGACAAGGCACGCCAGATGGCGCCTGCATTGGTGCGCCGCAGTTGCTGCAGAACTTTGCGTTCTGTGGATTCTGATAGTTACACTTTGGACAGAGCACCATTACCTGCGCTGGCGCTTGAACCGCTGGTTGCTGGAACATCTGCGGAAGAATCACTGCACCAGCGCCCACCGCTGCGCCTGAACTTTTGGATAAGCTTTCAGTTGATTTCTGCACAGTTTCCATTCTGAGAACCTCTGCGGCACCTACGCCTGTTTTAATGTAGAATAGCCTGTCACGCCATTCAGGGGTTGTGTCGATACCTTCAAACTTCACATCTATAAGTTCAAGACCAATCCGTGAGAAAGCATCAAACAACACATTCTTCGAAAGTAAACTTGTCTCGTCCAGTTTGCCATAAACATCCGCAAGCGAGTACTGACTCAGAGTGTCAATTAAACGCTCATTGAAGTAGCCTCTTAGAAAGTTCTGCAGCCCATCTGTTGTGAACGTGCCTTGTCCGCCCACAACTTCATTAACGAAGAGGTTTGGCTCTTCAACTCTGAACCAGAAACCGCCGTAGAACTTTAATGGAGCAAGCTCCTTTGTTTGTCCTTGCGCCCCGAATTTACCTTGGAATTGCTTCAGCGAAACAAAAACAATTGTAGCCCTGAACGGAACCTTATCGAAACCGGCGAGTTTTGAGAAAAGTTTCGTCAGCAACGGTAAATTAGCCGTTGACAAGACATGGCGCCCTGCTCTGAAGACATCATAAGCTTTGCCGTCTCTGAAGAAAACAGCTGCTTCGTACTCGTGAACAACGAGGTTATCGCCCCATGCAATTTCTTCATTAGGGTATTTCCAAACTATGTCGCTTTCTCGGATTCCAGTCCACTCGATTACCTTAGGCATTTCATGCTCCACCTTCTAGTCCCTTGAGAAGACTTGACCGTTCGTCAATCATCCTGTCCAACTCTTCAACCTGCGATATCAAAGTGTCCATTGATGTTCGCCAGTCTTCTGTTGCTGGTGGAATATTAACAACTTTTTCAACATTGCTTTTTACTGCTTCTGCTTTTTCTATCAAAACCGCATCATGCTGAACCACAGCGTCAAGCTTATCTTCTTTCACTTTAACTGCGTCAAACATGCCAGCGTAGCCTGCGACCGCCCTGTCTATGCGTTGAGTAACTCTGTCAAGTCTAGCATTGAAAGTGTCAAATCGGTAAGCGTCATCTCCTGCAAGCTTTTGCAATGCTGAAGGGCTGGTAAATGCTCTTCTAAAAGTGGTTTTTGCGGCTTTAAGCATGTTAACTATTTCCATTCGGACTAAACGGTCACTTTCTCTGCGGAGCTCTTTTTCTTTGTAGCCTCTGTAGCCTGGGATATACCCCATAATTTTTTCCAGAAGCCCACGTTCTCCGCGTACCTTTCCCAAATAGTCTTTTCCACTCATTTTTTACTCCTCTGGTATAACAAGATACCTATGATGGCTATAACGATTGCCAGAACACCTAATATAACAAACGGGTTTATCACCGTATAGAATCCTGATACGAGGCCAACTGCGAATAGTATGGTGCCCCACACTAGATAGTAGGCGGATTCGCCGCCACCTTTTAAAGCGTAGACTATTGTATAGGCGCCTAATGGGCAGAAGATCCATGCAGGGAGACTGAAAAAATTGAACGGCAAAATTAAACTATAAGCTATGGCAGCTGCGCCGATGGAAACAAGCACTGTGATAATTGCGCCTACATTATAGTCAAAATGCTTAGAATTCTGATGATGTTCCATGTCACTTGTCTCCGATGGTGCACGCCCTATCTATTATGGTTCTGGATCCTCGCTTTTAAAATTTTAGTTAAAATATTCCGAAACCTTTCTGCGGGATTTCTCCTTTCACAACAGTGCCTGTGGCGCCATCCAACAACAGAGAATAACCTTTGCCTCTGTATTCATATTTGATGAACCATATTGGCGCATGCAAGTAAACTGCCTGTTTAACGTTAAACTCGAAGCGTGCCTCCAGAATTTTATCCACTTCCTGCTGGAGAAGAAAACGATGGTGCGCTTCAATTTGCTGTTTAGCTAGGTTTACGGCTTCATCGCGGTCAATTTCGCTGTTCAAAACTTGCGCGTAGCCCTCAATTTTTCTGAAGTCATAATTAACTTTTCCTTCTAAGGGCACATTATATTCCCTTGTTGGGAAAGCAGATGCTTCTCTTGCCAATATAAGCCAGTTATACTCTTTTTCTAATATGCCATCCTTCACTACGGCCGGCGTTATCCTTTCGAAAATGCCCTTATAGACAGTTTTTGCCTGTACAGAGATCACCCAGAAAGGCAAATAAATCAAACGTTTATCGATGATCTTGGATTTTCTTTCGAGATCTGCAGGCTTCAAGAACCCTGAACGCATCCACTCGCGTATAGGCGTCTCAACATTATTCTCATTGTACTTATTTAGCAACAACGAGTGCTCAAAAGTGAAAGCTTTACCAGTTTCCACGATTGTGGTAAAACCACAGTACTTGCATGTGGTCACTATCTCGCCTGGCGTGAACTCCACAGGTGCACCGCAGTTTGAGCACTTAATTGCATGAGCCACTACCATGTTTGCCTTACGCCTTCAGTTTTTCTCTTCGCAGTATTTCTCTTGCCACTATAACACCTGAAGCAGAAGCTTGAATTAATCCGCGTGTAACGCCTGCGCCGTCGCCAATTGTGAACATGTTGTGGATGCGCGTTTCCAAATTGTTGCTTAACTCCAAGTGTGACGAGTAGAATTTGACTTCTATGCCGTAAAGAAGAGTGTCTCTTGAATGGACTCCTGGTGCTATAGCATCTAACGCTTGAAGCATCTCACGGATATCTGCTAAATAGCGATATGGTAAAACGAAACTGAGATCTCCTGGCGTGGCGTTCTTTAATGTGGGTGTGACTACGCTGCGGGCAATTCGTTCAGGAGTTGAGCGCCTACCTAAAACTAGGTCGCCTAAGCGTTGCACCATGACGCCTCCGCTTAGTAGGTTTGAAAGTCGTGCGACGTATTTTCCGTAGGCTATTGGTTCCCTGAATGGTTCAGTGAATGAAGTGCTTACAAGGATGGCGAAGTTGGTGTTTTTTGTTTTTCTTTCAGCGTAACTTTGTCCGTTCACGGTTAATACGCCGTCATAGGATTCCGTAGTTACTTCACCGTAGGGTGAAACGCAGAAAGTGCGTACTTGATCGTCGAAAGCTTTGGAGTGGTAGATGAACTTTGGCTCGTAAAGCACCTTTGTTAGTTCTTCCATAACTGAGGCTAATACTTCTACTCTTACGCCTACATCAACAGGGTTATTTACCGTTTTCAAGCCGTGCAGTTGGGCTTCTGTTTGAAGCCATTCTGCGCCGCCTCTGCCTGGTGCTACTATGACGTATTTACTGTAAATTTTTTCGTCTGCAGATGTTTTCACGCCCTTAACTGTGTTGTTTTCTATGATAATGCTTTTTACATCTGTTCTTGGTTGAAATGTGATTTTTCCTTCTAATTCACGCCGCATCCGCTTTAGCGTTTCTGCGCATTTTTCTGTGCCCATGTGTCGGATTTTTTGGCGGATCAACCTTAGACCAGCTAAAGAAGCTTTTCGTTCTATTTCGTCAACTTTCTCTGTGTCTTCGCCGTAAATTTGTGGATTTGCGCCGTACTTCAAATAAACGTCATCAACGTATTTTATTAATGCTTCAAACTCTTTAAGTGAAACGTACTGGTTGAGCCAGCCACCTACTTCGGTGGATAACGTGAGTTTTCCATCGCTATAGGCGCCTGCGCCGCCCCATCCTGAAAGCACAGAGCATGGCTCGCAGTGTTGGCAGTCAAAGCCGCGGCTTGAGGGGCATTTGCGTTGGTCTATATCCAAACCTCTGTCGAGCAGTAAGACGTTTAGGTGGTTTTTTTCTGTGAGTTCCAGTGCTGAAAAGATGCCTGCTGGACCTGCACCAACGATTATCACATCGTAATTCAATGGGCACATCCCTTCTGGAAACCCAAAGTTAGATGTAACTACTAGCATATATCTCTTAGTGAAGAATTTTACTCTATATGTTACCCAAGTTTCCCTATCATTACTTAGAAAAGAACCGCCTGATTTCCCAATAAATTGAGAAAAACAAATATGCACAATAAACCGGACTTTGATGGTTTTCAGAGATAGATACAACGTTATTGTTAATCAGCAGTTGAGGTAATAGTTATATCGCTAGTAAAACAATAAATAACTGAAATTTGAACTACGATATTTTTTGGTTCATTAAAAATAGTAAATAATGAGTTAAAAGTTCCGATTGTTTTTGTGCAGCACAACTGTTCCACACTGTTAGCTTGCGTTGCATTATGTTGTGGAAACCTACGAACTCAAAGTCTTCTTTACGTTGCTAACGCTGATAATAGGCTTAGCCATGGCAGTGTTCGCGTATGAATGGTTACTGCAGCGCTTAGTCTATGCAGTGCAACCGTCAACTAATGCACTTGTAGAATCGAGAAATATTCTCCAAAGGTATCAGATCTTCGCCCAGAAATACGGTATAAACGCTGTGGACATTGCTGCAGCCCTAAACTTGCTCCGCAATGTTCCAGACGTGCCTCCGGCTGACGAGTATTCGAGTAACTTCAATAAGATAAGCGATTTTACCCCTGCAAACGCGGCTTCAGGTGACATGAAGCTTGAGGTATTGCAAACAGGCATTGGCTTTTGGTACACCATAAATGGTGTTGATGTTAAAAACAAATATTTCGGAATGAACTTTGGATCGGGCACTTTCGTTTTTTGGGATTCATGGAACCTCTACAGTGTTGGAAATTTCAGCGTCCTCGCCGAAGAGGAAGCCACAAGCATAGCATGGGATGTAGCCAAGGCTTACAGTCTCAATCTAACTCTGCATCAAACTGATGAAAACAATGTCACAACAGAGGTGAAACCTGACTGGTCACAAATGAGGTCAGATGTAGGACTTCCCATGATACCTGGGCAAATCTACAACAACTTGAATAACGCTCTTCTCTCCGGAAACACGGGCATAAACATGGGCAACACGACGAGAAATCCCCTCACTCTCTACCCTACCCAATCTGGCAAATAATATTCTATTTCAGTAAACCCATAGGCAACATTGCCGGCATTCAAGTCGGCATCTGGGGAGACACCAAAGAAATCGCTTACTGCATGACATACGGCTATTTAGGCGGTTCAGGGCGAGCATCAACGGGCAACCCAGCACGATCGCCCACATCAACGCAGAACAGTTCAGGGCATTCGTCAACGTCAACAACTCAGCCCTCACCATTACCAACTGACATAATCATAGTCACGGTGCTGGCAGCAACAACAACCATAACACTAGCCGCCATAACCATAAAGAAAAGAAGATAAAAGAAAACGGCGTACACACATTCCGCCACTGAAAACCCGCGATCGAATACCACAAAACCAAAGACATCCTGCACATCCAGCAACTTCTCGGCCACAGAGACCTCAGAAACACACTGATCTACATCAACCTAGAAAAAGCCCTGTTCCAGAACGCAGACGTCGAATTCCACGTGAAAGTCGCGCACAACCTGGACGAAGCCGGCAAACTGCTCGAAGTAGGCTTTGAATACATTGCAGAAATAGATGGAGCCAGAGTGTTCAGGAAGCGAAAGTAGTCTTATATGCCCCCAGTTAATCTTTTATGGCTTCAATAAAGCTCATTACATTCCATAGTTTAACCCGCGTGTATGGCGGCATGTTCGGATCCTGCAGAATCTCGTCTAGGAGGGAGATGGCGTTTGATGCTCGTACTGCTGGCGTGTATTCACCTGTTTGTAGTGCGTTCATAGCGTCTTTTGCTGCGCGTCTGATGTTTCTGGGTGTAGTATTGTCTTCTGAAACTTCGCCTAGCACGACAAGCGCCTGTTTTATTCTTTCTTCGTATTCTTCAGCTTTTTTCTTGCGCACCATAACCAACCACCTATCAATAGCGCAGTAATCAAGTTATATAAGCTTTGATACGTATTTACTTTGGGGTTCACGATGCAAGAAAAAACAATGGATATTCACATTAAACGTATGGCCGACTTATTGCGGCAAGGCGCAACTTTAACTGAACTTGCTTGTCCTGCTTGTGCTTCGCCGCTTTTCAGGCTTAAGAATGGCGTGCTCTGGTGTGTTAGATGCGAGAAGAAAGTTGTTGTTGTAAAAGAAGGTGACGAAGTCCAAGAAACAGCGGATACAGCGATGAGTAAGCTTGAGGCTACCCTTCTGACTAAAATCCAGGATTTGCAAAGCAAGATTCAGCAAACGGACAATGTAGATGAACTGCAGAAATTAAGCACCGCGCTTTCTGAGCTTTTAGACAGCCTCGACAAGATTCGGAAAATGAAGAAAACGTGAAGCGGAAAAATCGCTGGTTATGCTTGGATTTTACAGAAATTTCCCTATGCATATTCACAGGATCGAGAGTTTTACCTTAGCTGTTTCACTCAGGAGTCTGCAACAAAGACTAATAACAGCGCTTAGCGAAATAAACCGCAAACCTTTAACCTTTGAACAAGTTGCTAACCCTACTGTACCTCAGTCTACTGTTATTTTTGAGTTGGGTATAGCTGAGGATGAAAATTTTAACTATTTAGACGCAGAAGAAGCAAAAAAAGTATTGGTTGAGATTAGAAAGAAACCTTTTCAAGTACTGGATTTTTTTTGTGTTATTCGCTATTACAGAAAGAAAGAAGAGAAGGAGACACCAATGAAATTTGATTACTACTTAATACGTTTCACGTTCAGTGAAACAGTAGTGGAAATGCGAATATGCTCTGAACGTGGGCCGCGTTATGTCTCACCTGAGGACCTCTCTATTTTCATTGTAAACGAAATAAATAAAAAATTCACCAAAAAAGTCCTGAAACCCACAATCATTGATTAACCGTTGTCCTTCAGAAATCGGCGTACAAGCCCAAATAACGTTGCTGCAACTTCAGCTTTAGACCTGTTGCCGTCAACACGGACAAGTTCCCCTTGCTCTACAAACTTTAGATAAATCTCACGCACTTTCTGCTGAGTTGATAGGTTCTCCATTACAGAGTGCCTACGCTTCAGCCTTTGCAATGCTACTTGCGGGTCAACGTCAATAAAAACCGCCAAGTCAGCACAAGGTGCATACTCGTTTATTTTTTTAATCCAGTCTATGCTCAAACCAGCAGCGCCTTGATACGCTAATGATGAATAAATATACCTATCAGAGATTACCAATCGGCCCTCTCGTAATGCAGGAAGTACCTCACGTTGAACATGTTCTAAGCGGTCAGCCGCGAAGAGCAATGCCTCCACTGAGCTAGAGAGTCTTTTTTCTCCATAGAGAAAGCTTTTCCTGATGAAGACGCCGATTTTGCCGCGACTTGGCTCAGCAGTGTAAACCGCGCCATGGCTTAACCGCAACCTTTTTGCCAGTAATTTTGCATGTGTAGTTTTACCACAACCATCCAAACCTTCAATACAAATGAATAATCCTTTCTTATGCAATTTTTCAACTCGCTAATTTTAGGTTACACATTATTAAGGGGACACATAAATATAACTTAGCAAAATCTTGAGGCGCCTATAAAATGCCAAAAGCATATTGGGGCGAAATTAAGGATCCCGTGCACGGATACGTGTACATAACTGAAAATGAAAAAGCTATCATTGACTCATATCCAGTGCAACGGTTGAGACGACTTCGGCAACTGGCCGGTTCTGAATACGTGTACCCAGGCGCGAATCACACACGCTTCGAACACTGCGTCGGCGTTATGTATCTAGCAGGCAAAGTCGTAGAGAACCCGCATGTTTCTCAGATCATAACTGACGATGAAGCGGATATGCTGAGAATTTCAGGGTTGCTACATGATGTGGGTCATGGTCCCTTCTCGCATGTTTTTGAGCAATTGCTAATACGTGAGTTAGATAAGACGCATGAAGATATCACTTCGTGGATCATCGAAAAAAGCGAGGTCAGCGACCAAATTGCCCGTATGGGTTATACGCCTTCAGAAGTGGCAAAACTGGCCGTAGGAAAACTACACAAACAGGGCAAAGCTTTCATGGATCAAGTGATAAGCAGCGCCGTGGATGTGGACAAACAAGACTTCATTGTGCGCGATACATTTCACACAGGCGCAGAATATGGTTTCATCGACGTGTTCAGATTGATACATGCTCTGGACGTGTTTGAGGAGAATTTAGCTGTTGACTTAGGTGCATTGTCGGCTTTAGAGTCATTTATAATAGCACGCATTGAATCTTTTAAGAGCATTTACTTTCACCGTGTAGGCAGGGCCGCCCAGATAATGCTCGCAATGGCTATGGAAAAGGCGAACGATGAACTTGGACTAACATGTTTCAAAACGCCTGAAGACTACTTAGCGATGGATGACTACACGGTCTGGTCAGCACTTAAAAACTGTAGTAAATCGCGGCAGCTCATCTCGGATTTAGAAAATCGAAAAATGTTAAAGTGCGCCTATGAACGTACTTTCTATGAGAAGGACACAATGGTGTCAAATATTTTTGGCCGCGAAGCATACAGGCAGCAGGTTCAAGCGGAAATCGCGCGTGAAGCAGGTGTTGCTATTGATACCGTCGTTATTGATGTGCCTACGGTGCCTTCTGTGCCCTATCATCATTCTGCGCTAATGGAGAACATGGAGATCCCTGTTTTTAGCAAGACTCAAGGAGGAGGCACAAAGACACTCTATCGCTTAAGTGAAATTTCAAAAATCTTTGAAACGCTCAAAGGTTTCATCAATATTCTGCGTGTTTATACGACAACGGAGAACCGTGAGAAAGTCGAGAAAGCCACAGCTAAAATTCTGGGTAAAATTCCTTCAGTTGCAAAAATCTCCTACTAACTATTAAGGCGACAAGATAATTTATTACGTTATACTTAAAACGGCGAATCACAATAAATTGTAAAATAGCGTTTCCATTGAGGTTGAGTCCTAACGGAAAAAGATGCAAAAAACAACAGCAGCAGCGATAAAAAAGTTGTAATTCCGAAAGATCAAGAGACAGCAGCACTTTTTTCGCAGGAAGACGTGAAGAGAATAGTTAAGGCATTTATTTCCGCTTGGATAAATGGAAACATAATCATTCGCTTTCCAACAGCCTTGGAACTCAGCAAGAAAACGCCGTTGCACATACCTTTTCCTGTGGACCATACAGTAAGTGCCGAGTTGAAAATCAAGGAGTACTACGTGGATTTGCTTTTAATCTGCGTAGGCATAAAACCAGCCACAATAAAGGAGCAGGAAAAGGCAATTGCCGAAATATTCAAAATGTTATTAATGTTCAGATCTGCAAACAGAATAGAAGGAAAAATTTTCACTAATGACTTGGAAAAAAGGGTCGAACAACTGGAAAAGACAACACGGTTTATCAGCGAGATTATTGAGCAGATACCTGCATCTTTATTTAAGGAAAAGAAGAAAAGCCGCACGCATACAGAGACGGCTAAAAAAAGAGTAAAAGCTTAATAGAAACGAACTACAGATCACACCTATGAAAAGATGAAATGCTGCTTCTGAGAACATAATTTTATAAATGAATACGTAGCTTATTTCGCATAGATTAAATTTAGATGAGAAAATTGTCTGATTTATAATAAAATAGGCCGAAACAGGTGTTTTTAGCTGTTACAAACCGAATTTACAGGTATAAAGGCCAGTCTTATGAGAATTGCCGACGTTTCTTAAGCACAAATGTTAACCCAGCAACACCTACAAAAACTGCCATAAAGAAAACTGTCAACAAAACAGTCATGTTTAATTCGGCAGATCCACCTTGCGCTGTCTGAATTGGCGATGCTTCAGGACATGTGGGTGGTTCAGCTGTTGGTGTTGGTGTCGCGGTTTGTGGCGGACTAGTTGTCGTAATTGGGCTTGGTGAAGGCGTAACTCTGGGTTGACTCGTTGAGCTTGACGAAATAGCTGGAGATGAACTGGTTGGGCTTGGTGTAGGCGTTGGCGTAGGTGTGGGACCAACGGAGCGGGGACCAAGCTGATTTGCAGAGCCAGCGGTTGGCGCTAAATAATTCCAGTTTGGAGAGCCATCAGGATAGCGCCCGTAGGATGCATCGTCGAATTGTTTAGAAAAAACTACGTAGTCGATGTTTCTTTTTCCATCTTTCGCAAAAAGACCTATTTTTTCTCCGTCAGCGTCGAGCGCAAAGTTGGCGTGTAAACCGTTGGAGCTACTTGATTTGTCTGCCCAGACCAGCAGGTAACTTTTTGCTCCTATTAAAGTGCCATTCGGGAAGCGCCATGTGGTGGGATTTGCTAAGTCATCTGTGAGGTACATTCCGCTGATGTCTACAGCCTTGTTGCCGCCGTTGTAGAGTTCAATCCAGTCAGAATATTTGCCGTCAGGGCTCTGGACAGATGCCTTGTTGTCGGCCATAAACTCGTTAATAAAGAGGTCGTTTGGGATGCCGTCCAACTGGTTAGGTTGCGCTGGTGTAGGATATTCTTTCAATTCGAGCCATTCACCTACGCCGTCAGGATAGCGACCATAACAAGTGTTTTCAACGAGGGCAGGGTAGGTGACGCTGTCTACAAGAACATAATTTGAACCAACGCGCATAAACAAGTAAAGGCTTCCCCCGTTGCTGTTTAAGCGTAATGGTGCATGATAGCTGCCTTCTGCAGTTTCATTGTCAAGCCACAATAGCATAAACTGTCCATCATTAAGCGTCTGCAGCGGCAGTGCCCATTTGTTTGGAAAAGCTTGTTCATCTGTTAGATAGATGCCGCTTGTATTTATTCTGCCTGGACCAGAATTATAGATTTCAACCCAAGGGTCATAATCGCCTGCTTGGTCTCGGGTTACGCCTAAATTGTTAGTCATCAACTCATTAATTTTGAGATCGGTTTTCCGTGAGAAATCGTTAAGTCTTGAGTCCAAATAGGCGGCGCGTGTAGCTACAAAGTTAGAGATGCTCGAAAGCCCAGACTCGAATGCAGTCTGGTTATACAGGAAGTTTGGATCCTCATACACGGAAGTGCGAATCATGGATGCGAGCTCCTGCACACGTGCATTCACAGAGGTTGAGTTGAATCCTTCGCGTAGCATTTGAGCCATAAAGCGCAGGTAAGTTCGGTTGTAGGATTCTACAGCTAACATATTTTTTATCAATGTTAAGTTGCGGCCTGCAGGTTGACCAATAGAGCTTCGCGTTGTAGGAGGTGGAAATGGATCGAGTGTCGCTGGATCCTCGCCTGGACGGAGCAGTAGTCTGAAAGAGCCGAAGGCTAGGTTAGCGTCCCAGAGCAGAGGTACAAACTTGCCTGTGTCTTCGCGGTGGTACAGGTAATAATTCCTTGCGTTGCCAATGTAGGAGTCTAGGTTTGAAAAAAGACTTAGTAATGCAATGAAACGAATTCCTGATTCCACATCAAATATCGTTTCAAGTCGTGATGGCAACTCTGAAAGTGGCGTATTAGTTAGGATATCCGTGAGTTCAATTAGGTCTGACCAATTGTTTGTTTCTTCATTGTTTTTAAGTTCATAGGAGCCATTATACAGGGTCCAATCTGGGCCGCGATATTCAAGTGTGCCGCCATACTCGACTTTGTATATGTTTCCATCTTCGTCTCTTCCAAATCGGCTTTCTACGAAAGTATTATCGATATGTTCCATTGCCAGATAGAGCCCATAATACTGGTCATTGATGTACAGGCGCGTATATACTGAGCGTGGAGTCTCCACATATCTGCTGGCAAAATCCATGAACAGCTTTTCACGAAGCATTGTTGGATCCGCAAAACCATTGTTGAGATCGAGTTTTTTAAGACCGAAAAAGGTTGTTTCTTTACCGGTGCCATTCTCGTCGTACTCGTTGAAATCAATCCTAAAAGACTTTTTTACGCCTTGGTTGCCGCCGCCTGGAAAAGAGCTGCCTCCGAAGGATGATAGTCCTTTGAAGCGTACTCCTACGGAGTTAATTGTTATGCCGTGGGAAACGAAACGTGCTGGAAAGTAAGGGTCAGCTGGATCCTTATCATGGGCGTTGTAGAGAGTCGTGTACCAGTTTGGATCGTTGAAATAGAGGCGTATTTCGTGAACGTAGCTGTCATCAAAGAAAGTGTCTGCTTCGTCGCCTATTTTACCTGCTTTCCACGGGTTGTTTGAGGGTGCAACGGCTAATCCGTTGCCGTCTATGGCTAGTAAAGGCATTATTAACAGTAGGATAAGGAAAGCAATCCTCAGTATAGTCGACATGTTTCTTTTGTAGGTGTGGTTATCGTTTTCTTTCGCCCTGAAAAATTGAAAATAACAAGATGAGCACGCTTTTCTTAAACCTGCATCCTTTTTCGTGTTTCTGCCTTGGGTGTGAACGTGGCCTTTACTAAACGTTTTCTTCTTTAGATTGAATAACATTTTATTCCCCAAGGGGCTAATTTTAGTTTTATTTGTCTTGGTTTAAATCGTATTTGTGCCGCTTCCTCTTTTGGAAGAGGTTTTTAGCATCATATAAAACTATCGCTAGCACAAAAAATTAACTTGGCTTAACTTAGATCGTGCATGGCTATGCTTTGAGAGGGAAAGTAAATTAATAGAAGTAACGCTTGAATATGTACGTTACAGCGAGAAAAGGCCAAGTAGCTATATATAGAAAAAGAAAGTAGATTTCGGAAGGCTCGAAAAGTGGTATAGTCCAGTGCTCCGGTAGTATAGTCCGGTCAAGTATTCCGGCCTTTCGAGCCGAAGACCCGGGTTCGAATCCCGGCCGGAGCACCAAAACATTCAATCTTTGTAGAAAAAGGCGTTATGGCGATAAGCTTTTTCTGGCGTCTGCATTATAGTTAGTGAAGTGTAGGTGTGGTTTTGGTGTATGTTGAGAAGAGAGGTTAAGAAATTGAAGCCGCTGGCTGAACTTGTTTCTTTGCGCGGGAAGAAGGCGCTAGTTACAGGTGCAGCGTCAGGCATCGGCAAAGCAATTGCGTATAGGTTTGCAGAGGCTGGAGCGGAGTTGGCGCTTGTTGACATAGATGAGGTTAAACTTGCGGGTGTTCGTGATGAACTTGCAAAGTGGAATGTAAAAATAGACGTTTTTAAGACTGATTTAGGCAAGAAAGCAGAAATAAAGCAATTGTGGGATAAGCTCGCTGGACAAGAGCCAGATATTCTCGTAAATAATGCGGGCATATACCCAATGAAGGATTTTTTGGAGCTTGATGCAGCTTTTTTGCAGAGAGTCATGGATATTAACTTGAATTCGGCCCTGTGGATGTGTCAGCAGATGATAAAGTCTCGTATTAAGAGGGGCGGCGTGATAATCAACGTTGGCTCGGTTGAAGCGGTAATTCCGTTTAAAGAGGATTTGGTACCGTACGGTTTAAGCAAAGTAGGCGTTCTAATGCTTACGCGGACTTTAGCTGCGGAGTACGGTAGACATGGTTTTAGAATAAACGCACTTGTGCCTGGCGGGGTTTTTACTGCTGGAACTAAGAAGTTGGCATTGGAAGCGTTAAAATTTAATGTTGGTATAATCCAGTCTGGACTGGAATATAGGCAGCGGTTGCCGTTGGGCAGGCTGGGTAAACCTGACGAGATAGCGCGTATGGCGTTGGTTCTCGCAAGCGACTTATCAAGCTACGTGCATGGCGCACTCATAGCAGTAGACGGCGGTTTCCTCTCCGCATGAAGTGTAATTTAGCAGAAAATTGATTTACTATTCACATAGCATTTCAAAGTGCCGTCGACTTGGGTATCTCAAAAAGTGTAGAAAAAATGATTTTTGCTGTGTGGTTGGTGTATTATCAACTGTATCCGCAAAATGGATGCAATACGTTTAATTTGCGCCCTATACTTAGGGCACATTATGCATGAATGGGCTTTAGCTGAGGCAATAATCACCACAGCAGCGCGGATTGCCGAAAAAGAAAAACTAAGCAACGTAACAGAAGTCACCATAAGTATAGGTGAACTGCAGCAGGTGGAAGTGGATATACTCAAGTTTGCTTTTTCACAGCTTAAACCTGATAGTTTCAAAAATACTAAATTCCGTGTAACGCGTGAAAAAACAGTGATACGTTGCAGGGTGTGTGGCAACACGTGGCACTTTAAAGACCAGAAGATGAATTCAGTAACTGTTGAAGCTATACATTTCGTCCCAGAAGTTGCGCATACTTACGTGAAATGCCCGAGATGCGGCAGCCCTGACTTTGAAATCACCGAAGGCAGGGGAATATGGCTTAAAAACGTCAAAGGAACACGATAGCTCATGGTTGATCCGAGAATAGGAATAATAGATGAGCGGTTAAAGCGGATAAGCAGAATAATTGCTGTTTCCTCAGGCAAAGGCGGTGTAGGCAAAAGTCTCATAGCCACAGTGCTCGCCTTGACATTAGCTAGAAAAGGCTTCAAAGTCGGACTTTTCGATTTGGACTTTACAAGTCCATCCACCCATATAATTCTAACCGCACGAGATGCGCAGCCAAAAGAGGAAAAGGGTATAGTGCCGCCTACAGTGAAGGGATTAGAGTACATGTCGCTTATTTACTACTGCGGCGACAGCGCATTACCGTTGCGCGGGGCAGACACATCAAACGCGTTAATTGAGTTGCTTGCAGTTACACGGTGGAGCCAACTGGATTATCTTGTAATCGATATGCCTCCAGGTATGGGCGATGCTGTGCTTGACTTAGTTAGATTGGTACCTCGAATAGAGTTTTTAATAATCACCACGCCTTCTCGGTTAGCATTTGAAACTGTGCGAAAACAGGTGCGACTTTTGCAAGAGCTGAAAGTGCCTATTATAGGCGTAGTGGAAAACATGAAAATGGATACAATGCAAAGCATAAGGCAACAGACATTAGATTTAGGCGTAGCATTCTTGGGTGAGGTCCCTTATGATTCACAAGTGGAAGAAGCCATAGGCAACGAGGTTAAGCTTCTCAACACAACATTAGCAAAAAAAATCATGGAAATAATTGAAGGAGCAGCTGGAATTGGCTGAAACCAAAGCGGTGCTGCTTGACTATATTGGCACGTTGACTAATGCGCGTGGCTACAATCTTGATGCTTCAAGGGTAAAGCTGCATCGAGCGCTTGTGGAGGCAGGGTTTGTAACAAGCCGAGAAGCGTTTCTTTCAGCTTACTGTGCGGCTCACGAGAAATACCGTATTGTACGTTATGAACAGTTGCGGGAGGTGACAAATGCTGTTTGGGTTGCTGAAGCTTTAGGTAGGCTTGGTTACGAGGCAAGCAGTGATGATCCGCGTGTTAAGGCAGCGCTTAATATTTTCTTTCGCGATTACATTGACACACTTGAGTTGCGCCCTTATGCGAAAAGACTTTTAGGCAAGATAGCCGCGAACTGCAAGTTGGGTTTGGTTTCCAATTTTACTTATGCGCCGGTAATTTACGCAAGTCTCAGGGAACTGGGAATAAACCGCTTTTTTAATGCGATTGTAGTTTCAGAAGAAGTTGGATGGCGTAAACCGCATGAATACATTTTTCAGGTTGCTCTTCGAAGGTTGCAGGTCAAAGCGGCGGAAGCGGTTTACATTGGTGATAGCCCCGTGGAGGATATGGAAGGCGCTAAAGCAGTTGGTATGAAAACGGTTTTTGTTCCATCTCAGTTTTATTCGCTGCGGGATCTTAAAGAAATAAAACGTCAGCCCGATGTTGTCGTTGAAGGTCTACATGAAATCTTCAAGAGCTTTAATACAATAATAGCATTGGAACACTAAAAATAATGCATCAACCACAGGCAAGAATTCAATAAAAAACTGCATTCAATATGTCCGCACAATTTGCCTGGTCCAAGTACAACTAAACTATTGACCAACAACACGACAAAAGCTACACCTATACAAACTCAAATATAAAGCATATAAGGTGGCTATAGCGCCTACAGAGCATCAACTCCACAACTGTAATGTGCAAAATAAAAACTTAATATCCCTTGCGATACGTTTTAATGTCACTTTGAAAATTGCCTTTGTATCTAGGCGAAGCAAAATTGAGCACGAAATGGCGCAGAAGTAGAAAACACATAAAATGGCTAGACTTAAACAGCCATGACAGCAATAGCGCCATAACCCGCTCAAAAACGCTGCACACTAAAAACAAACAAGCAATAACCACTTACCCACAAAAACACCGAAGCCTACAAAACTACAAAAGAATAAAGTGGGCTGAACCCAAACCACTAATCGACATATTCCAAGACGGCAACTGGGTAACCATAATCGCCCAAATAGCCGGATTCAACAAAGAAACACTGAAAATCGGCGTACAAAACCAAAAACTCACACTATCAGCCAAAACAAAAGACCGCAGATACTACAAAAGCTTAAATCTACCAAAAGTAGTCATTCCAAACATCATACACACCACCTACAAAAACGGTGTGCTCGAAATAAAACTAAAAAAAGCAATAAAAGAACAAATTACAAACCAAGAAGCTGATCGAAAATGCCACACAAACTAAGAAAAACTAGAAAAAACCGCGGAACCAGAACACAAGGCTACGGCAGAGTAGGGCAACACCGCAAAACAGGCTCAAAAGGCTACCGCAAAGTAGGACGCCACAAACACCTATGGAGCTACGTCACCACATACGAACCTGACTACTTCGGCAAAAGCGGATTCACATCACCCCAAAGCCTAAAGCGCAAAGAAAACCCAATAAACATCAAAAAACTAGACGAAATAGCCACCAAAATCGCAACAGAAAAAGAAGGAAAGCTACACATAGACTTAACAGCAATGGGCTACACAAAACTACTCGGCACAGGAAAAACCACAAAGCCACTAATCATAAATGTTCCATCCTGCTCAAAATCAGCCCAAGAAAAAATCAAACAAGCAGGCGGACAAGTGATCACCACCGCCCAAGAAACCGGAGAGTAAAAAATAACAAATGGCCGGAAGATTCCTAAACCTTTTCAAACCCATAGGAAGAATACTGCCAGAAATTAAAGTCCCCGCACGAAAAGTGAGCTTCAACGAAAAAATCTTCTGGACCGCAATAGTACTAATAATATACCTCGTAATGTCCGAAATCTCACTATACGGAATCTCCGGCAACGTACAAGAACAATTCGGCGCACTAAGAGTAATCTTCGCCTCCAACCGCGGAACCCTAATGGAACTCGGCATCGGACCAATAGTAACAGCAGGACTAATACTGCAACTCCTAGCAGGCTCCGCAATGATAAAATGCGACATGTCAAACCCAGAAGACAGAAGCCTATTCACAGTAGCAAGCAAAACCTTCTCAATAATACTTACAGGAATACAAGCATCCGCCTACATTATAAGCGGTATGTACGGACAACTCTCAGGACCCACAGCCATAATAGTATTCCTACAACTACTAGGCGCAGGAATAATCGTAATGCTACTAGATGAACTAATCCAAAAAGGCTGGGGCTTGGGAAGCGGCATAAGTCTCTTCATAATGGCAGGAGTAGCACAAACCATTCTATGGCAAACCTTCGCGCCGCCTACAGGCCTCTTCGTAGGCGCATTAAACCAGCTCCTGCTGGGACAACCCACATACACTTTAACAGACTGGATAATCGGCTCTGGATCCTACCCATCACTAATAGGCTTCGTCGCCACAATAATCGTATTCATGATAATAATCTACATAGAAGGCATACGCGTAGAACTGCCAATGTCCTACGCAGGTTACAAAGGCTTCCGCAGCAGATACCCAATCAAACTCTTATACGTATCAAACCTCCCAGTGATCTTCGCCTCGGCACTCTTCGCAAACATATACTTCTTCTCCCAGTTAATCTGGACAACCACAGGGCAACCAGCACCAGGAACAAACCTATTAATCGACATAATAGGCTCATACAAAACGGTCACAGCAGGAAACCAGACAAGCATACAACCAGCAGGAGGAATCGCCTACTACGTTACATCACCACACAGCCTACAGAACGTCGCCGCAGAACCAGTAAGAGCCTTAGTTTACCTCGCAATCCTCGTAGGGTTCTGTGCAATATTCTCGCTAACTTGGCTTGAAATTGGCGGTCTCGGCCCAGCCAAAGTGGCTGAGCAACTTGTAAGTTCAGGAATGCAAATTCCAGGTTACAGACGATCTGGGAAACCTATCGAGTTAATTCTCAAACGATACATTCCCGTCGTAGCAATTATGGGCGGAATAATCGTAGGGTTAATCGCTGGAATATCAGATTTCCTAGGCGTTTTCGGTTCAGGCACAGGTATACTACTCTCTGTGGGTATAATTTACCAGTATTACGAACTGCTAATGCGCGAGAGGGCAGCTGAAATGTTCCCAGCGTTTAGGCGAATTCTGGGGGAGTAGCCTAAAACGCGCTCTTGCATTACGCGCAGTTTATGCGTGATGACGTGATACTTGTTTCAGAGCATTTTTAATTAACGCAGAAAAGCAACAACTCTTATTCCAAAGAGAAAGCAAATATAGCATTTTCCTAATCAGCGCACATATCTCTACAAAAAAACTTTTACTGCTAAATGCTGAGATTAGATCGGGGTGAAAGAATGGTTATGAAGCTTAAAGTTGACGGTAAGGATATACCGCTAAATGATTTTGTAGAAAAGATTCTGAGTAGCACATTTGTGGGAGCTGTTACTTCGCTGAAAGGCGTAAAAGAAGACTGGAAAAAAATCGAAATCGAGCTTTCACGCTGAAAACGGCTATTCTACAAGGGTGATGCGCGGCTCTATTTTGGCAAAAAACTCTCGCCTTGCCTTACAGATCGGACAAACCAGCGGCGGCTCGTCTCTAAAAACCACGTAACCACATTGTCTACAGTACCACAGTTTCTTTTCAACCGAAGAAGCATAAGGTTTTTCCACATTTGATGCGCTGGCTGCGTAAGCTCTTACCTGCTTTTCCGGCGGTCTACGTTCAGGGATAGACTGCAGTTGAGCTTTGCCTTCATAAACATCTTTTCTAACGAATAGACCACAGTAGCACATTCCAAACTGTTGCACGTCCGCATCACGATAATCGCATGGACAAATTACGTCTCGGTCATACTCAAAATTTCCAGAAGCTAACCGACATGGGCAAGAAGGATACTCATAACGTTCCTCGTTAAGTTTCAATCCTTCCAACAAGCTCTGAAGAAATTGCGCGTCAGGATTCAAATAGTAACCATGAGTTTGAGCATCAGCCTCCGCTCTATGCCGCACAGTCTCCAACGTTATCATATTCCAAGTGCCTCTTTGATTTTGTCTTTGCGAAAACCTGTGATCAATATTTCATCATCTATTATTATTGTCGGGTAACTCAAACTGCCGCCCTTGCTTAATATGTGCGCACGAATTTTCTCTTTGTCCTTTTCACTGCAAAGGTCAACATCAACATACTCATATTCAACATCATTGTCTTTCAGATACTGCTTAGTCATTTTACACCAGACGCAAGTGCTTAAAGCATAAACTAGAACTTTATGTTTGTTGTTTTTTCCCTGGACCTTAGAAATGTTCATGCCGTTCAACCTATGCTATTTAATGCACGATAAAGGATATAACGATTTGGCCAACGTGAGAGTTATAACACAGAAAAAAGAAATGCACTTTCTTAACTGCTGCATATATAGACAATAAACACATATATGCCTCTTTTGAGTTCAGCCTACGCACCAGCCAAAACACGACACATCCAACGGATAAACCCCTTCTTCTAACAGCACATCATACAGGCATACAGGATCCGATTCTAGATAGTCCCCACTGCAAGCATACGCCCGACCGCGACAACCCCCACAATTTTCACGATATTCACAAACACCACATCGCCCTTTCAGGAGACTTCTTTTCCTAAGATCATTAAGAACCTTCGAGTTATACCAGATACTAGTAAGGCTTTGCACACGAATGTTACCGGCATTCACAGGCAAAAAAGCACAGGGATAAATGTCACCATTGGAGCGAAGGCTGAAGTAAAGACTACCCGCATGGCATCCGACAGGCGTGTGAATCCAAAAATGTTTCAGAAGCAAGTCACGTGGCTTTGTACCATTAAGCTTATGCATTTTAGAAACAAGTTCTGGGTAAAGTGGAACCCCACCTGACATTGTAAAAACCATATCGTGACTCTCTTGTATTCGCTGTAGGTGCCGTATTAAACTTACACGTTGCGTTTGCGTCATTGCTGTTTCCATAATCTGCTTGCCACGTCCAACGGGGACTAAATCATATACGGCAGCTTGATTTACGCCTAACTTTGCCAATAATTCTATGCGGTTATTGATGTCGTCAAAGTTGTCTTTTAAAGCCATGGTAGTGACGACAACTTCTAGACCAACGTCTAAACACGCTTGTATTGCGTTTACAGCTTTTTCAAAAGTGCCAGGAGTGTTCCTAAGTTTATCGTGGCATTCAGGTATGCTTGAGTCAATTGGGATGCCTACGGCTAATATTCCTGCGTCCTTGAGTTCACAGGCTACCTTGCGATTGAGTAGCACACCGTTGGTTAGCAGTGCTGGCATGATACCTAAATCTACACAGTATTCTGCAAGAGTGAGAACGAATTCTTTTCTGAGTAAAGGTTCTCCGCCGCTGAACATCAAGGCCTTAGTGCCTAGCATGTTCATCTCCTCTATCGCATGTATTGCTTCGCCCACTGTAAGCTCATTAGCCATTGCTTCCTTTGCCTCAGCGTGACAATGTAAACAACGCAGGTTACACGCTTTTGTGACAGCATATGAAACGATTAGGGGCATATTCGGTTCTGCCTTTAGGCTGCTGCCGAACAGTTTCTGCCGCAACAACATTTCGACAAGCTTGAACCCTATTCCCAATCCACTTGCCTTCCCCACATTTTCGTGGTCAATTATGCCAACTTCATGATTTTGACTTTATAATCCACATCTGCACTGCTCTTCTCAGGAACCACGCCACTGCAAAAATCAGAGCAACTGCGATTATGGCCGCCAACAGGTTAGGTCCGATGTCAAATTGTGCAGCAGCAGTTTGTACCTCCGGAGCTAAATCACTGATGCGAATTTCATCTATTATGACTTCAGCGTCGTGCCCAAAATATACCTCAGTTCCATTTATAATGTTGCCAAGAGGATTTTGAACGCCATAAAGAGGTTTTACCGCGGCTTCCGCGCCGTTTATGTAAAGATGCATTCCTGTAGCAAGTGTACGAGTGAATGTCACGTGTATCCACTCGTTCAATGGAACTACCGGCTGTGTAGTCACTATTTCATTGAATCCGCCGATGTCAGTATAAACGTAACCACTTAGAGCGCCTTTAGGCACGGTTTTTCCGTTTTCAGGTATGCCTGCCTTTACAGCTATTCCGTAAATCCGTGTGGTGTTTTCTGAACTGGCATCTGTTCGGGTACATTTAACTATGATATTGTTGTAAGTTACATTTTTGAATCCTTGGACGTTTATCCACGCTTCAATCTTGATTTCTTTTTGCACGTCTAGACTTGTCGAAATGGGAACGTATATGGGCTCAGGGGAAGGAGGGAAGCCGACTAAGAATCTAATTGGCACGTAGACGCCGTTACTTCCATCAAATTTTAAAGCTTTATTGAACTTTCCTTCTATAAGTTCCGGCGCCTCTGGCGCGTGCACTAGCACACCATGATTTTGTCCAGTGGAATCGGGAGTGATTTCCCGATAGCCTTCAGGTATTACATCGTCCATGCGCCAGAGTCCGACAGTGGTGCCTGCTGAACCCTGTGCCGCAGCTAAAAAGATAAATGCCCAGATAAGGATACATATCGAGAGTACTGCTTTAATTGATAGGGATACTGTTTTAGATTTGGTTTTTTGAAAAGGCGATTTATTTTGATGTAAGTGAACAGTGATAGTCATATACTCACCATTTTTCAATTATTGAAAAAGGAAAATTTAACTCTCTCTGAAGAACACTTCGTTCTTATAGGAGAACAGCAAACTTTCGCATTCTTGCCGAGGAGACTAATCGAGTTTCCGATGGATATGGCTGATTAAGAGGTGTTGGCATTGGATAATGCCCATTTTAATATGGTGTACCTTTGTTGGACCTTATTTATGCTGCTATAGGTTTGCCAACGATTGGTACTTTTTGGGCAGTTCAATATTTGTTGTATGATGTGTGTTATGTGATCATTTGCTTTGGCTGTTTAAATATTTGAGTATAACTTTTTGTTTTGCTTATGAACACCAGTTGTTGTTCTGGCAAATTTTGTTCGTTAGGAGTCCACTGTTTATTAATGGAGCAGTTCCGCTTTGTACTACTGAAGAGATATTTATTAGATCCTGTGAACAGGGGCTTGTAGGAACACTAATTGGTTGAATAATAAAACTATTCTTGATTAAAAATATTCATTAATAAACAAATTTTTATCTTATGGATAACTATTTTTTGAAATTTCGTCTTTTATGCTTGTGCTGCATAATAAATTGATAAATAGTGTATAATGTGTAAAAACTGTATGCAGGCACCAACTTCGTGAGCAGCTTGAAGCTGCCTATGCGCACAGATTCTAATATCAGATCCAAACTGCCTCTTAACGTCCAGACACTTTTTGGTCTATAATGAACACAGAAGGGGTTATAGCACGCAACTACCTTGTAGCCTTTCTGCGTTATCCAATTTTTGATGTAAGCATCCTCAAAAACGTGAAGGTTTTTCGGTATCATGATGTCCGAAACTGCCTTGGTGCGCATGAGCGTGTCATGAGTGCCGCCGCGAATATCAAAAATCTTAAGCGTCAACCACAAAAAAAACTTCAATATAAATGGGTTTTGAATAGTAGACCATACTTCAATACCCCAAATTGCACCGACATCGTCGTTGATAAAATTGGCTGCCTTCCTATACCATTCTTCACATAAGACGACATCACTGTCCACAAACATGAACCATTCGGTAGTAACATGTTTAATTCCCTTCTGCCTAGCAGTTGCTCTTGTTCCATTATCCTGAACCACCATAACGTTATGATATTTTTTGTTAAACCGTTCTATTATGTCCATGGTGCCGTCAGTAGAGTGACCGTCCACAATTATTAAATGCCCAACTGGAACATTTCGATAAACCGCTCTAAGACATTCATCCAACATTCTTTCACTATTCTTCGTTAATATCACGACGTCAACAGAAACCATCGGTGTTACCTCGATTTACCCTTCACTAATGCCACACATGGCTATATGGTTTTTATAGTGCTAAATTAAATACCTCTAGCACTAACTGGTCGGGCAAGTGAAATAGCATTTGTCTTTAAACTTGAAAAAGGCTGCTTCAATTGCATTGCGTTCCCTTGTCCCAGGTAAACCTCATCATGTGCAGTGGTTGATTACAAGAAAATGTAACTACCGTTGCAGAGGCTGTAATGTCTGGCGAGAGCAAGATCAGAGAGAATTATCCACAGAGGATATTAAACGTGGTTTAGATATACTGAGAAAACTTGGCATCATAGAAATTGTGTTTTCAGGTGGAGATCCTCTTCTGAGGGATGACGCTGAAGAAATTATTAACTACGCCTCGCAGTATTTTATCACCACAGTTTACGACAACGGTAGCATGGCTGCCAAAAAACTTGATGCACTGCACAACGTGGATTTCGTTGCGATTTCAATAGACAGCTTAGACCCAGCGAAAAATGATTATATAAAAGGCGTTAAAGGTTCATGGGAAACCGCCATAAAAACAGTAGAAACTCTGCGTAACGCGGGAATAAAAGTAAGTGTGACACCCACAATTTCACAGTTAAACCTGTACGAAATCGTAGACATTACAAACTACTTTTCAAAGAAAGGAATTCCACTTTGGTATTGCCTTTACTCCTATGATCTTTCCACAGATGCAAATCAACTCTTCAGAATAGGAAAAGCAGCTGATGAATTTGCCATAAGAGACAGACAGGCCATGGTTGAACTATGCGATAAGTTGATTGAAATGAAACGAAGAAACAAAAATATTCTCATGACCACAAAACTTCTAAAAACGCTTAAGACTCTTTTCGCGGAGAACAAAAGAGCATGGAAGTGCTATGCGCTACAAAACTTTTTTGTAGTAGATCATCTTGGTCGAATTGCAGGATGCCACATTCACAATTTTGCAGGTTCAATTTTTGATCTACCGAAAGAATGGCACGGTGATAAATTCAATCAATTGCGGAGAGCATACCGCAACTGCGAGCAATGTACTTACTTATGTTACATCTTTTATTCTATGCACGGTAGCCCCTATGGTAATTTGCTACTAGCTAAAGAACAATGGAAAAACGCAAATCTGTTACTCAAAAAGAATAAAGTTAAGCTTCCAGGTTTGGTATGAGCTTAATAACTTCACTAAGCGCGTTTTTTGTTTCCTTGTCAAACTCGGGCACAATATCAATATCGCCAATAGAGGTCTTGTTCATAATTTGAGTCTGCAGCAAAGCGGTATCGTCGATTATTACATGTGACTCTTCATCTCGGGGTTTTTTTAGTTCAACAATAGTGGGGAGAAGCATAATGAAGATGAGGACAGGCACAACTAAAACTAAAACGACGATAGAGGTTGAATCTGGAATCATTATAATCTTCGAGCCATTATGATTCAATTCAAAATATAACTATTTCTATCGTCGGTATGTTGTGTTTTATCAAATTAAAAACACTTGCCAGGTCCGCCAGCGTAACTGGCAACTCCTTTTTACGGCTTGAAGACCATTTTGTCAAGCACTTTACAAAGAGTATAAAAAACTTCTTCAGCATTCAAATTATCAGTGTCCAAAACCAAATCAAATGGTGCAAAATCTTCACCTAGGCTGAATCCGTACAGCTTTTTATAAATCGCTTTTGTTTTTGCCTCTTTTTCTTCGAGCACTCGCAAGGCGTCATTTATGGATATTTTGTCTCTTTCTGCTACGCGCCGAGCTCTTTTTTCTATCGATGCCAATAGCCATATTTTGAACCCTGTATCTAGCAACCAAGGCATCGTCCAACTGTCCAAAAGAACATTTCCTTCTTGCGCATATTCTAAAAGTTTAGCATCGATAGCTTTATCAAATTTCAAATCATTTTCTCTAAGCTTCAAAAAGGCAAGACCGTCTGGGCTTTCCCACCAACCGTTGCTAGAAACGGTATAGCCTTCCTCTGCTGCCAAAGCTTTTAGGGCATCACCTCCAGAGTAATACTTCAGACAGTATTTTTGGGCAAGTTTTTTTGCTAGTGTGCTTTTGCCTGTCCCAGCCATTCCTGAAATACAAATTACTATCTTTTCTTGTTTTCCATTGCTCTCTTTTGTTTTGCTCATAACTTTGCCTCTTGTTGACTGCCACAGGTTTACTGTATCGATGCTATGCCTATTATCTTGGATGCCAAGGTTCCAAAGAAAGATGAGCAAATTAAATACCAAATCCAGAATGGTTGTGGACCGAAACCTGGTATATATGCCACAGCGTTTGGGTAGAAACCCACTAATACAGGCCATATAATTAAATAGATAAACATCATTGGGAAGAGCAACAACTGCGGCTTTGACATCTTCATTTGCATAGCATTCATTTGTGGCTCTTTCTTTTTCAGTTTCTCGAGAAGCTTTGTGTCATTTGTGCGTATGGCTTTCATTCGCAGAGAATTGTATTCTGCCAGTTCTTTCTGCATTGCCTTATACTCGTTCCAGCCTACCATGCGGCTGATTATGAGACGATTCAACCCAACATTCAAGAAAGAAATAGCTAATGAAATAAGCATAATTGACAATGTTGCCCATGGTATAACTGAAATACTTATATCCATTATTCTCATCTTCTTGCGTGTTCCACGTCATTTAGCCTATCCTGTTACTCGTTAATAACCATTTTTGCTAATTAATGGCAACAAAACTTAACATTAACGACATAGCGAGAGAACACTACCAACCTTTCTCAATCTACCCACACTTATCTAAAGAGCGGGGCATAACAACAAGTTACAACAGCAATATTTTTATGACTTCACAGGAACTAACACAAGCCGAGTTGAATTCACATCAACCTCCTGCACTAAACAGTTTTTAAAATCCCTCGACTCGCCCAAAATGTTTTTAACGGTTACACCACTGTTTTCAACTTTCGCATAAACCACATCCTTAAACACAACTTTTCCATTCAAAACCACATTAAACTCGCACATAATATTCACCCTGAGAAACTACTACGAAGCAGCATTATAAGATCTTTGCTATATAGATAACGCAAATAATTAATTCTTGATAAGCTATATCACAAAGCAACAACCATACATATCCAGCTTGATTCCTATCTTCCACTGGTGTACTAGCTAATTTTTGGACCCCAAAGTTTAGCTAAACCCGCCACCAGAATAGCAACCCTTCATAAACTTTTTTGTACTCAAAGCTACAGGCACAATAGTAAACGAAAGCCAAAACATCAACTAGTACTAAAAGAAATAACGTAAAATTTGAAGTTTTACGCTCGTTTTATTACTCTCACACCATTTTGAATAATCAATGATTCTTTAAAAGCTCGCTACCCAAGGATAAGCCCAAACAAATAAACTTTTTGCGAAAACAACCTAAATGCTTCATTTCGTCACTCTCAAACAACTATGTGACACCGCTAACTAACA
The DNA here is from genome assembly GCA_038826755.1 of Bathyarchaeia archaeon. Lineage (GTDB taxonomy): Archaea > Thermoproteota > Bathyarchaeia > Bathyarchaeales > Bathycorpusculaceae > JAWBOE01. The sequence goes on along the minus strand of JAWBOE010000012.1, from coordinate 8,920 downwards.
TAACCACGGAACTATCCACCTAAAGGCGTATTAAAAGAAATGTAAAACAACAAAAGAAGGAGCGGGCCCGAGGGGATTTGAACCCCTGATCTTCGGCTTTCTCCCCTTGGAGCGCCCGGAGGCCGACGCCTTAATCCGTACTGGGCTACGGGCCCGATTTGATTCACATAATTGAGACTAAAAAACTTAAGCTGATCGCTTTTATTCTTGGAGTAGTTCCTCGTTTATCCACCATGCTTTTTTCTTTCCATGCTTTTCGCCAGCGTAGTAGTCTATTATAGGTTTTCCACATTGCTTTTGGGAAATCCTTTGAATTTTTCTAAGTCTATTTAGAATTAGCCACCTGTTAGTTTTTGTGTAATCTGCTATTTCAGGCGTTGTTGCGCCCTTATAATGCAACAGGTAATTTAGTATTGTGTGATCTATTTCGTCAGTACAGAACATGTGTGGGTTAATTTTTCCTTCAGAGAAAGGAAGTAATTTTAAAATTGATAGATACTCTTTGATTTTTTCGAACTCGTGTTCAATTTTGCTTATTCGCGTTTCTAAATCAAGAAGCTTATCCGCTCTTGGTGCTTTCTGAAGCTTTTCAATTATAGCTTCGCGGATAAAGTTGCTCCTGTCGCCTTCTGGAACTCGTAAAACTAACTCGTTGTAAACATCCTCAGGAATTTTAACTGAAACCACTTTGACTTCGCTCACCGACACCACCAGCCATTATTTGACTGTTCAACTGGATATATCATGATTTCGCCCATGTACATTCTGGCGGATATCTGAAAAACTTAAATGCTATTAAAACCGAGGAATAAGCGAGGGTTGCGTTGGTGTCAAAAAAAACCACAATATCCTTAATTAAATGTGATGTGGGCTCTTTAGCCGGACATCATATTGTCCCTAAACCCCTATTTAAAATCGCTGAAAAAAACCTTCAACAAGCAAAAGAAAAAGGCTTAATAAACAGCTACTTAGTTTTCAACGCAGGCGACGACCTTGAACTGTTAATGATACACGAAAAAGGCGAACAAAACAGGCAGATCCATGAACTTGCATGGAACATTTTCAAAGACGCAGCAAACAAAGCATTAGAATTGAAACTCTATGGCGCAGGACAAGACCTTTTGAAAAATGCTTTCGCAGGAAACGTCTGTGGAATGGGACCAGGTGTTGCGGAAATGGAAATAGAAGAGAGGGCTTCTGATCCTATAGTGATTTTTGCCGCTGATAAAACATCTGCAGGATCCTTCAACTATCCGCTTTTCCGCATGTTCGCTGATCCGATGAACACAGCTGGGCTTGTTATCGACCCGCATATGGCTGGTGGATTCAAATTTGAAGTAATCGACACTATAGAAAATAAATCGATAATCCTTAAGTGCCCTGAAGAAATGTATGATTTGCTTGCGTTAATTGGAACTGTTGGGCGTTACGTTATTTCGCACATTTGGCGTGCAAGCGACAACTTGATTTGCGCAGCAAGCAGCGTGAGCAAGCTTTCACTTATAGCTGGAAAGTATGTTGGTAAGGATGACCCTGTTATGATCACACGTGCGCAGCACGGGTTACCGGCTGTAGGTGAACTACTGGCACCGTTCATGCACAGCTACTTAGTTCAAGGTTGGATGCGTGGGAGTCATTGGGGACCACTAATGCCTGTGGGATTAAGAGCGTCAAAATGTACAGCTTTTGATGGACCACCGAGAATTGTTGCATTAGGCTTTCAAGTTTCTGACGGCAGAATTGCAAGTGATGAGGAAGGAAAACCGCTGATTGCAGACTTGTTTGATGACCCTGCTTTTGCTCTGGCGCGCCATGAGGCAATGCAGAGTGCTTGTATGTTGCGCCGAATGGGTGAGTTTGAACCTGCACGCTTAGGTGCCGAAGAAATGGAATATACAACAATACATCAAGTTCTAGCGAAGCTTGGAGAACGGTTCAGACCAATTAAAGAGTAAAAAATGCCAATGCAAACAGCTGACGCTACGTCAGAGTAGCTAAGAATATGCAGCGGTTTTTGACGAGGTCACGTAGCCTATCACGTAGATCTTCGCCATGGAGGTTTTTTTCTTTCAGCATCGCAATTTTTCTCGCCAACTCCAGATCACCAAGCGCCGTGAACCAAGATTCGAAATCTCCGCGTTTTAGATGGAAGTCTATTGAGTCTAAGCTAATGCCATTAAGTTTATTGCAAAAATCATGAAGCCCGTTTGCGTAACAGTTTAATGGTTTACCTATATCGGTATAGAAGTGAAATGCTTTATTAGGCGGCACGTCTGCCAGTATGGCTTTTGCAGTTTCTTTGTTGATTTCAGGTAAGCCGAGAACTTTCTTTCCTTTTTCTGTTAGCGTGTACGATCCTTTTTCAGGTGCGCATACGTACCCGTTACGGCTAAGCCAGATCAAATGCATGGTAACCTCTGGCAATTTTTTTCCTAATTCTTTAGCTATTTGTGTAGCTCTTGCTGGCTTATCGGATAACAGTAGCTCTTCTAATATTTTGAATTTTACAAGTGATAGACTCATCTATTGCACCGACTATTAGTTACGTGTGTAAACGTGCTAATCAACTTTTTTACTTAAAGCGTCAGCCAAGTTGTTAGCCCGTTTGGTGAATTGGGGATAAGCAAAGCTTTAGTAGGTAAAGAGCACAGCTAAAATGGGAACGGTGAACTTCGAGAATGAAAATTGCCATAATGGTTTACGAGTACCCTCCCAAGATCGTGGGGGGTTTAGGAACTTACGCTGCTGAAATTACACGTAAATTCGTTCTAATGGATCATGACGTGACCGTTTTTACAATGAATGATGACACAGGCACTTTACCCACTAGAGAGATATGGCGCGGTATAGAAATTCACCGTCCACTCCACATCGACGTTTCAGACTCTTTACCTGACGTAATCGCAGAGGATATTAAAAAGTGGGGAAGGGGTATCCAATTGTTCGGCAAACTGATGGTTTACAACTACCTTTCAGCAGCCAAACTCATCAATGAGCTCATCAAGAAAGAAGGTGTGAAGTACGATCTCGTAGTTGCTCATGATTGGTTATCAGTTATGGGTGGAATCACTGTGAAAAAAGAAAGCGGGTTACCGCTTGTGTTTCATGTTCATTCGACTGAGAAGGGCAGAACTTTGGGTAATGGCTCGAGTGTAGTGAGCAATATTGAGTTACGTGGAGCTAAAATAGCGGATATGATAGTAACGGTTTCATACGCAATGAGAGATGAGTTGATACAGCTTGGTTTTCCTCGGGATAAAATCTACGTGAGTTATAATGGGGTTGACCCCAAAAAATATGATCCAAATAGCGTTTCAGCTGATTCCGCGCGGAGAATCAGGGAGTATTACGGAATTAAGGATGACGAGTTCATGATTCTTTTCTTAGGGCGTCTTGTAGGAGTTAAAGGGGTTGACAAGCTTATTATGGCTATGCCGCACATTTTACCCAAGTTCCCGAAAGCACGCTTGGTCATTGTTGGCGTAGGTGATCTCCAAGAATATTTAGTGAACTTAGTTAGAACAATGAGGTTAGATAACTATGTGAAATTCCGTTTCGATTTTATCTCTGAAGAAGAACGTATACTCCACTACGCCGCGTGTGATGTTGCAGTGTTTCCAAGCCTCTACGAACCATTTGGTATCGTCGCCCTTGAAGCCATGAGCATGGAACGCCCTGTTGTTGTCGGAGCCGCAGGCGTCAGCGGCATGCGTGAAATAGTGGTCTGCTGCAACGAAGACCAGTGCGGCTACCATATAGATCCAAATAACCCCTCAGACATCGCATGGGGTATAATGAATACTTTAGAAAATCCAGAAAGACGTAAATGGCTTGGAAAAAATGGTAGAAAAAGAGTTTTAAACGAGTTTACATGGGATAAAATAGCTGATAAAACAGCAGATTTGTATGAGCAGTTGCTGAAGCGGTGATCCAACAATCGCAAATGATAAATAAGATAGCAAGCTTGAGAAGCAAAATTGCACGAGAGGCAGCAACGCTCCTTTATCTTGGAATAGAAAAAGAATACAAACAAGCCAAACTAAAAGCTGTAGAAACCTTAGGCGCCCATTTTCTCCCAACAAACCTTGAAGTTGCCTTAGAACTTGACAGGTTGGCTGACGAAACAGAAGGCACAGCTAGAAGAGAACGGTTAGCGAAAATGCGCAAAACCGCTTTAGAAGTAATGAGTATCCTTGGAAACTACCACCCGGTGCTAGTCGGTAGTGTTTGGCGTGGAACAATTCGCTGCGGAAGCGACATCGACCTAGCAGTTTATCATGATTCGCCAAGTGAAATTGTAAGTCTGCTGAAAGCAAGCGGCCTGATCATTTCTAGAGTTGAGAAAAACACGGTAACTAAAAAAGGTAAAGTTGAAAGTTCCGTTCACATCTATGTTGAAATAGCAGGGCATAACGTGGAAATTGTTGTCAGAAGCCCAGAGGAAAAAAGTAAAAGGAAAATTTGTGAAATTTTTGGAGACGAAATCAAAGGGCTCAACTTACGAGAGTTGGAGGCGCTCTTAAAAGAAAATCCGCACCGGAAGTTTATACCAGTCTAAAACTTTGGTTTAAATAAAAAGGCACTTAAGGTAGGTGACACATAGTTATAAGCAAACAACCTTGAAGGTTAAACAGCGTGGAAACAGACAGAGAATCTTTCAAAAAAATGTTTCCTCATTTATCCAAAGAGTTGAATCTTGAAGAAAACAAGGTTACGATAAAATCAGTTCGAACAGACACTGATGCAGCTGAGAAGGCAATACCAGATAAGTTTCGTAATTATAATCCTACAGTCGTGGATTTCATTAGGCGTTGTGATACTGAAGATCAAGCAGAGGCTATAATTGCGTACTTAGAGGCACGCCGTGAATTAACGCCGGAATATGCTGAAGCATTAAGGCGCCAGCTAAAGAATGAGGGAGTAAGAAGTTTTGGATCGAAAAAAGAGGAAAACTATTACTTTAAGCAGGGCGGAATTTGCTAGTTAATTGCTGTTGGTTGTAAAACAAAAATTTTAGTAATTAAAATCGAAAAACCATGAAAGAGCGATCATGAGAAAAATTGTTAAAAATAAAAAAGTAGCAGTCTTAAGGCTGCCACTTGTCTATTATGTATTTGGGTATTTCGGAAGAGTCACGTGGACCAACTAGAACTTTCCAACCGCTCAGTTCTTCGATTTCACCGCTTATCCGCGATGCTTTACCTGGAATGATTATTTTTCTATGTTTGACTTTACCTTCTAAACCTGAAGCTTTGATAGCATCCGCAACTTTTTCCGCGGTCAATTTGCGTCCTGCCACACCGCTATCGACGGCTGAGCCTTCTGTATCCACGACCAAGAGGTAGGCGTTCATCTTCGAACTTTCAATGTCTGAGGCAACGGTGTAATAAGTTAAAGCAAAATTTGTAGTGAAGAACACAGGTGAATTCTCATCAGGAGTGCCGAACACTTTTAGACCGGGCGCCACTGCAACAGGTTTTCGCGGGTCAGTGTAAATGTTTTGTCGCAAGACTGCGTTAGGCAATAGTGCCCACCCGTCAGTTCCATGCATAATTATGATGTCAGCGTATCTAACGATGAGCATGGCTGCTGTGCAAGCTTCACGCCATTTCACAATTTCTTCAGCTGCGTCACCTTTATCCATCCAAGCAACCATTGGAACGCCTAACAGCGGAAAACCAGCAAGTTCCTCGCCGCCTTTACAAGCAGCTCGGCGAAGCATAGTGAAGTTATTCAGTGTATCTGCCAGACCGTCATTCACAAAGGTGCCAGGATCAAGAACTAAATCTTGAACGCCGTAGGCTAGCAGCGTTTTTGCCAATGACACAAGCATGTTCAGATCATTTGGCGCAGAAACCACAAGCGGGCAATTGTACATTAACGCTAGTTCAGCCACATCCTTCCAGTTTTCAGCCGTCGCCGCGTACAGCAACGGTCTAGCTTTAGGTGCAGCCATTAAGCCTGATTCAAGAACATTCGCGTTTAGCGAGCACAATATCATTGGCAAGTTTGTGGTTTCAGTTACTTTCTTGACTGCAGCCTTGAACTTTTCAGGATCACCTGATGTGGAGCGAACTGCAATCATGTCAAGCTTAAGCGTATAACCAATGTACTCATAGCTAAACTGTTCAGTGCGCTTTATGCGACTCACAATTTCGTCTGTTGACATCTCGTCTGTTACGTCAATTGCTATAGCTGTTGGGTTAGTATAGGTAAATTCGTGGCGGTACATTACGAGTTTTCCGCCAAGTTTCACGGCTTTTTCGCCAACTCCTACGACAACTTCTTTAACCGCAGGCTTCAACATCTCTTTAAGCTGTTTGTAGGCTTTCTCGTATTCCTTCTTTAACAGTGGTGGGCACTGGTCTACTGTCACTTCGCGGTTAACAATTTTTGTTGCAAAAGCCATGCAGTTTTCCTGTCCACATTCTTTACAGTTGGTTTTGGGTAGAAGTTTGTAAATATCTATGGGGCTGAGTTCTTTTATTCCACCTTTGCCTTTTCCTTCTTTTTCAGTCATAATATTTCACGCCTCCCAGCTTTACCGTTTCAAAGTTATCCAGTTAACAAAATTGCTTGCGTCAGCTTTTTTGCCGCTTACCAACTTGGCAGTTACGTCCTTCAGAGTTTTAACTGCAGCAGGATGCATCATCATAAACAAGTCAACTCCAGCCAATAATAGCGTTAAAGCTGTGGTTACTTCCCAAAGTGGACCCCTTAGTTCGCGTGGCTCCCATTCAGGCGCCATCTTGAGCCAGGCTTCCCGTGCAGCCCACGCGTTCGTGGTGCCAGAAGACATGGGATGTGCGAGTTCCAAGTCGCCCATTAAGCCTGCAAGCCGCGCGCGTTCCATGTTGGTGAATGCGTAGTCTAAACCGTAACCTAAAGCGGCAGTTGTTAAATCCATTATTATGTCTTCTTTGCCCAAGAAGTCGTATAGCCTACGGTTAAGTTCACGTGCCAAGTTTAAGTCCATCGGAGTGAAGGACAAAGCTACATGCCCGTTTTTCTTCACGAATTTAGCGCAACGCTCGACATCCATGTCGCGCGTAATTGAGCTTATTAAGAAACGTTCGCCAGCAAAAGTTTCGGTGATCTCTGCAAAAACGTCAGCGTCTTTAACTGGGTCGCCACAGCCGCCAATTACTAAAGGTACATCGACTGCTTGAGCAACTTCCTCTACTGTTTTAACAGCGTCTTTTGGCTTGGCATCCTTCAACAACGGATCAATGCTGATCAGATGTACTGTGACCATGTCAGCGCCGAACTTTTCCACTGCCAGCTTAGCCCAAGCTGCAGGGTCGCCGATGACGTCTTTTACGTGCATTTTGACGGCCTTAGATAAGGGTACTTCCATGTCAAAAACGTCAAGCGTTACGACTGGTGGATGTGCAACTGGGCGCTCAAAAGTATAAAAAGCGGGTGCTGTTTCACCGCCGATGACGATTGATCGGCCTCGTGTTCCGCCTTCGCTTTTCGTGCCGCCGAGCTTGACTTCAGCAATTTTGCCTGCGTAAGTTTCCACAGGGGGCACAAATTGGGCGCGTATAAGTTCCATCGGCTTACTTTTCAATGGAGCTACGTTGGGTTTGGGCATAAATTGGGCAGGTAAACCACCTGTTTCCAACCACAGCTCTAAGTCACCTGCTTCCAACTCGAAGTCTTCAAGCTCGATTTCCTGAAACTTCGCCAAGAGCTCCAGCAGCTCGGCGCCCAGAGTCAAGTCACTTTCACTGTCTTTCTTCTTTTTTTCAGCCAAAAGGCGTCACCTTCAGTTTTAGCTTTTCTTTTCTTCTTTAGATGGTCGGATGATGACTTTCTTGGCGTATATTTTTGCGTCTTTGAGGATTATTTTGAAGCCGCCAGCCGTTATTGGCAAAGTTGCTGCTGTTGCAATGGGGACCAGTGCGCCTTCTTCCTCTTTAGCTTCTGGCGCCGCAGTTTCCGTGACTACAGGTGCTTCTGCAGCCCATCGGGATACAACTGGATGGTTCTTCTCCTTCAGGAAAGCCTTCAACGCATCAATGTTCTGCACGTTTTCTTCAGTAGCTATCTTGTCCACAACATCTGCAGGAATGAAATCTTTCACGCGTTCCTTAATTTCTTTTGGTACCCAGACCACGCGGTGCCATCCTCCGTCTGCTGCAAGGAACTTCTTTGAACGCATGTATTCAACGGACATTCCGTGGAAACCGTCTATTTGTCGTCCGCCTGCTGTTGAGTCAGCTAAAGTTGAGAAGGGCAAGCCGTTTACTGTTACACCTTTGAAGCCTCTGTGTACTAGCCCAAAGCCGTCAACTTCTGGAATGTAAAATGCTACAGCCTCAAAGCAGCCGCATGAAGTGTGTGGGTGACCGAACGCTGTGTAAAGCCATACTTGGCTTACCTCGCCCAGCGTCCGCTTTTTGACAGCTTCATTGACACCTGAGAATTCGCCCTTTTCAGGGTCTATTATTTCGCCTCTTTCTATGGCGAAAACGGGTCCTTTGGGGTCGATGCTTGCAGACGCGCGACCGTCAAACCAACTGATCGCGCCGCAGTTGGAGTAGCGCTGTGGAGTGATAACGCACACGTGGCTTGGAGCGAATGATTGGCATAAGACGCAGCCGTAGAATTTGTCTACTTCCTCGTCTTTTAATCCTCTTGCTTTAGCATCTCGTGCCTCATACTCTTGCAGTGCTATGGGGTACATTTCTTTAACTTTCTCGGGGTCAGTTATGAACGTGATCTGCACTTTTTCGATTATGGGCAGTTCACTCTTAAATAGCCTATACAGGACTTTGCCGATGTATTCGAAGCTGTTTAATCCTTTTTGGAAGGATTTCTTGCCTAGTCGCATCCAGATGTCATAACGCTGGTTGAGATGCATGAAGCCCTCGATGTAGTTTAAGTAGCCATGTATGCGCCGCTCGATTACTCC
>JAWBOE010000011.1:0-40610 GCA_038826755.1 Bathyarchaeia archaeon | reverse complement strand
ATAACGGCAACGTAGTTATAGACGCGTTTTTTGGCGCAATAACTGACGCCAAAGCACTTGAGAAACAACTGAAGATGATTCCTGGTGTAGTGGAAACAGGACTGTTTATAGGATCAACCACTACCGCTTACATTGGAACAAAAACTTCAGTGATAAAACTTAGAAGAAAGAGAAATAGCTCCTAACAAAGTTTAAGGCATTTCAATATAAATAACCTTAAATTACGCTTTCATCATCAAGAATATCCAACTTGCCGTGCCGGGGTAGCCTAGCCTGGCTAGGGCGCCAGACTCATAATCTGGAGACGAATGGGGCTAAACGCTCAACGCCAGAGGTCGCGGGCTCGAATCCCGCCCCCGGCACCAAGAAATTTTTCAATTTGCTTCTAAAAAACAAACAGCAATCCCAAAAAGAGGCATTTTTACTAAAAGCATAAAAAAGTAGATGAGAACTGGTGTCTATAAGTTGTCAGTCGATTTTTATTGATTCGCCCTTCGGTTTTTCTTCTTTCTTCACTGGCAGACAAACTTCCAGCACGCCGTTTTTGTAGGTTGATCGTGCCTGTTTAACGTCTACTTTCAGCGGTAACTCAACTTCCTTATAATATCTGCGTTCCGCCTTGTCAACCGCAATCGTTAAAATTTCCTCTGTAGCATGAAGTTTAATGTCGCTTTTTTCTACACCCGGCAACTCCGCTACAACACGAACTTCCCCATCCATAACCGCAATATCCACAAGCGGTTCTCGCTCACTCTTAATGGCAACGCCGGCTCTGCCAAGTTTCGGTTGCGGCTTAATGTTACCGAACTCGCGAATCTCCGGTTTGCCCTCAGGGCCAATCTTGACTGTGTAACCATATACGAACGGTCCCCACTCATCAATTCTTGTCCCGTCAGGCAGCACACGTGTCCGCATTAGATCTTTTGGCGCGTTTTTAAATATCTCTTCGAAATCACGTTGCATGTACTCAAACATTTGCCTAAAATACTCATCTAACTCGTCGAACACGCTTCTCGCTGCGAATGGGCGCCATCTCCTAAACCACCTAGGGAACCACTCATCATCACTTGACAAAGTTACCTTCACCTCCAAAAGAATTCATTTTAAAAAAAGGGAATGGGTGTCCTCTAATAGAGGTCTGAAGGTGGCTCTTCAGGCTTCTTTGGTCCTTTAGCTTCTTTTTCCATGCCCTTAGCAGCTATTAAGTCGTCGATTTTCAGTATCATGTTCGCGGCTTCAGTTGCAGATTTGATAACCTGCTGTTTCACGCGTAAAGGTTCAACAATTTTTAGGTCAAGCATGTTTCTTATTTTTCCTGTGTTAACGTCGATGCCGAAGTAGCAGCCGTTTTCGCGTTCATGCTCTGCTCTTAAGGCTACCATAATATCAATTGGATCTAAGCCTGCATTTTCAGCCAAAGTCATTGGAATAGTATCAACTGCGTCTGCGAAAGCTTCTATTGCAAGCTGCTCACGCCCGCCTACTTTCGCGGCATATTTGCGAAGGTTTTTAGCTATCTCCGCTTCTGGAGCACCGCCGCCTACAATTATTTTACCGTCTTCAATCGCGTTTCTGACCACACACAGAGCGTCATGCAAGGAACGTTCAGCTTCATCCACGACATGATCTGAACCGCCTCTGATAACGATTGTAACAGCCTTTGGGTTCTTGCATTCACGCACGTAAACAAGCTTATCATCACCGATTTTGATTTCCTCAACTGTTTTTGCTTCTCCTAGCACGTCGGCTGTTAGATCCTTCGTGTTTGCTATTATTTTGCCGCCGGTTGCACGGGCAAGTTTCTCCATGTCGCTGCTGCTTACGCTTTTGACCGCTAATACTCCACGTTTTGCCAAATAATGCAATACTAAGTCATCTATGCCTTTCTCACAGAAAACCACGTTAGCGCCTGTCTTAGTGACTTGGTCAGCCATTTCCTTCAGCATTCGTTCTTCTTCATCCAAGAAAAGCTTCATCTGTTCAGGAGATTCAATGTTAATTTTAGCGTCAAACTCCGTTTTTTCGATTTCCAATTTCGTGTTTAGCAATGCAATTTTCGCGTTTTCTACACGCTTAGGCATTTGCGAGCTGGCAACTTCTTTGTCGATAACCATGCCCTTTACAAGTTCTGTTTCTTCCAAACTCTTGCCGTGCTTCTTAATGATTTTTATTAAGTCTACATCTGCCTTCATCTTTCCATTTACATCTTCAGCCACCTGCTTTACAGCATCAACAGCGAGCTTGGCGAAGTGTTCTTTTGCCACGGTTATACCTTTACTGCCCATCGACGTTAACGCAATATTGAGCAATTGTGCCTCGTCTTTTATGCTTATAGGCATTGCTATGTTGTTTATTATTTCCTGTGCTTTTTCCCCCGCCTTCTTATATCCGTCAATAATTATGGTGGGATGTACGTTTTGGTCAAGCAAATTCTCCGCCTTTGCCAGTAACTCGCCAGCTAGAACTGTAGCAGTAGTTGTTCCATCGCCAACTTCGTTGTCCTGTGTTTTTGCAACTTCAACCAGCATCTTCGCTGCGGGATGCTGCACATCAAGTTCTTTTAGAATTGTGGCACCGTCATTAGTTATTGTTACATCGCCGAGACTGCTGACTAACATCTTGTCCATTCCGCGTGGTCCAAGAGTAGTTTTAACAGTTTCAGCTATTATTTTAGCAGCCATAATATTGTTTTTTTGAGCTTCTCTTCCAGTGGTTCTACCCGTTCCTTCTTTCAACACAAGAACGGGCACGGTTCCTGAAGGTATACTCGCCATGTTAAATCACCCTCCCACTTGTTTTGTTGAGAGTTCAACTCAACATAGCATTTTTCTACAAAAAACACAGTAAAATATAAACTTTTTCCGTAGAAAATAGCGATATACACATTTTTACCCAATAATAATTCAATTTAGGTCGTTTAATAAATTAACTCTTTTAAGCATATCCTCCAACGTTCATAGTGGAGTATTTATCAGCATGTACACACATACCAGAGAATAAGGTGATAAGCTTTGGAATATCGTGACAATTGGTTGCAAATTCTCCTACGTTGCAGAGATCAAATCAAAGCAAATATTCAACCATTTATTGGAAAAAATCGCGAAACACAACCAGTCTTAGGCAAAGGCGCAGGAGGAGACTTCATGAAACCCGTTGACCTAGCTGCAGAAAAAGCCATAGTTAGCACGATGCAGAAACATGATATCTCCTTCACGCTCATCAGTGAGGAATCAGGCATAAAGCATTTCGGTGAAGCACCTGAACACTGTTACGTAACAGTTGATCCCATCGACGGTACAACCAATCTAATACATTCTCTTCCATTCTATGCTTCATCAATTGCAGTTTCAACCGAACCTCACCTATCTTCAGTTTACGCAGCTTTAGTAGTCGACCTCGTGCACGGTCCTACATATACAGCACAAAGAGGTAAAGGCGCTTACCGTGACGCCGAAAAAATATATCCATCATCAACTACATCGCTTGATGACGCAGTAGTAGGCTTAGACCTAAACACTTACAGGATTAGAGAAATCGCGCCGCAAGTGACACAATTAATTGAATCAACAAAACATATTCGGCATTTTGGCGCTAACGCGCTTGAGTTATGTTATGTTGCCGACGGTTCAACCGATGCCTTCGTAGATATTCGCGGCAAACTACGCACCACCGATGTGGCAGCTGCTTTTCTCATACTTCGTGAAGCAGGCGGAGTAATTACAACACCTAAAGGTACGATGCTGGATGCTAAACTTGATCCAACGGAGAAACTACAGTTCATAGCATCGGGGAACCCGAAAATCCACAAAATTGTTCTAAGCATGATAAACTCAAGAAAGGAAGCAAAATGTTAACTTTATTGCTGTCCAGTCCAGCCGCCATGGTGAAAACAGAAAAAACGCGCACTTTGATTGTAGCTGATCTGCACTTAGGCTGGGAATTGGAACTTCAAGCGAGAGGCATTCACGTTCCAAGCCAAACGCCTAAACTACTGAAGAAACTGGTTACACTTCTGTCCAAATATAAGCCTGACGCCTTGATAATTCTAGGCGACGTTAAATACACAGTTGCAAAAACAGAGATAGGTGAATGGCACGATATACCTGAATTCTTCAACAAGCTCAAGCATTATGTGAACAATATTGCCATAATTAGAGGAAATCACGATGCAAACCTCGAGCCTATGCTCCCTGAAAACGTCAGGTTACTTCCAGCAACAGGCACAGTGGTCGGAGACATAGGTTTATTCCATGGGCATAAATGGCCTTCTCCGACCCTGTTGCAGTCTAAGGCGCTTGTCATGGGGCACGTCCATCCAATGATCGTTTTCCATGATCCTGCAGGGTTTAAAATAACCCGGCAAGTATGGATAAAAGCCAAATGCAACATTGAAGCCTTGAGCACGCGGCTATTGCAGAAGTATAAATTAAAAAGCGAAGTTACGATTGAATCCACCTTAAAAAAACATTATAAAGCCAAGTTGCAAACAACGCCGCTCTTTGTGATGCCCAGTTTCAACGATTTCCTTGGTGGAAAACCGCTAAACGAAGAAAAACAATGGAAAAAGGGTCATAAAACCTCTATAGGGCCAATCTTGCGTCCAGAATTTGTAGATTTGGGCGATACGGAAGTTTACTTATTGGACGGCACTTATTTGGGCAAGCTGAATCAGCTTAGACTGCAATAGTCGCGTTTAGATTGAATACTGAACTATTAACCACCAAGAAGGCTCTTAGTTGAAATTCTGTTGCACTTTAACACAATCTTTTTCGTTTATGAATTCGCTTTAAATTTAAGTCTACTCCTAATAGGGCGCCTTGGCCATAACAAAAATAGATAAGTAAAATGCCAATTGACACCCTAGTATTTATTATAACCCTTCTAAAAGGCACGCCAATTAAAGTATTAATGCACAATAGACATAAGCAAACATAATTTATCATAAACCTTATTTGGAGTGGGTGGTACATAATACTACGTGGTGATTTGTTATGTCGTCGGATGATGATTACTCATCTGAATGGAACAAACGCAGACGATATCCACTTAGCACAGACCCGTTCTTCGGAGATATCGATCGCATATTTCGTGAGATGGAGAAACGTATGGAAGAAGAATTTCGTGAATTTACTGAAAAAGTTCCTCGTGAATACGTCAAAGAACGTAAACTACCTGATGGAAGTACAGTCAAAGAGTTCGGGCCTTTCGTCTATGGCTACAGCATGAAAATCGGTCCGGATGGCAAGCCTGAAATTCGCGAGTTCGGCAACATTAAAAAGTCTCTTAAAGGTCCTGAGGTTAAAGAAGAACGTGAACCACTTGTAGATGTTGTGGAGACAGGTAGCGAAATCCGAGTAGTAGTTGAACTTCCAGGTGTTGAAAAAAGTGATATAAAGCTCCACGGAACTGAAGATTCGCTTGAAATCAGTGTTAACACGCCACAGTATAAATACTACAAGGAAGTGGCATTGCCTGCGAAAGTAAAAATAAAAGAGGCAAAATCAACCTACAAAAACGGTGTATTAGAAGTAATTTTGCCTAGAGCCGAAGCTAAGAAACCGAAGGGCGAGCAGATCGATATAAACTAAATGTTTTCAGCGCTTAGTTTTTTGTGCCATAGCTTGTGCATGTATGAGCGAAAACGGGGAGATCGAGACACTAAACGCTATATGCAAAGATGCAAAAATAGAGGGGAAATTATCAGGCAAAAATGTTAGTGTCCTTTATGAATTATTTGGTCAACGTTTCACGAAAGCGTTAGAGGCATTAAAAGAAAATCGAGTAAAAAAATATGTTTTCAAACCTAGCAAAAGAATCGTTTGGATAGTGGTTGGAAAAGAACGTGATTACTTAATAATGCCTGAGGCCGAGTTTTGCACCTGTGACGACTTCTATTTTAGAGTGTTAGACAGAAAAATTCACCTCTGCTATCACTTGATTGCTCAAAAAATTGCTCGTAACCTAAACTGGTATGAGACGATAGAAGAAATAGATGAGCTATACGCAACATTGATGAATGAATGGAAAAAAGCTACTGCTTAAATATTACGACATAAACACAATACTACAAAAAGGCGAAAAACCATGGACTTAGGAGCATATTTCGCAACCCTCCAATACTTCCTGATGAGTGCGACATTCATAGCCTTGGTACTAATTTTCTTATATGCATACTACAGCAAAGAAGAATTTTCGACGGAAAAAACCTAATCGCTAACGCGTTTTTTTCTACATATCATAATGAGCATTATCAAACTTATTGCAGTTAAAGCTATGCTAATCACAATCATAAAAGCAGCTTCAGGTCCTGTGCCTATAACAATAGGAACTGGTCCAATAAAAATAACTGCGCCAAAACTCGCAGGCTCGTTTGTCTGAAATACCGACGTCACGATAACGAGTATCATGCCCGCTATAACTAATAAGCAACCTAAAAGTAAAGGCAGTATCGCACTGTATGTGATAACTCTGCCTTGTGTTGCCGATTTCGCTTCTTCCGCCATTCAATCACCTAAAAAAGAAATACCATAACACCGCCGCGGCTACAAGTAGCACAGTTAGCGTTAGAGAAAGCAGTAAAATTTCCTTAAGTGATTCTCTGTCTGTTCCAAAAATTATAGGCAATGGACCAATAATTATTGCTCCAGCGGCTTTAACTCCTGTTTTCTTACCTCTTGAGATTGTTAGCCATATAACGGTTAATATGCAGATTATTATGCCGATAAGAATTAATGCAGTACCGAGGAGGCATCCTATTTCAGTGTTTGGCATTTCAGTTCGTGTGCTCCTGTGAAGAGTGGTTTAATTGTTTTTAATAAGCTTTCATTCATCAAAAAAGCCTGTTATACCTTAGAGTTGCAACTGTAAAAATATAAAACAACCCCGTGCTTAATGTTGATGGATCAATAGATGAAAACTGATGATATAATCATGCAGATTCTGTCACAACGCCCTCAGCTTAGCCGCGAAACTATAATTGCAAAATTACAAGCAGAGCGAGACAAAACTAATGGTTTAATCGCTGATGAGACGCTCTTGCGTTTAATTGCTGCTGACTACGGTGTAAAAATTGCTTCTGAGAGAGATGAAGCACATAAGCTTTCAATAAGCAATTTGGTGCCAAATCTTAATGATGTTGTGGTAACTGGCAAGGTCTTGGCAATTGGTTCAGTTAAGGCTTTTAAGAGTAAAACTTGGGGAAAATATGTAAGTCTTATAGTTGCAGATGAGAATGATTTAATTCGTGTTATGCTCTGGAACAGCATGGCTGGCCTAGTTGAGTCGGGTGAATTGAAAAATAGGTGTGTTATCCGCTTTATTCACGGGTACACCCGTCAAGGTCGCGACGGCAGAGTAGAACTGCACATCAGCGATAAAAGTGTGGTTGAAATTGATCCACCTTATTTGAAAACTGATTACCCGTCTATCATCAAGTTCACTACAAAAATTGGCGCGATAGCTGCTAGTCATGAACGTGTGCATATCGTAGGTGTAGTTAAGGCTGTTTATCCTTTATCTACTTTCACACGGCAAGATTCAACAACTGGGAAAATGTTGCGGTTTACACTTATGGATGATAGCGGCGAGGTAACCGTGGTCGCTTGGAACGAAAAGGCTGAAGAACTTACGCAGCGTATTTACCGTGACGCCCATGTAGCATTAGTGAATGCGAAAGTCAGAGCTGCAGCAAACGGTGGTTTTGAGGTTCAGGTTGATTCGTTAACTTTTGTCACTGTCTTAGCCTTAGATATAAGGCCTAGTTCAAGTTTATGATAATACGCAATTTAGCTTCAAGGGCTAAAGTGCCACTTTAGAAAAGCAATTTGATCCTTTTGGAAAGATAAGTCAATTTTGTTCTCTTGCTTTACAAAAGCCTGCCGTCACTATGGAATTCTGCATCTTTGCCCAGTTTGAAGGTTTACTTTGCACTATAATATTAAGTTAAAAAAAGAGTTTGATAAAAGCTGAAGTATTCAATATTCGGGATAATGCTCTGTTGTCCAAGGCTCTACGTAGTTTTTAGTTTTTGAGCGATAGCATTTGCCATCTGACTGGTAGTTGCGGTTCCACCTAAGTCTGTTGTGCGAACTTTCGCTTCGCTAAGCACTTCGGTGACAGCTCTTTCTATTTTAGTTGCCGCATCTGTCTCGCCTAAATAATTAAGCATAAGTGCTGTCGCATTAATAGTAGCAATTGGGTTGACGCGATTCATTCCCGTGTATTTTGGTGCAGAACCATGAACAGGTTCAAACATGCCGTATTCGTCGCCTACGTTTGCGCCTGCTGCTAAACCTAAGCTTCCTGTAATTTGTGCTGCTTCATCGCTTAATATATCGCCGAACAGGTTTGTTGTTACTATCACGTCATAGTCGTCGGGCTTTTTGATAAGTTGCATTGTTGCTGCATCTATATGCATATCATCCACTGTAACTTCAGGATATCTGACAGCAACATCTCTTATTGCATTTTTAAATATGCCGTCCGTTATGCGTAAAATATTAGCTTTATGCACATAGGTTAAGTGCTTACGGCGCTTTTGAGCAAGTTTAAACGCTGCTTCAGCAATTCGAGTTGATGCTTCCTTGGTTATTACTCGTAGAGCTATACCTGTCCCAGGTGCGATTTCGTATTCTATGCCTGAGTATAATCCCTGTGTATTTTCGCGGACTACAATGAGGTCAATGTTTGGTTTTAGAGCTTCCACATTGGGGTAAGTTTTGCATGGACGTATGTTGGCATAAAGGTTAAACATTGTTCTGATCTGCACAGCAACACTCGGCGGCGCACCCGGTTCTTCAGGAGTAGTCATTGGCCCTTTCAGACAAGCATCTGTTTGCTTTAGTAGAGTTATCGTTTCTTTTGGAAGATTTGTGCCATATTCGGCTATGCAATGGTATCCTGCTTCGCCATATAGAAAGTTAAGTTTCAAGTTGGTTAATTCCTGAAGTGTGTTTAGGACTTTTATTGCAGCTTCTGTGACTTCTGGGCCGATTCCATCGCCCTTGAGCACGGCTATGTTATAGGTTTTTACCATAATTTTCGCCGTTGTTGTAGTATATTTGGCTTTATTTATGCATGTTCCCTTCTCGGCGTAAATATCCTGTTATGGTTTCTCTCCTTATCCGTTTTGAAAGGTTTGAGTTGTGCTATTTTTCAACTGTTTCATAACCCTTTCTATAGTTAATTTTAGCAATGACGCTCTCTATTTGCTGATCAGTCATGATATCAGAAAACGTAAATCTTTAATTTGCAAATAACCGTTCTAAAACTGAAATACACCTGTGGCGAGAATGGGGAGAATGAAAAGATGCGAATAATACCAAAAGAAGATTTTGCAAATTTCGTCAACGCCCTAATTGCTGAGGGCACATGGAACGTTGTAGGCGTCAAAGCCAAAGGAAACAAGTTTGCATTTGGGCCATTGGAATCTGCAAGTGAACTGAGGCTTGATTACGATGTGACTCTTCTACCACCTAAAAAGTATTTTTTTCCTCAACGAGAAACATTATTTACCTATGAATTGTCTGGCGGTTTTTCCGCTAAGGGCTTCGCCGCTGAAGCTAAACCAACGATAATCATTGGTGTACACCCATATGATATTGTAGCTTTGCTACACATGGATGAAATCTTCGCTGAAACAAAGTCTGACCCATATTATTTCGAAAAAAGAAAATCATCAATAATAATCGGCGTAAATATCCAGAAAATGTCCAAGTGGTGTTTCGCGCCGCAAATGGGCTGTGCTACAGTCGAGTATGGATATGACTTAATGCTGACTGATCTGGGAAACAAGTATGCCATCAATATAGGTTCACATAAAGGCGAAGAACTGCTGGAGAAATATGCAAAAAACGTTACAAACGCGCTTGCCCGGGACATTCAACTAGTCGGTCAAAAAAAGAGAGAAATAATGCAGATGTCCCAACAGAAGTTTGATTTTCCACCTGAACTCATTCCCGAATTACTGAGCAAGAGTTACGAGAAAAGCGCGTTCTGGGAGTTTCACTCCGAAAAGTGTCTGGGTTGCGGCTCTTGCGTACTAGTATGTCCAACATGCTATTGTTTTGATGTCAAAGACAACCCTGACCTATCCCTTGCCCGTGGTGAAAGAATACGCACTTGGGACGGATGCTTACTGGAAGACTTCGCAAAAATTGCCTCAGGAGAAAACTTTAGACCCACAAAGCCAACACGTTACAGGCACAGGTACTTCAAGAAAGGCAAATATCTGTACGATCGTTTCGGTTTCATCTCATGCGTGGGTTGCGGTAGATGCTCTTCCAACTGTCTTCCAGACATAGCCAACCCTGTAAGCCTCTTCAATGACATGTACCATCAAATTCGCGACAAAGAAATGTTGGCAACAGCAATAACAATGCCTGAAGTAAAAATCGAAACAGAAGGCAACATAGACTATATCCCAAAACTCGCGACCATAGTTAAAAAAGTACCCTTAACAGCTAACGAAATATTGTTTGAAATTAAACTCAACGACGGCGCAGAGTTAGGACACACGCCAGGACAATTTGTTGAGGTTTCAGTTTTCGGCGTTGGTGAAGCGCCCATATCCATATCTTCGTCACCTACAAAAAAAGGCACTTTTGAGCTATGCGTCCGCAAAGTAGGCAACGTAACAACTAAGCTGCACTCGCTTAACGTGGGCGACATGGTGGGCATCAGAGGACCATTCGGAAAAGGTTTCGACGCCGAGTTTCTGAAGGGCAAAGACTTACTCTTCATCGCAGGCGGCTTGGGTCTCGCTCCGTTGCGGTCACTCTTCAACTACGTATTAGATAATCGAAAAGACTATGGTCGCGTGATTCTGCTGTACGGCTGCAAGGAACCACGTGAATTACTTTTTGGAGACGAGTTGTTTGCGCTTTTGAAGAGGGACGATGTGGAGTTTAAGCCGACAGTCAACTGGTGTCCTGAAAATGAAGAGTGGACAGGCGACATAGGCGTTATCACAACTTTAATTCCACAAGTAGATTTTGATCCAGAGAAAACTTGGGCAGTAGTGTGTGGTCCACCTGTCATGTACAAGTTCGTTATCGCAGACTTAAAGGCGCGGAAGATGCCTGATGACCACATAATTCTGTCGCTGGAGCGGAGAATGAAATGTGGTGTTGGAAAATGCGGTCACTGCCAAATCAACCAAATCTACGTGTGCAAGGAAGGACCCGTATTTAATTATGCTAAAATAAAAGGAGTGCCGGAGGCGTTATAATGAAACCAAAAGTTGCATTTTTTGACTTTGCTGGTTGCGAAGGCGACCAGTTGCAAGTCGCAAATTTGGAAGAAGAACTGCTCACACTTTTGGGGCAGGTTGAAGTTGTAAGCTTCAGAGAAGTCATGAAAGAACACAGCGACGACTACGACATAGCATTTGTTGAAGGTTCCTGTACAAGGCTTCAGGATGAAGATCGTTTGAAACAAATTAGGAAAAATGCGAAGATCGTCGTTGCCCTTGGCTCCTGCGCCGCAATCGGCGGCATAAACTGCATCCGGAATTACAAGGACTTAGACACTGTAAGAAAAACTGTTTACGGCGACAGCGCCAAGTTGTTTGACACTTACGCGGCAAGACCAATAGACGCAGTAATACCTGTGGACGCCTATGTGTATGGGTGCCCCATAGATAAAGACGAATTCCTCAATGTGGTTAAGTCGCTTTTGCTGGGCAAGAAACCCGATATACCCACTTATCCCGTGTGTGTTGAATGTAAGAAAAACGAAAACGTCTGCGCATTCGAGAGAGGGCAGTTTTGCGTTGGTCCAGTAACTAGGGCAGGCTGCAACTCCTGCTGTG
The DNA here is from genome assembly GCA_038826755.1 of Bathyarchaeia archaeon. Classification (GTDB taxonomy): domain Archaea; phylum Thermoproteota; class Bathyarchaeia; order Bathyarchaeales; family Bathycorpusculaceae; genus JAWBOE01. The sequence continues at coordinate 28,801 of JAWBOE010000011.1, read as the reverse complement.
TTAATGAAGGTACAGTGTGCTGGGGCTGCCGCGGATTTGTGGATAACCCCAACGAGAATGCCCACAAGGAAGTTCTCATTAAGTATGGGCTTACGGTTGACGATGCTATAGGTAAGTTTAGATTGTATTTCGGTTGGCAGGAGGGCAAAAGATGAGCAAAACAAACCTAAACATTGAAGTGCACCACGTAACACGTGTTGAAGGACACGGAAACATCTACGTGAATGTAAAGGACGGTGTCATTGAAAGATGTGAATGGAACATTTCTGAGGCACCGCGGTTTTTTGAAGCGATGGTGGTTGGTCGCCAATGGAACGAGTTGCATCACATAACCTCACGGATCTGCGGTATCTGCTCCATCGGTCACACCCTTGCATCACTAAAAGCTACAGAAGCAGCCATGGGCATAAAAATTAGCAGCCAAGACCTAAAACTGCGAAAACTTGCACTGCACGCTGAAAACATGCAAAGCCACATTCTGCACTTGGGTTTCCTCGTGTTGCCTGACCTGATGGGTGTTGGTTCAGTTATCCCGCTTGTGTCATCATACCCTGAGGAACTCAAAACCGTGCTGCAATTGCACAGATTAGCCAATGAAATGTCCAACTTGATATGTGGCAGAACAACTCATCCGCAGCGGCTGATACCTGGCGGCTTCTCAAAGATCCCAACGTTGAAAGAGCTAAAGGAGCTAAAGAAGAGGTTAATGGATGCTGTTCCTAAACTGCAAGCGGTGGCGGAACTCTTCAAGAGCGTTGCACACAAGTTTCCTGATTTTACTAGGGAAACCGAATTCATTGCACTCACCAATCCTGACGAGTACGCGCTTTACGACGGCGACATAGCATCTACCGATACGGGGAAAGCACCAGTTACCGAGTACTTGGCCTTCACAAACGAATACATAGTCCCCATATCAACTGCAAAACGAGCTAGACATGCCCGTGAATCCTACATGGTAGGTGCCCTTGCCCGATTCAACATTAACGCTGACAAGCTTTCACCCTTAGCTAAAAAGACCGCGGAACTATTCGGCTTAAAGCCTGTTTGCCACAATCCATTCATGAACAACATTGCACAGCTGGTTGAAACGGTACACAGCGTAGAAGATTCTATACGGCTGATTGACACGCTTGAAGCAGATGGTTTGCAACCTCAACCAGACTACTACTTGCCAAACATAATAGTCAAAGCAGGAAGAGGCATAGGCGCAGTAGAAGTCCCAAGGGGCATACTGTTCCACGATTACACGTATAACCAGAAAGGCGTTTGTACAAAGGCTAACTGCGTTATACCGACAAACCAGAATCACGGCAACATTGAATTGGACATGAAAGCACTTCTGCAAAAAATTCTTGACAAAACGGAGAAAGAAATTGAGTTAAGCTTGGAAATGCTCGTGCGGGCTTATGACCCATGCATTTCCTGCTCCACGCATTGCATAAAGGTACACTTCATCTAGTCGCCACTTTAGGTAGAGGCTACATCCGCCTCTTGCATTTTTTCTTCTTGATGCCCGTTTTCTGCTTCAAGTGCTTCTGGCATATTTTCTTCTTCTTTGCATCGTTTTTCTACGGTTTCTTCTTTGAGATTCAGTGTTCCCTTAATTGTGCCGTCGCTCAAGTATTCCAGTTTGAAACCCATTTTTTTGGTCAAATGCAACGCACGGTGATTGTCAGGTAACATGACGGCGTAGACTGTCTCGACACCCATTTCCTTGGCAATTTCAAGCGTGTAATCTACCATCTTTGTTCCTAAGCCTAAACCTTGCCATTGGTCGCCGACTATGAACGCTAGTTCACCACTTTTCCCGTCAGGTTCAATGCTGATTCTGCTTACGCCTAGGATTCTTCTGTGGCTCTCTTCAGTTAACTCGGCTACTATGGCGATTTCCCTATCATAGTCAATGTTGCAGTAACGAACGCGCACTTCGTGCGGCGTGTCCTTTATCGTCTGGAAGAATCTGTAGCGTATAGATTCTTCAGAGAAACTCTGAAACATTTCTAGCCATAAAGGTTCGTCTTCAGGTTTTATTGGTCTAAGCACTACTAAGCGTCCATCTTTTAGCGTCCAGAGTGTTTCGTACTTCTTTGGATAGGGGCTGATGACCAGGTGCTCGTGAGGCTCAAACTTCTTGAACACGCGGTCTTTGTCGATTGTGACTCTTGCATCAAGTATAAACGCGTTTTTTTCGTTTATTAAAAGTGGGTTAATGTCTATCTCCTTTATCTGTGGGAAGTCTACAAGTAACTGGGAGAACTGTAGCAGAATTTCCTCCAAGAGTTTGAGGTTGGCTGGTGGCGTATTCCTGTAGCCTTTAAGTAACTGGTAAACTTTAGTCTCTTCCATCATTCGTCTTGCAAGTGTAGTGTTAAGCGGTGGTAAACCTATGGCGTAATCTTTGAAGAGTTCCACGCCGATGCCCCCCATACCGAATAATATTACTGGTCCGAATAGCGGGTCAAATTTTCCTCCGATTATCACTTCTGTGCCTTTTTCTTTAATCATGGGTTGCACTGTGACACCAATTATCTGCGCCTGCGGAGAATAGGCTTTTGCACGTTGCATGATCAATTCAAATGCCCTGCGAACTTCTGCAGCGGAGTTCAAGTCCAGTATTACTCCTCCTGCCTCTGTTTTGTGCACAATTTGGGGCGAAAGAATCTTCATAACTACAGGAAAACCCAATTGATGCGCAAAAGCTACTGCCTCATCTGCTGTGGTGGCAACTTCTGTGGGTATTACTGGAAAGTTGTAATATTTCAGGAGTTTTTTTGCTTCAGCCTCTGTAAGCAATTCGCGCCCTTCTGTTGCGGCGGTTCGGAATATGTTCATGATTGGGCGTTTAGGTGGCGCCATGTCTAGTGGTAGCTCTTCTGGGGTTTCGTAAATTAGTTGGACGTTACGTTGGTAGTGGTACATTTGCATATACGTTTTTATTGCTTGTTCGGGTGTGCTGTAGGTTGGGATGTTGTTTGCGTTTAGGATTCTGTTTGCTTCTTGAACTGTTGTGTAGCCCATGAAAGAGGTTAGTATTGTCTTGTTCTGGTAAGTTCTGCTTCGCACGATTTCCACTATTTGGTTGGCTACTGCTATGGGGTCACCTACTGCTTGTTGTGTAAAAATGATGAGTATGCCATCAATGTTTTCGTCGTTTAGACAAGCTTCAATCGCGAGTTTGTAACGCTCTGCTTGTGCATCACCTAGTACGTCTATTGGGTTGCCATGACTCCAGAAACTCGGTAGCGCACCATCCAGCAGCTCAAGTGTTTTTTGGCTTAGTTTAGCAAGTTTGCCTCCTCGAGCAATTAAAGCATCAGTTGCCATAACTCCTGGGCCACCTGCGTTGGTTATGACTGCCAAGTTAGGTCCTCTCGGCAAAGGTTGTGTTCCCAAAACCTCGGCGGCGTTGAATAGATCTGCTATTTCATCTACACGCACGATGCCTGCGCGTTTGAAGGCAGCATCATATATTGCGTCTTCGCCTGAAAGTGAGCCCGTGTGCGATGCAACAGCTTTTGCGCTTTCAGTGAATTTTCCGGCTTTTACGACTATTATGGGTTTAGTTCTTGCGAAGTGTCTTGCGGCGCTCATGAATTTGCGGGCTTCTGTGATGCCTTCCACATACATTAGTATGCTTTTAGTTTGCGGATCTGTACCGAAGTAATCTATGAGATCGCCGAAGTCTACGTCTATCATTGAGCCTACTGAAACGAAGTTACTGAAACCTATGTTTTCATGTATTGCCCAGTCTAGAATCGCCGAGCCTAGGGCGCCGCTTTGGGAGAGAAATGCTATTTTACCGGGCTTGGGCATTTTATCGATGAAAGTAGCGTTTAGATTTATTGCGGGGCGGATGACGCCTATGCAGTTTGGTCCGATTATGCGTATGCCATATTTTTTATTTACTTCAAGGATTTTTTCTTCTAGTGCTCTACCTTCGGCACCTATTTCTTTGAAGCCTGCTGAAACGATTATAGCGCCTTTTACTCCCGCTTTTCCACATTGCTCTACCACGTCTGGAACGGTCTTGGCTGGTGTAGCTATCATGGCTAAATCAACAGTTTCAGGGATTTCGCCTATGGTTTTGTAGGTTTTTATACCTAGAATTTCGGGTTTACGCATGTTAACAAGGTAAACTTTTCCTGCGTAACCGAGTTGAGTGAAGTTTTTTACTATGGCATAGCCAACTGAGCCTTCTTGGTCGCTTGCTCCGATTATGGCGACGCTTTTTGGGTTGAAGATTTTATCAAGATTTAACGTGACCATTGAGGATAGCCTTCTTCAAGTCAGCGTTCTCATAATGGCATAATTAAAAGGTTATGTATCCAAATTCACTATTCTCTTGTTTTATGTTTTATTTACTTATGAAGCCTTATATACGTTGTATTCTGAAACTTGAATGAGCGTGGTATGTGTGGAAAACGCTGAAAAAATTATGACAAGAAAAGTCATTACGTGCACGCCAAGCTGTACTCTTTTGCAGGTTCAACAGTTAATGGTTAATAACGATATTAGCCGCGTAGTTATTATAAACGGCGGTAACCAGCCTGTGGGCATAATAACACAGAAAGACATGATAAACTTCTTGGTGGCTGACAAATCAAAACGTGGCATCGAGGAAATAGCGGCAGAAGAAGCTATGACTAAAGAGCTTGTCACAACTAAGCCTTCCACATCCATAGCTGAAATCGCGGGATTGATGGTCAAAAATGGAATAAGCTCCATTATAATAGTAGGTAACGGGAACAAACTGGAAGGCATAGTTACGAAAACCGACATTACCTCGTGGTACAGCACAACCAGAAGCACCTTTAAAGTGCAGGATTTTATGACTACTCCGCCTGTGACTGTTAAGCCTTCACAATCTGTTTTTCTCGTAGCTTCTCTGATGGCAGAGCATTCAATTTCCCGCATAGTGGTTGTGGCAGATAAGGAGAAAAAGCCTGCAGGCATAATAACGGAAGCTGACATGACAGTAATGAGTCGGTTGTTGAAGCCTGCTAAGGTTCTGAATGAAGCGAAACCTCTTGTAGTGAAAGGCGCAATAGCTCCACCTAAGAGCGTTTACTTGCTAACAGCCAGCGACATCATGACAGCCAACCCGATGACAATAAAAAAAGACTCAGCCCTTACCGACGCAGCACAGATTATGACGAAACACAGGTTCAGTGGTCTACCAGTGACAGATAGAGGCAGACTTACCGGCATAATCACAAAATCCGACATAATACGCGCAGCAGCACAACAAAAATAGCGACGCGGCACTAAGCTATAGATATCCCTCAATAAGGTATTCAGACGAAATGCAGGCTTCCTGTCTGAACATTTTTTCGTTGCATTAGTTGATAATTTCAAGGTTTAAGCTGAAACCGAAGACGCTTAATTCGAGCCATAAGACTGTGGAAGCAATGGCAACTTCTACGATGGATACAACTGAGCCTACTTTTAGGTAATCTTTTAGCCGGATATCCACGCCTTTTCTACGCATGGTTTCTAGCCACATGAGAATCGCCAGCGAACCCAACGGGAAAAAATGTGGCCCAAGATTGTTACCAATAATATTCGAGAAAATCAGGCTTGTTAAAGCAGGAGTGCTGAGCCTTGCCGTTGCGTGCCTTATTGACAATAACCCCAGCATGGTCATTGGCCAATTGTTCATGCAGCTGGCACCCACCGTCACGATTAAGCTGGGAATGAGCACGGAGAAAACTGAGGGCAATGCAACTGTTTTTGCGAAAGCATCTGCTAAGAAAACTGTTATACCCGTCTTTTGAAGACCTTGAACAACGAGAAAGATGCTAACCATGAAAACTACCATGTCCCAGTTGATTTCTCGGGCTAAGCTTTTCAAGCCTTTTCTTTCCTGTTTGAAGTAGGCTGCGCGGTTCAGGCTTAAACGGTAAACGGCCAATAGAAACCCTGCTCCAGTGCATATCACAAAGGACACTGGAAGCCTTTTTAAAGAAGCTAAAACGTAGCCGATATCTATGGCGACAAGCGTGGCAACGCTGACTTTTAACAGCAACGGCTTTATGGGTTGCGTGCCTCCAATAAGCGCATCAACAAGGTCAACTGAGTATGCCTTAGGCACACTTTTCTTGAAAAAAACATAAACCAACAGCAAACTGCTTGCAATGGTTACTGCTGCGACAGGCGCCATAAAAACCAAGTGGTCAATGAAGCTATACTTGAAGAAGTCAGCACTGACGATGTTTACAGGGTTACTTGTGATCAACGGCATGGCAGCGGTGTCCGCAATTAGCCCTGCCGCAAACAGGTAAGCGCGTCTGCTGCTAGAGTCTATTTTCAACTGGCTAACTATCTCCAGCACGATGGGCGTTAAAATGAGGACGGCGCTGTCGTTGGCGAAAAGTACGCTTACTGCTGCGGTTAGCAGTGAAACATAGAAGTATAGCTTCACTCCGCTTCCATGTGCGAGTTTGACAACTCTGAGGGCTGCCCACTTGAAGAAGCCGATGGCGTCCAGTGTCACGGACAAAGCGACTATACCAATGAAGGCAAGGGCAGCGTCCCATATGTCGCTAAACGATTGTAATGCGACATTAAGAGTTACTGTACCGAGCAAAAGCGAAGCTAAAGCGCCGATTCCAGCGGCTATGCCCAAGTTTATGCCTTTGGGGCGTTTAATCATCAGGAAAAGCGTAACCATGAATATTACGAGTGACGCTGCTGGAACGTAACTCATAGTGGTGCCCTCGGACTTCGCCTTTCACAACACACGGTTCATTCAAGTATAAAAAACTACCCAGCCAAGCACACTGATGTTTAACGACGTCGCTTCTTAAAGTAAGCTATCCAAGGGATACAGCGATAACTGTGAGTAACGCGGCTGAAACAACTGGCGGCAATTATCGCTGGGAAAGGCTGCTGCTCTGCTACTCTGAAAATGATCATTTCAGAATTGCCTGTATTGCCGAATTCGTCTTTTGCGTAGACGGTTATGTTGTGCAAACCGCCAGATAAGCCAGGTATGGTGGTTTTGCCTGTGATTGTCACGTTATCTTATCTATCAAAGCTGTGGCCCAGCCAAGACGCGGTTTTTCCCAAAGTTAATATCAGCGGGATGTCGCGTCCAACGTAAGTTTTGTTAGTCGCTGGCGAAACAACGCGCCACACAGAAAACAGCAAATTTTGATAGCAACTTCAAAAATTCCATTCAATGATCTTTAATATACTTTGCTTGATTTATATACAAATAAAAGTCCAAACCACAAAAAACGCTACCTAATCAGCAGTCCAAAAGTTATATCTCAGCCTATTTTTAGTTTAAATAAGGGATTGTAATTTTTTCCATTACCAGTTCAGTAACGTTGCCCATCAAAAACTTGATTACTCTTTTTTTATGCCGATTATCTTCTCTGCGGTAGTTACACAGAAGAGCAAGTCGTCGATTGTAGCTATAAAAGTGGCAATCTTTTCTTTAGCCTTCACTTCTGTAACAACGCTGTTGTTGTATCTGAATGTTTTTATTGCTAACCCTGCTGGTGCTTTGAAGTTGTCTGGAGAAACCGCATCTGCAATCGCCTTCGCAACTTTTGCATTGTCATATTCGAGTGTTATCGTTGCTTCCAATATCTTCGCCCCTCAATTGCTTGCCCACTAAGTCATTAACAATGTTTATAAAAACATCAACCTGACTTAATGGAACTTGTCCACCTGCGGCTATATTGTGTCCTCCTCCTTTTCCACCGCATTTCTCAGAAGCCACACGCATAACTTCACCTAAATTAACACCCCTATGAACCATTACTTCGGTCGTCCGCGCAGAAAACTTTGCTACACCCTCTGCCTCGATATTTGCATAGGCAATCAGAGGTTTTCCAGAATTAGGCAAACTTGGGGCTAAAATGCTCGAAACAGTGCCAATTATCTTCTCATTAATGAAGTTGTCCCCGTAGATAGCATAAATGTTCTCAAACTCCTTCATTCTATCAGGGTTCTCCATTATCCAATTCAGATATTGACTTATGCTCCTCCGATAATCCTCTAACGCTTTATTCGCCTCCTCTAAAGCAGCACCACGATCCCCCATGCACACCGCTATCCCTAAACTAGCTCTATCCATACGACCAGTAGAATTCAACAAAACACTAAATTCTCTCGCATCTCTAAGCGGCGTCCATGCTTCCTCAGAAATTAAAATATAAACATGCCCAATAAGATTCGCTACTTCAAAATGTAAACCTTTCGACAACAAATGATCCGCTAACGCGGAACATAATCGCTTCTTTTCATCTCCCGTCAAATCCCTGAGTGCACGCCACCTATCACCATCCCTAAGCTTAATACCTAAATTATTGAGAAAATCCACACTTGCACTCTCATTTCCGCTTATGCCAGGCAGAAACGGGCTGGTTGTTGCTGCCAAGGTTTTATGGATAGGACGTGTTTCTCTGCCGAAAAAAATCAAATCTTTCTCAACTTTAATAAGATTAACGTTTACCGCATCTTCAACTATCTTCTCGTTTAAACCGCCCAACCTTCTCTGCTCATACTTGTCCTGTATATCCCCTAACGCACCTACAAGTGCTATAGGAGCCAGATCCACATTTTCTTCACTCAAAGCTTTAGCTACAAAGTATGCCACTCCTGAACCACTTATGTCACTTGCACCGTCTATGCCATGCAAATGAGGGTTGATATGAACAAAATTAATATTTTCACAGTTTCCTGTGATTGGATGATGATCTAATATGAGTACCTTAAAGTTCGGAATTTTCTCGTTTAACAGGTCAAGATAACCACTGCCAAAATCCGTGAGAATTACAAGTTGCGGTTTATCCGCCGCAATTTCTCCGACAATTTTTTCATCAACCCACTGTGTTACTCTGATGCGAAATCTGGCACCAAGTCTATACAACGCTTTGCCAATTATGCCTGCTGCCGCAATGCCATCGGCATCTAGATGCGAAAAAACATGGATGTAATCGCTATTTTTTACACTTTCCAGAATAACTTTCGCTGCCTGCGCTACCGATTTCAAAAAGCTTTGAATTGTCGTTTCATCTATAACCATAATAACCACTGTCAACTGGCAAACTCGAGCTGACTCAATAAATTTGAGCAAATATAATTGTGCCTTAGGTTACCGATGCAATTTTTGCTTCGTACTTCCAGTTTCGCGGTAGAACTCCTTCGCGTTTGTAATACCTAGAAAGTTTGTGAATTCTAGCTTCAATGTTCTGTAGAGACCGCTTATTATGCAGGTCTTTTTTATGCTTTTCCATGTGTGCCGTTAGGCTTTGTGCTTTCTTAATTAGGTTCAAAAGGTCTTCTGGCATTGAAGATAACAAACCCGCAGCACGCAGTGTTTCACTTACGCTTTTTCCAGTTATGGATTTTGCTAAGGGAATGGCGTATTGATCACGTAGAATCGTACCTATCTCGCTGGGTGAGTGTCCTTCTTTAGCAAGTTTTATTATGAAGGCTTCCACTTCTTCAGGTTGGTACTTGCACCAGTTAGGCGCTCGCCTACTTACAGGCCTTGTTGAGTGCGATTTCCCTTTTTCTTGCTTCGGCATTTTGTGATCACTTAGATATTTAAACCCACAATACACCAATATTTAAAAATGCTGGTATTTTGTAACACTTTAGTTGCTTGTTCAAATCAAAGTTGTCATTCAAAGGCTCTGAGGACAAGGTAACTTTGTTGAATAGATCTACAAAAAGCACCTAAATAACATGAAATAGTAATAGCCAAATAACTCGGACTTTAAAAAGATAAGTTGCGCAGTACTACCACAATGTATTTATTAGTGTACAAAAAATTAAAATGCACCATTAAAAATGGAAACGAGGAGTAAGCGCTACAATGGCAGAAAATAATTCAGTGTTGATCGGGAAAAAACCAGCGATGAACTATGTGCTAGCATGCATTACGCTTTTTCACAGTGGAGCTAAGGAAGTCAGTATTAAAGCGCGTGGAAAAGCCATCAGCCGTGCAATTGATGTTGTTGAAGTTGTTAGGCGCCGGTTCCTACCAGACGTGAAAGTTGCGAAAATAGGTATCGGCACTGATCAGATCACGCCTCAAGAAGAAAACAACACGCAAACTAGCGTGAGTACTATAGAGATCACCTTACGGCGTTAAAACGTCTACCTATCCGCCTGGAACTACTGAAAAGGCTGCGCTGCTGAGTTATTTACAGCAGGGTGTCTATTAGATGAAAACGGAACTATGTAGCTTCTGTTTAAAAAGTGGTATGCTATGCCCAAAGTGTTCAGCCAAAGTTAAGACTGGCGAGATTAGCGCGATAGACCTGAGAATCGCTCGTTTGCTGTTGTCTCTGGAAGAGAAATATCCATCTCTACAGAATGTTTGTTTCCACAAGGCAGTTGAAGCAGAAAATTCGTTAGCAATAATTGTAGGACACGGTGATGTTCCTAAACTCCTGGGCTATGGTGGCAAAATAATTAAGGCTCTGAGTGAGGAGACAGGAAAAACAGTACGTGTTCTGGAATATGGCGTTGACGATCGCAAGTTTTTGGAAGACCTCTTCATGCCTCTTAGTATACTAACTATAAACACGATCTGGCTGCCTGATGGGACAACTGAGACACGAGTAATATTAAGAAAGAGACGAGGCTCTACAATTCCTTTCGACCTAAACGCGCTTAAAGAAATCGCTCGTAAAGTACGCAAGATGACTTTGCGTGTGGAATTCGCCGATTAAGGAGTGAATTGCCCATCATGAAACTGGATTCTATCGGCGACTGGGTTAGAACCGGCTATTCTGTGAATGTGATACCCGAGATGGACGGCGAGGAAGTTACACTTTTTGGGTGGGTTCAAGAGATTCGCGATTTAGGTGGGATTCGTTTCATAATCTTGCAGGACCGCGAAGGCACAATTCAGGTTACAGTTAGACGCAAAAATGTAACGGCTGATGTTTTGGCAAAGTCTGATGTGTTGCAGAAGCGCTATAATATCGGCGTGAAAGGGATCGTGAAAAAAACCACCATGACGCCTAGAGGCGTTGAGATTCTGCCTAATGAGATTAGAATTTTTAACACAGCTGCTGCACAGTTGCCGCTTGACATAACAGGCAAGACTCCTGCAAATATAGAATCGCGCTTGGATGCTAGAGCGTTAGATCTCTGCCAAGAACAGAATAAGGCAACGTTTAAGATTCAGCACTGCGCATTGGAAGCGATACGTAGTTTTCTTTTTGAAAAAGGATTTTTGGAAGTACATACGCCTAGGATTATTGCGTCAGCAACTGAAGGTGGCGCAGCGTTGTTTGCTGTGGATTATTTCGGTGAGAAGGCATTTCTGGCTCAAAGCCCGCAGTTGTATAAGGAACAGTTAGTGATGAGTCTTGAGAAAGTTTTTGAGGTTGGCCCTTTCTTCAGGGCTGAGGAATCACATACGCGGCGACATTTGAGCGAGTTTGTTTCCGTCGATATTGAGCAAGCATTTGCTGATGCAGAAGATGTTATGCAACTCCTCGAGCAGGTAGTGCAGTACGCATGTAAAATGGTAAAAGAAAAGTGTTCAAAAGAATTGACCATATTGAAGCATCGGTTGGAAGTTCCAGAGGTTCCGTTTAAGCGTTTAACTTACAGTGACGTTCTTGACGCGCTGAAAAAAGAAAACATGGAAATTCAGTGGGGCGAAGACATACCTACCGAAGCTTTCAGAAGCTTGGGTAAACTTTATTCTGGCTTCTATTTTATAACCGAATGGCCTACTCATGCGAAGGCATTTTATATCCAGCCTCGCAAAGATAAGCCTGAAATATGTGAAGGGTTCGATTTGATGTGGCGCTGGATAGAATTGGTTTCAGGCGGAACACGGATAGCTGAGAAAGATCTTTTGATAGCGCGATTGAAGGAACATGGTCTGAATCCTGAAGCCTTCAAGTATCACCTTCAAGCCTTTGATTACGGAATGCCTCCGCACGCAGGGTGGGCAATAGGCTTGGAGAGGTTAACTATGGTGTTAACTGGAAAAAGGAACATACGTGAAGTAACCTTATACCCACGAGATAGACTGCGATTAACACCATAAACCTCTTTGATGCTGTATTGTCACATGTCTTGCTTGTGTTGGCTCCCAAAGGTGCTAATTCCACTTTTTTAAGCAGCGCTTCTCAAGCTTTCATGAGTGAAAGGATTCCGTTTAAATGGAATGTTTCATGCGTTGCCGGTCTATGGTGCAAATTAATTTCCATCGTTTTTAGCTAAAAGTGTGCTAAAAGCTGATAAACATCCTTTTTATCTACTTTTATTCTTGGTATAGTGGGGAATCTGAAATAGGCTGCGGTGTATTCGGCGCAATAAACTTCGATAATCAACCTGTGTTTCCATATGTTTACTGGGGGCTTCGCGCCCAAAATCACCGTGGGCATCAGTCACATGGCTTTCTTACATATAACGCTGGGCAGTTCCACATTTACAAGAATCTTGACCTAGTACCTAAGTTAAAAACCAGCGCTATAAACGAGTGGTTTGAACGGTTGCCTGGATCAATCGGCATTGGCAATGTGCGTTATACGACTTCAGGTAAATGCGATGACAAGTCGTTGCTGCATGGCACGCAGCCTGTTACTGCGGCTATGGATGAACTGAAGCTTGCAGTTTCGTTTAACGGTAACATTGCAAATACTGTTCAGTTAAAAAAGGAACTAGACCGGCAATTCGCGGGTTTTGTGTGTTCTTGTGATTCAGACTTAGTGTGCCATAAGCTAATATTGGAACTTGCGCGGCGCAAGAATTTAGTTTCTGCAGTTGATGCATGTATGCAAAGTTTGGATGGGGCTTTTTCAGTTGTGGGCATAACAGGCGATGGCGAGTTCTTCGCTTTTAAAGACCCACATGGCATAAAACCGCTGTGCGCAGGACACAGTTTAGACGGAGCAACTTACGCATTTTCATCAGAATCTGTAAGTTTGGACATGAATGGTTTTGTTAGAGACTTTGAGCTTGAACCAGGTGAACTCGTTAGTGTTACAAAGGATGGTTTTAAGCGTGAACAAATCGTGAAGAATCCTAAGAAGGCGTTTTGTGCTTTTGAATTTGCGTACTTTGCTAGGCCTGACTCGCGGTTTGACGGTAAATATGTCTATGAAATTCGCGAGGATTTCGGTAGAAATCTCGTGCATGAGTATCCTGAAATAACTAAGGATGCCGATTTGATTTTGTCGGTGCCTGAAACTGGCGATGATTCCGCTATGGGTGTGCATGAGGAATCAGGAATAAGGTGGGAAAGAGCCTCGCGAAGGCATCGCTATGTCACTGAGCGGGCATTTATCCTCTTAAGTAATGAGCGTTTTTCAACGATAGATCGCAAAGTGAATATTCTCGGCTCTAAAGTTAATGGGAAGCGTGTGATAATAACTGAAGACAGCGTTGTGCGTGGAGATACAACAAAAATAATAATTGATAAGCTGCGTAGAGCAGGCGCCAAAAAAGTTTATTTGTTCGTCACTTTTCCCCGGATAATTGGTCCATGCTTTTACGGCATAGATATGTCCACTTACGGTCAACTCATAGGCTCAAATCACAGCGCAGAAGAAATAGCAAAACTCATAGGCGCTGACGCCGTCTGCTACCAGTCTATTGAAGGGTTGGTGAAAGCGACAGGTCTGAGTCGTGAACAGCTTTGTTTGGGCTGTGTTACAGGTAGATATCCTACACCTTTTGCGCAGAAATTAGCTGATGAAATGAAACAAAAATTCCTTAACGGCTACAAGGAAAAGGGTAGAATCTACGAAGTTGTTGAAGACACGGCAACGGAGTAACAAAGTAAATTAACCGTTCAAGCTTACTCCATTAGAGGAATCATATAATGGATAAAGTAGGCGTACTCATCGTATCATACGGCGCAAGAGAAGCAGCCATAGTGGATGCGCTAGATAGAAGCGTAAACTATAGTGTGGAACTATATATCGCAGACAAACAGCGTAACCCATTCAATATGGGAAAAGCTGCCAAACACGTGGTTATACCTGATCTTGACATAGATAAAATTTGTGCTTTCGCCGAAGCTAATAGAGACCGCATAGACTTCGCCGTGGTTGGTCCAGAAAAACCCATAATCGAAGGAGTACGTGATCTTCTCGAAAAGCGCACACGTATACCAACAATTTGCCCCACACAGGAATGCGCCATAGAAGCCAGTAAAGTACAACAGCGTCTTTTGTTTCAAGAAATTGCGCCTGAAGCTAACCCGCGTTTCCGTATTTTCAGCCCAAGAGACTACAAAAGCATAAGCGATGTGAAAAGAGCCGTTTACGACTGGCTTGACGAACTTGATAACCGAGCAGTAGTAAAACCTGACAAGCCGACTGCGGGTAAAGGCGTTGGTGTTTGGGGCGACCACTTCACCACTCGCGAACAACTTTTTGAACATTTTATGTCTAACTTCCAATACGGGACAGTTATAATCGAAGAGAAAATTGACGGTGAAGAATCAAGCTTCCAAGCCTTCTGCGATGGCAAGCATCTAGTGGCGCTTCCTGACGCGAGAGACTATAAACGTGCCTTTGATGAAGATAGGGGACCGAACACAGGTGGCATGGGCTCCTACAAAGCCGCAGGCGACAGATTGCCGTTCATGACTTTGTCAGATCGTGAACGTGAAGTTACAGTAGCCAAAAAAATATTTGAGAAATGGAGCAGGCAATTGAAGGATCCAACAGCCTTAAGGGGTGTGCCACTGTACTTGGCGTTCATGCATACGGGCAATGAGCTGAAGATTTTAGAAAATAATAGCCGACCTGGCGATCCTGAAATAATAAACATTCTTCCCCTATTAAAGGACGATTTTGTGGATGTATGCTTTAAAATATTAGACGGCACCTTGAACCGTGTGGAACTTGAGGAAGCGGCAAGCGTGCTCACATACAAGGTTCCGCCTAACTACGGTGGTTACGCAGATGCTTTCCCAGCGCTGGTAGATAAGGCTGCAGTAGGCACGCCTGTAGACCTTTTAAAAGCTTACGCGTTACATGACAAATATGGCGACAGCATCCGCGTTTACCCGGCAGCTATGGAAGATAGGGATGGTGCCATCTACGCGCTCAAGTCCCGCGCAGTCGGCGTTCTAGGCATTGGGGAAAACATCGAAGAAGCGCGCCAAATTTCGTTGGAGGGTATCCAAGCAATTTTAGGTGGTGCCTTGTGGAATAGAACCGATATAGCCTCAAAGCAGCATATAGCTAAAAGCATAAGCCACATGGAACATTTGAGGCGCAAATTGTGAAAAACGTCTTCGTATCAGACTGCGAGGGGCCTATAAGCAAAAACGACAACGCTTTTGAATTAACAGCCCACTTTGTTCCCAACGGCGACAAACTTTTCGCGTTAATAAGCAAATATGATGATGTTTTGGCAGATGTTCTGAAAAGGCAGGACTACACAGCAGGTAACACGCTAAAGCTGATCCTACCGTTTCTGAAAGCCTATGGTGTAACAGATGCTCTGATGCAGAAGTTTTCAGCCCAAAACCTAATTCTAATAGCTGGCAGTCGTGACACACTTCAATATGTGCAAGCATTCACAGCTGCCTTCATTGTGAGCACAAGTTACGAGCATTACATAAAAGCGCTGTGCGCAGTTTTACAATTTCCATATGAAAACGCTTACTGCACACATGTCAGCCTTGATAAGTATCAGCTCAACGCAAGAGAAACTGCTCGGCTAATAGAAATCGCAGATGAAATAGCACACATGCCCGTGATAAGCATTCCGCAAGTTGCAAAAGGCATAGACGACTTTTCAATTGCGGACCAAGAAACCATTATGCGGCTTGACGACATTTTCTGGACAGAAATAGCCTCAATGCCAATCGGCACACTCTTTCATGAAGTCACTCCTATTGGCGGCCGCCAAAAAGCTGAAGCTGTAAAAGACGTTGCGGCAAAGCTGGGCGTAACGTTGGATGGCGTGATGTATGTGGGCGATAGCATAACCGATGTGGAAGCTTTCAAGCTCGTCAAAGACAACGGCGGCTTAACGGTTTCTTTTAACGGCAACCAATACGCCGTGAAGAATGCTGAGGTCGCGGTGCTGGCAGAGAACAACATAGTAACCGCTATAATTGCTGATCTATTCTGTAAACTTGGAAAACAGGAAACAATGCGGGTGCTAAAAAACTGGAGTCTTGAAACACTGCGGAGAACCTCGGTGTCGCCGTTACTGCTCAATAAACTCTCTGTGCTATATCCTAAGGTTTTGCCTAAAACTCAAATAGTAACGTCTGAGAATATGGAAATATTGGTGAAAGAAAGTAGCGAGTTTAGGAAAAAAGTTAGAGGCGAAGCCGTAGGGGGGCTTGGGTAAGTGGCGACTAGAGCTGTGATCGAAGACACTTATGCTGAGGCATTCACTGGCGTTTACTGCCGTGTAATAGTCACGGCAGACGACGCCCACACACTAAGGAGTGTAGCTGAGGACGCAACGGCTACGCCTTCCGTCGTCATAGGCAGACTTGAAGGTGGTGTGGAAAAATGGCTCAGTCAAAAGGACACTCCTGATCAACGCAAAGGTGTTATCTTACAGTTTTGGGGTGCAACTGATCCCGCAGTATCATTGAGTGAAAACTTGAAGAAGTTTGAAATTGAGCTTTCCTAC
Organism: Bathyarchaeia archaeon; assembly: GCA_038826755.1. GTDB lineage: Archaea > Thermoproteota > Bathyarchaeia > Bathyarchaeales > Bathycorpusculaceae > JAWBOE01. Next base: position 12,202 of record JAWBOE010000011.1, on the reverse strand, counting down.
AGGATACGCCAAGACATACTCGTCAAACCATTTACCGCAGTTTTTGACGCTTTGCCTGATGCAGAGGGCAAATTAGACATGATGCTGCGTGTGGGGCACTGCGGCGACGGCTACGAATGGGTTGAAAAGCGCCACGGTAGAGCAGTCATAGTTGTACCCATAATGGTTCCTGACTTTATCATCGAGCGATACTTGGGTTACGCGCATGGTGTTATGGGTGCAAATTTCTGGCTAATGTGCAAAACTAAGAAAGCCTTGAAAGAGGCAAGTGCAAGAGCTTTAAAGGCGATACACACAGTTGACGGAGTAATCACACCATTTGACGTTTGCTCTGCAGGATCAAAAACTGAAACACATTTTCCATGGATAGGGCCAACTACGAATCATCCGTACTGCCCATCGCTTAAGCGCAAACTGGGCGATGCTTCCAAGGTTCCAGCAGGCGTGCGTTACATTCCCGAAATAGTAATCAATGGTGTTTCCATGCAGTCGGTTAAGGCTGCTATGAAAAAAGGCATCGAAGCCACATTAAACGTTAAAGGCGTAACAAGAGTTTCCGCAGGTAACTACGGCGGTAAACTCGGAGAACACAAGATTTACCTGCGCGAGTTGTTCCAATGAAGCAGTTTGATGTAATCGGCTTCGGTGCTCTTAATGTGGATAAACTTTTTAGAGTTAACAAAATAGCTGCAGCAGAAGAGGAAAGCTTCGTAGAAGATCACGTAGAAGCCTGCGGCGGTTCAGCCGCTAACACTATCGTAGCCTTAGCAAGGCTCGGCTGTAAAGTAGGATTCATCGGCAAAGTTGGCAATGACCGAGAAGGCACTTTACTGCTTGAAGATTTCCACAGAGAAGGCGTAGATATCGAGGGCGTAATCCACGTTGCGCATGGCAGAAGCGGGATAGTGTTAGGATTTGTTGATAGAAACGGTGCGCGCGCCCTATGCGTAGATCCAGGCGTTAACGACACAATAAAACTAAATGAAATAAATGTGAAATACGCTTTGCAGACGCGGTTTCTACACTTGACTTCTTTTGTTGGTGATACGTCTTTTCAGACGCAGAAGAAGCTGCTGGAGATTCTTCCTGAAAGCGTAAAGGTTAGTTTTGATCCTGGCACCTTATATGCGCGGAGAGGTTTAGCTCAAGTGGAGCCCATTATCAGACGGACTTTTGTGTTGATGCCTAATGCCGGTGAACTTGCAGTTTTAACTGGTGAAAAAGACTATCACAAAGCTGCTGACAAGTTGATCGGTATGGGCGTGAGGGTAGTGGCAGTTAAGCTTGGCGGTGAAGGCTGCTATGTTACTGATGGGCGTGAGCGCCACTTAGTTGAGGCCTTCAAAGTGAAAGTGGTGGACACTACGGGTGCTGGTGATGCTTTCTGTGCGGGTTTCCTTTACGGTTTACTTAACGGCAAGAGCCTCAGCGAGTGCGGTAGATTGGGCAATTTTGTGGCTTCCCGTTGCATCACGAAACTGGGTGCGCGAACAGGATTACCATATGCTAAAGATTTAAAATTTCTTAGTTAAGTATTCGATTAGGCTTTCGAAGACTAGTTTGCCATCGCCATACTGCGGCATTTGTGTCTGTCGTGTCCAATCAGGCTGCTGCCACCAGTAAAATGCGCGTTCAGGATGAGGCATCAAACCGAAAACTGTGCCTTCTCGATTGCAGATTCCAGCTATATCATTGAAAGAACCATTCGGATTGATAGGGTACTTGCCTTCTGCAACTTTGCCGTTCTCGCTGCAATAACGGAAAACTATCATATCATTTTCATAAAGCTTCCTGAGGAACTCATCCTCCTTATCCTTGGGCAGCAGAAATCGCCCTTCTCCATGTGCAATGGGCATGCGGAGAATGCTTCCGGCTGGGATGTTGCGTGTGAAGATGCAGTTTCCGCGATTTTCATTTTTAAGATAGACCCAGCGGCACTTATAACCCTGCGGAACATTCGTGGCAAGCGTAGCCTCAGGGTGAGCGCTTATGCCGTTGAAGGCGGGAAGCAAACCGTACTCGACGAGCACTTGGAAACCGTTGCATATGCCTAGTATGGGCTTGTTCGCTTCGACAAAGGCTTTTAACTCTTTGCTTAACCTTGCAGCTATCCATTTAGCCCATATAGCGCCTGCGCGTACGTAATCGCCGAATGAGAAGCCACCCGGAAAAACTAACGCGTGATACTCAGCGAGGTTGCCGCTCTTAATCAGTTCGTTCAAGTGGCGTATTTCAGCTTGGACGCCTAACTCGTGGAAAGCTCTTTGTGTTTCAGCGTCGCAGTTTGTGCCGCCGACGCGCATGACGCAGATTCTTATTTCTTCGCGTTTCATTGCTTATTTTACGCCTCGCGACTTAAGGTGTGTTTCCAATATGCACGTAAGTCTGTGATTGGCGCGTCCACGGTTACTCTGCCTTTAAGCCCGCGTATTGTTAAACTTGGGGTTTTAGTTACTCTGCCTATCTCAGCATAGGGTTTACTCTTCATTATAGCTTCGAATGTTTCGCGGTCTTTTTCGGCGACTTCCACAAGTAAGCGGCTGTTTGATTCTGAAAACAACAAGAAATCATCGCGGTTCACGTTTTCAGCTGGGACCTTTTGGAGATCTATTTCTGCGCCGTAGCCGCCTGCCAACGCCATTTCCGCCGCAGCCACAGCTAAGCCGCCTTCAGACAAGTCATGGCAAGCTTTCACAGCGCCTGCGCTTATGGCTTTTGTAAGTGCGTAGTATGCCTTTCTGGCTTTTGTTGCATTAAGTATGGGTACTGTTTTTCCCAAGAAGCCTTTGAGTTTGTAGTATTCTGAACCGCCAAGTTCCATGTAAGTTTTACCTACAATGTAGAGCAAGTTACCTGGTGCTTTCAAGTCCATTGACACGGCTAAACGTATGTCAGGAACTATGCCTAGCGCCGTGATCAGTAATGTTGGCGTTACGGGTCCAAGGGGTGACTCATTGTAGAGGCTGTCTTTGCCCGATATAAATGGTGTTCTAAACGCTGTTGCCACGTCGTAGCAGGCTTCGCATGCGCGAACCAGCGAGCCGAGCCGTTCGGGTTTTTCTGGATTACCCCATACGAAGTTGTCGAGTAATGCTATGCGCTGTCCGCCTACTGCTATGTTGTTGCGTATTGCTTCGTCTATGGCGGAGGCTGCCATCCAGTAAGCGTCGATTTTCCCATAGTTGGGGTTCATGCCACATGATATAGCAATGCCTTTCCACGAGTTGCTGAGCGGTTTTATGACTGCAGCGTCGTTTGGTCCTGCGTGTTCGCTGTGCAGTGGCTTCAGCACTGTGTTGCCTTTTACTTCGTGATCGTAAGTGCGGATTACGCTTTCTTTGCTTGCTATATTAGGCGCTGCCAGCAGCTGCAGCAGTGTGGCGGTTAGGTTTTCTGGTTCTGGAAATTGTGGTTCCGCAAGTTCTGTTGTTTCGTAGGTGGCGGTTTTTTCGCTTTTAGGTGGAGCAAATAGAAATTGCATATCCATATCGGCCACTGTTGCGCCTTCAAAGCGTAGTTGTAGTCGTCTTTCGCTGGTGAGTTTTCCCACGACTGTGGCTTCCACGTCTTCTTTTGCGAAGATTTCCATGACTTTTTCAAGGTTTTCTGGCGGAACCGTTAGCAGCATGCGTTCTTGTGACTCTGAAATGTAAATTTCCCATGGTGCCAAGCCTGAATATTTAAGCGGCACCTCATCTAAGTCCACGGTGGCGCCGCAGTTGAAGCGTTCCGCTGTTTCGCCAATAGCTGATGACATGCCTCCTCCGCCAAGGTCTGTTGTCGCCGAAGCCAATTCGCAGTCGCGAATCTGTAAGAGTGCGCGTTTCAGTTTCTCCTCTTGGATAGGATCGGCGATTTGCACAGCTGGGCGTGATACTTCTTCGGATTTTTCAGTAAGCTCCGCTGAGGCGAAGGTTACGCCGTGGATGCCGTCGCGTCCTGTTTTTCCGCCTGCGATAATAATGAGGTGGTTAGGCTGGGCATTCTTCTTGAACTTTTTAAGCGGTAAGAGTCCAATGCAGCCACAGTAGACAACGACGTTTCCCGTGTAGCTTTCATCAAAGTAGATGGCGCCATTCACGGTTGGGATACCCATGTTGTTGCCGTATGTGCCTATGCCTGCGGTGACGCCCATGTACACGTACTTTGGGTGCTTTACACCTGCGAGTAGCTTACTATAATCATAGTCTAATGGTCCGAAGCCTAAGACATCTGTGCAGGCGATCGGATCTGCCCAGACGCCGAGTATGTCACGTATTACGCCGCCTACACCTGTGGCGGCGCCGCCGAAGGGTTCCACGGCAGATGGGTGATTATGTGTTTCGACTTTGGCGGCTATGCCGTAGTCTTTGTCGAAGCTTACTATGCCTGCGTTGTCCTCGAAAACTGATATACACCAGCGGGGTTTGATTTTTTCTGTGGCTTTTGCGATGTATGTGCGGAAAAGGCTGTTGATTTCTTTGTTGCCTATGCGGATTTTGCCTTTGAACGTTTTGTGAAAACAGTGTTCAGACCATGTTTGGGCTATGGTTTGGAGTTCCACGTCGGTGGGGTTTCTGCCCTTGGATTTGAAGTAGGCTTTGATGGTTTTCATTTCTTGTAGGCTTAAGCTTAAGCCAAGTTCGCTGCTTACCTCTTGCAGTTGCGCATCAGTAGCTTCAAGCAAGTTTATCTCTAATAGGGAAAAAGGAGTGTTTTTGCGGATGTACAGGTTAAGGCTCATTTTTGCTCCTCGATGGTTATTGTGTAATTGTCTTTTGTTGGGTTTGCCAACAGCCTTCTGCTCATTTCTTCAGCTTTTGCTTTGGCTTCATTCAGTGATGAAGCTTCTAGGCTGATGGTATAGGCTTTACTTACGTTTACAGCGTTAACTGTATAGCCTAGTTCACGTAGTAAACGTGCAGTGGTTTCGCCTTCAGGGTCACTGTGCCCTGGTTTGAGACTGACTTCTACTTTGGCTCGGTATTGCATGGGTTTAATTGGTAGGTGCAGTAGATTTAAACGCTTTCATCACTATTTAAGCAAAAATTTACGCTAAGACAAATGTGCGGCTTTTGTAGTTTACAGTTATTTGCGGCTTAGCTGTTACTTTACCTATCACTTCGGCTTCAGCGTTAGCTCTTTCAAGTGCGTCGATAGCCGAGTCGGTGTCTGCCTTGTTTACTATTATAGCGAAGCCCCATCCCATGTTGAAGGTTTTGAACATTTCTTCATCTGTTACGGTTAAGCCTAGTTCTTTGGCGGTTTGCTGGATTAGGCTGAATATACTGTGAGGTTTGAAATTGGTGAGTTCGAAGCCTATTCCCGTTGAGAACTTTGTTAGATTGTTGAATTTTAGGTAGGCGTCGCCTGTTATGTGTACTGCGGCTTTTATCTTCACGGCTTCTGCTGCTGCAAGAAGAGGTTTGACATAGATTTTAGTTGGCTCTAATGCTTCTAAAGCTATTTCCTTCTCTAAACCTTCTGGAACACTATTTGGCTCGTATTTTCCGCCCCACTGCTTAAAGAGGATTTTACGTGCTAGGCTTATACCATTGCTGTGTAAGCCGCTGCTTCGCAAGCCAATTATTATATCGCCTGCCACAATATCCTTGCCTGTGATAATGTCTTGTTCAGCAACTTGCCCAAGGGCTGCAACGACCATGTCAAAGCCCACGCCTGCCTTTAAACCAGTTATGATTTCAGCTACGTCGCCAATTTCTCCGCTGACAACTGGGCATTCCGCTGCGTCTGCGCCTTTAGCAATGCCTTCGAGCCATGCTTTGACTAGTACAGGGTTGCTGGCTTGCGCATGTATGTTGTCTGAAATAGCTAGTGGCGTGGCGCCTGAGCGGATGACATCGTTGACTGCCATGGCTACAGCGTCAATGCCGATGGTGTCGTATTTTTCTGCTAGTTGGGCTATGAGGATTTTGGTGCCTACGCCTTCTATGGTCAAGTCCAAGTAGGTGTTTCTGGTGAAGGGGAAAATGTTGCTGTACGGCAAATGCATAACTGCGCCGTAGCGGCTGTATTTGTAGGTTTGTTGTAGCATTTTTAGTGCTTTTTTGGATTCGTGGCGTTGTTCGCGGTCTACTCCCGCGTTTGCGTAGGTGAAGTTTCTGGGCATAAGTGCGTTTTTCTCCTGTTTTGTGCTTTATTTTCTTGTTTGTGGGAAATAACGGTTGTGCTATTGATTTGGGTTTAATGATTAAAAACTTGTACATAGCCTCCTACGTTTCTACGCGTACTCTCGAGAATACTCTTTGTTCTTCTGAAAAGCATAATTCTGGTTTTTTTCGGTGATGTAGTTGATGCTTGCGCTTACTACCTTTTTTTGGTTTCGTTAATTCTGGTGATGATAGTGCTTGTGTATTTTTAGTCTTTGAAGCGTATCATGCCTATTGTATCTTCTGTTGTTTTTTGATTCTCTTGTGTTAGTTTTTTGACAGTGAAGACATAGCCGTTGGTGTATTAATAATATATGCGTTAAGTGCATGTTTTTTGGCGATATTTCTTATGTTGAAAGAGCATTAGCCGTTTTATGAACATTAGAGCTTGGCGCTTTTTTCACGGCATTGTACCCAGCCTTTTTCGGAAACAAGCTGAGGATTGGCGGATTTACATTTCGGTTAGTGTATGATAAGAATAACGTGAAATTGTTTCCATTAAATACGCAAGAAAATGTTAAATTGCTGTTTAGCTAAAAAATACATTTAGTTTTTTTGGCGATTAATCTTAAATATATTAAGATATCATATAGCATTGTTGCTGCATGAAGCACTCCCGCTTTTTAGGTGGGGTTTGTTGATGGCGCCGAGACTGAACTCGTCGGAGACGCGTCACCGCCTAGCCCTAAGCGGGGAACCAAAAAGAATTAGAAATGGAAGAATGAATGGAGGGCGAAACACATGAAAAAGGTTGCTATCACAAGCTCCTCTCTATTAGTTATACTGTTGCTTTCGATGATGCTGTTCATGTGTGCGTTCGGCATAAAATCAGCAGAAGCCAATAACATAGCGATTCAATGGGGCCATTTAAACCCCGATGATCATTAGAAACCGTATTTCGATGACGAAAGAGAGCTTCTTGGGGTGTCTGTGAGTGTATCAACTGGCTATTCGCTAACGACAATTATGGTTCATATTACGAATGGAATGCGTATTGGAATGACACTACATCATATTATGTGGGGACATGCTTGGATATGCAAAATAATTACGGAGACGTCTATTTTGTAACAAATTGGTGGGTTGGAGATTTCCATGCTGACCCCGGACCAATGCCATCTCCTGGACCATGTGGCCATTTTTGGCTTTATGGTTACAATGGTGACGATATAAGTGATGACTTTGTGCATGACCACGTTACCGACTACAGCACTAGATCAAGTAAGCAGGGGTTTAACTTCATCTGGACTTGCGCAAACGGAGGACGCTGGTGGAAGGATAACTATGGAGGGTATTATAACATTGCTGGCATTTTCTATCCATTGGACAACCAATGCACTCCTCCTCCTACAAATAATAACACTAAATACGGCTTCTGGATCGGAATGCCACCTTATATGAGCTTTTATGGAATGCCGTATGCATAGACTGGCCGCCTCGACATGGCTCTTGAAGGCTATTATAGTAGCAGCGGCGATTACTGCTACATAGGATTTGAGGGCATGTCACCCTTTATGATAAATGATCTGCCAGATACTGGTGTCTCAGCTAGCTATTTCCCTGCCTACTTTTATTACAAGGCCCTTGGTTATGTAAATCCGTACCACCAAACCATACATGACAGTTTAGATTATGCATCATACATAACTTATGGCGTTGCCTTTGATCAAACAGCTCTTTATAACGGATACTGGAAGTTCACTAATCAATCTGAGGGTGACCCAGTAACAGGATGGTGGTTCTGCCATATGCGCGTGTTCGGCAATACGAACCTGTGGCTACCATAATAGGAGTTGGAAACGAATGAGCGCAATTTCAAAAAGAACCACAATCGTTGCGGCAATCATTGCGTTATTTGCTGTTTCAATAGTTGGTATGCTTCCCGATGCTTCAGCAGAAATCACCGCTCATGACAAGGCAATCGAGTTTCTCTCTAGCGTTGTTGGACTTGACTTGGCAAAATACGTTCTGATGTCGCCTACTCCGCCACCTGATTACGATGCCTCTAGATATCCACCACAACTCTGCGGTATTGTTAAAGAGGAAAGCCCCAGCTTCACATTCGAAGCCGCCAGAAGCAAGATAAGCGTAATGAGCATATTTTACAACGGCCAACTTAGTTTTTTTAAAATTTCTAATAATATAGGTGGCGCCTTTTTCAGCACGCACAATACTCTTAGTGGTGGCTACATCTACGCAGAACCGCCTGCAGCTGACCTTCTCAACCAAGCCAAAAACATACTTAACCGATACCAAGCGTATGTCGCGCGGGTGGACTCCATGGACAACTCCTACCTCGCGCCTATGCTGCACATACTAAACAGTTTAAATGATTTGGCGCCTACGAACGTTACTGTTGGCAACATAAACTTTCAGGTTTCAAAGAACGAGCACAAAACACGCCTCCAATGGATCTACACTGAAAATGGCGTTTCAATGAACTATAAACGATTGGAATTAGCGTTCCGTGACAGCGATTTCGAATTAATAATAGATAATTGGCGCCTTTACCGCCTAAGCGGCCCCAGCATAATCTCAGCTGAGGAAGCCTACAAACTAGCGTTAGAGGCAGCACAAAAATGCGAGCTACGCCTACGCTACGAGAACGGCACAACTGAAATTGCCACGCTTCCTGACTTGACAAACGCATTCTACGAAATGTACTTCAGTATGGTGCCTTACCGCAATGACACCTTCCAAATACGCCTACCTAGTGAAATACCTCGAGACCCATTAACGTTGTATCCATACTGGCAGTTTTACTTCTACTTCCCAAATGGCGAAATCGGAGGCTGTTCGGGTATACAGGTTAGCTTGTGGGGCGACACAGGAGAAATCAGGCACTGCTCAGGCTTCGGCTATTACGGTGCACCAAACCAAAACATCGACGAAGACACAAACCCACTGCCAACCGAAGAGCCTACAGAAGAGCAACAGCAAGAACAACCAAACCTTTTAGATCCAACTGTTCTAGCAATTGGCATAATCATTGTAATAACGCTAGCAACATCAATTACAGCCATTGCGTACCGACACAGAAAACAACAAAAACACTGACTAAACATCAACAGCCACCCTCTTTTGGTTTTGCATAAAATTTTTGTCTATACGTCGAAGTTCAGTCAAATCACTAAGCTCAAACTGCACAACAACCTGGCACTTGTCTAAGGAGAAACTGTTTGTCTATTTAAAAACCGAATAAAAGATTGGAAATATACCACTGCTGGTTGGATAAAAGTTTAAGTTTATTTGTGTTGGTGATATGTGCATACGGCGCGGTCTTAGTCTAGCTTGGCTAGGACATCAGCCTCCCACGCTGACGACCCGGGTTCAAATCCCGGAGACCGCACCATTTTTGCGTTTGGATTGTAACTTGGAGTTTGGAATGTGCTGGCTTTTTGCAGTTCAGTTTGGTTTGGGATTGTTTGTTGGTTTAGAGCTTGGAGAAGGTCGATTAGTTGTTGGATTACGGGGTTTGGGACGGTCCCAGGGCGGTCCTCGAAGCATGGTTGGGGCGGTTCTAATAGTAGACCTGTGAGATAATCGTTTATACCCATGTCTGCGGCTCGCGCTTTGTTTCGTAGTAAGTCAGCGACTTCGGTTTTTAGGCATAAGCCTGTCATTCCCTGTTTAGGCAAGTTTTCACCTCCCATGTGCATTATTATGGTGAATGTGATTTTTAAAATGCAGTAAAATAATTTTTGTAATGGCAGAGCAGTGTTAAATTTTCTTTGGGCAATACTCTCTTAAATAACATTCGTTACATGTTGGGTCTGTTGGATTGCACCAATTTCTTCCTATTTCCCAACAAGGTAAGTCGAAGATTCCAGGATACTGTGGGTTTAGCTCTCTTGCACAGTAAATTATTTCATCATTGCTTGCGTCTTTGGGTATGAACCCCAGTCTTTTGAAAACTCTTTTTACATGACGGTCCGGAGATACTTCTATGCAGATGTAATCTTTAATTGGGATTTTGAAGTCTCTTGCGAGAATGTTAGCTGCCATTGTCGCAATTTTTACTCCAACGCCTTTAAATTCCAGAAATCTTCTGACGATTGTTGCACTTCTTGGGTTATCCTTCCAGATATTTGAGGCATCATCATCGTACTCATTGTGGATTTTTTGTACAGCAAGATAGAAGTTTTCAGCCATAACGTCATTAAACCTGTGAAGTTTTTTCCTTCTAAATAGGTCCCTGAATTGTTCTGAATCAAGCTTTAAAAGCTTTGAAAATGAAAAGCCGTCAATTTCTTTTGAGATTTCGTAAGGAATTCTCCAAGCTCTTTCTGCTTTAACTTGTCTGTCCGTCACACAAGCTAAGGCAAAGGCATGAGGAAACTGTTTAAGATTGTTCAATAAATCGTCTGCTTCTGGATCTTTAGTAAATTCAATTTTTCTATAGGGTTGTTTAAGTAATTCGTTTCCTCTTTGTATCAAGATTTCTATAAGCTTCTTTTGTAAATTGCTCATAGCCATATCCTGATTAAATGTCCCATAACCATACTAAAATAATTCGGGTTTTATTTTTGTTGCCAAAGCTTGGGCAGTTGTGCTTTCTATGAATATGTTCTCGTTTTCTCCTATGTGATTTCGTAAGTCGGTTAAGAATTCTTGCTAATATCCAGGCTTTTTGGCCAAAGTAAAAATAAATGATAAATTTGTAAGCGTTTTTATCCTCTGGCAGTCTTTCAGTTGCCTTTCGTTCTCTACATTGAAACGTGCAATAGACCGCCAAACTTTGATTTCAATTTGGCACATGACTCTCTGTTCTTTCAGCTTATAGTCGGCGATGATTTTGGGTTCAAAAATCACTAAGTCAACAGGAAACCCTAAAGTTTAGGGATACTCCGCATGAACTAAGCCTGTATTCTTCTTGTCCTTAGAGCTGAAATTACCCTGAAGATTCTCTTTCGAGACGAGCAAGTGATAAAGATAACAGTGGAAATCCATTTCAGAGGTAAAGAAATGAGGGTCTCTTTTAAACTTCTCTATCAGCTCTTTGATGCATTGCTCGACTGTTTCCATATAGGGCACACTCATGTGACGATAAGCCTCATTACGGTGAATTTATTTCTGCTCAGATTGATAACATAACTCTTTATTCTGGTCATATAGGTTTCTGAGAACGATGAGTTTGGCTGTGTGGGAAGTATCCTGCTTCTCTAAGCTCGTTGCGGGTTGCGGTTATGCCTTTATAATCTGCGCTCAGTCTCTATTCCTATTAAAAATCTCGTTAATCATCTGCCCAAAATCATCGTAGACCTTATTCAGTTCAAAACTATTCTGTGCTCTGTTGTACTCTTCCAATGCCATGAAAGCATAATTTTTCTTGTCGTTTTTCAAAATCCGAAAAAGCAGGAATGCAAAAAATAGCAGAACAGCCACCGCCAAAAGAAGCTGTAAAAATCGCAGAAACTCTTCACCAACTCGGATTCAACACACAACTGTTTGGTAGTGAAAAATACTCATTGAACAAGCTCCGGACTCTAAATGATAAAGAAGTAATAAAAATTAGGGAAGCATTCATTAAAAACAGCCATGCTCGATTCATGAAATACTTCTTTCCTCACCAGCTTTTTGGAAAAAGAGAAGACTATACAAAACAAATAAGAAAAGCCCCTCTTGAAAGACTTGCACACCTCATAAAAGTCTGTGGCTTTCTAATGCAAACAAAAGTCTATTTGTTTTGGAGAAAGAACAACTTCCCACTTAATCCTTCCATACCACAAAGTCTATTGAACTGCCGCGTTTTGTACTGGTGAGCACTTCATCTAAGGAATCCCATTTAGACTTAAGTCGATGTTGTTCAAAGTACTTCCCAGCGCCTGCATATTTTTCTACTGAAGGGAGCAAAGCTCTCAGACCACCCCAAGCGTTACGCCAAGTTGCGGTTTTTACGGTTGTGTGAGGGTGATGTAACACTATTCCGGTCTTTTCATCATTCGCTAACTTCCTAAACTCCATTTTGATCTTTTTTCTCCACTCACCAGTCTTCTCCAAATTTCTGTTATTGAACATCGTCAGATCATGACAACCTAATATCATGACTTTTC
>JAWBOE010000010.1:0-50400 GCA_038826755.1 Bathyarchaeia archaeon | reverse complement strand
TACATTTGCCGATTTTTTCGATTATTTCTGAGCCGGACATGGGTTTTTCGTTTAAGGCTTCGAGAACTTGGTAGCGTAGAAAGCCTTTTGGCACCATTGCTGTATGGCGTAGCCATTTTCTAGGCGGAAACATAAACATCACTATTGATGTCAAATGCGATATCAAAGGTGATATTTAAACTTGACGCGACGATGGACGAAAATTCTAACTTATCACTGTGCCAACACTTTCACCGCTGACCGCTGCAAGAATGTTTTCAGGATTAAATCCGTTTACAACGATGAGTTTTGTGCGTCGCCGCTTGAGAATTTTTACTGCCTCTGGATCAATTATTTGATGTATTCCAGCTTTATGCTTGTTTTCAGAGAAAACATTTGCCAGATCGTCAAACGACAAGTGGTTAAGCTTAACTGCGTCACTATGCTTTCGCGGATCCTTGTTGTAAACTCCGTCTTGATCTGTGCCCTTGACCAGTAAATCAGCACCTGCATGTTCAGCGACGAGCGCGGCTACGGAGTCTGTTGTCATACCAGGCTTCAAACCGCCCATAATTACGATTTTTCCTTCTCTTAAAGCGGCTTTGGCATCATCAAGTGTTAAAGGCACAGTGTTGCAACTGATGTCGCCAAGCTTTTTAATAAATAGTTGAGCGAAAATTCGTGAAATAGCGATTGCAATTTCATCTTGCGCTTCCTCGTCGAGACTTAATTCTTTTGCAATTTGAATGAATTCGCGTGCCAGAGTACCGCCGCCAACTACGGCTATGATTTCATGTCCAGACAGTTTAAGTTTTTTTAGTAGCTCTGTATACCTGCTTATAAGTTCAGTATTAATAGGTGATGCCACAACGGAACCGCCAACTCGTAGTACAAGGCGCATGGTTTATCAACACCTATCTGCGTAGCTTATACCTTACTTGCACTAAAACTTTAGTGTTCTCCCTCTCGTTTATGTTGGGTTTGTTCTGCAAAATACTCAGGAAACGTTAATATAAAGAGCTGGAAAAGAAGACTTAAACAATTGAGGCGCCTGTAGTGTTTGAGGAATTGGGGTTAATTGGAAACGCAATAATTCTTTTAGCGGCGCTTATTGCTTTAGTCAAAGCTAGTGACGTAGCTGTTACAAACGCTGTAAGTATTGCAGGTGCAACAGGCTTTGGAAAAACAACAATAGGTTTTTTGCTTGTGGCTTTTTCCACGACTTTGCCTGAGCTTTTTGTTTCAGTTTTTTCAGCTTTTGATCCAGAAACGATTGGTGTAGCGCTTGGAAACGCTTTGGGTTCAAATGTTACGAACATTGGGTTGATTTTAGGAGTATGTTTTCTTCTTATCGCACTCAAAAAATCGAGTTTCTCGCCACTTACGTCTGGTTCAACAAAGGAAGAAATTCGCAGATTGCACTTCGGCTTATTTGTTGCGTCCATTGTTCCATTAGCGCTGCTTTACATAGGCTACGCAAGCCAGTTTATAGGCATAATCCTTTTGGGAATTTTCATTTTTAATGCGTATATGCTTTCAAAAATAAAAACAAACCAAAATAATAATGGCGCAACTGAAGTTAGCAAAAATAAACTTAAGAAGTGGATGCTTTTGTTTGCTGTTGGAGCTGCAGGAGTTGTTATTACCGCGTATCTCATTGTAAATTCTGCATCTGCCATAGCAGAAGGGTTGGGTGTGCCAAGCGTCGTTATCGGCGCAACTATAGTAGCCTTTGGCACAAGTGTACCAGAACTTGCAAACAGCATTACCTCAACAATAAAAGGGCATTTGGATTTAGCTTTGGGCAACATTGTTGGTTCTTGCTTCATTAATATTACTCTTATTCTAGGTGTTGCGTTAGTTGCTTCGCCTTTACGAGTCCAGATTGCAGGGTTCTCTAATGTTACTGTTTTTTCGCTTATTACAACGTTGTTTTTGTGGTATTTCCTATCAAGCGAGAGAATAACTTGGCGTGAAGGCGCAATGCTACTTATGTTGTACGCCGTGTTTTTAGCTACAACCTTCAGCAGTTAAACTAGTATTAAGAAGGGAAAAATTTTGGGCGTTACTAAGACGCTGATACTCCCTACTATAGCACCGTTTAATTTTGACTTGTCCGCAGCAATTTTTGCCAATGGAGATAAACAGGTCCGTAAATACGATGGAGAAAAATTTTGGCAGGTAACCAGCGTAAATGGAAAATTTATTCACATTACCGTAAAAGCTGATAACACAGCAAGAGCGCCTAAATTAACCGCGGAACTGAGGTCAAATGACCCATTATCCCTGGCAGACGAACAAGAAGCAAAACAGGTTATAACTAGGATTTTCAACTTAAATCTTGACTTAAAGACGTTCTATAGGGAAACAGCAAGCGACAACATACTGTTAAAGATAACTCAGAAATTAGAAGGATTAAGAAGTACAACAACACCAACAGTTTTTGAGGCCTTAGTTGACGCCATCATAGAGCAACAGATCTCCACTAAGGTAGCTAATGGCATAAAAAACAGGCTAATTAAAAGCTTCGGTGTGCCTTTAAGTGTAGATGGTGACATTTATTTTACGTATCCAACGCCACAGAATTTAGCTAGAGCAGATATCACAGCTATTTGTCAGTGTGGTCTAAGTCAGAAAAAGGCAGAGTACATTAAAAACGCAGCGTTGCTCGTAGTTAGCGGTAAGCTAGATCTAGAGAAACTTTGTTTAGCTAGTACAGAGGAAATATTACATGAACTTGATAGGTTACGTGGCGTTGGTGTATGGACTGCCGAGTACACTATGCTTAGAGGCATGCAAAAATTCGATGCATTCCCTGCAGATGATTTAGGCTTAAGGCGTGTTATATCACGATACTATAATTTTGAACAGTTAATTACCAGCAGGCAGGCACGTCTAATCGCTGAAAAATGGGGCAAATGGAAAGGACTAGCAGCATACTACCTCATGATTGCAGATGGTATAGGATTATGAGTTGTTAATTAATCAACGAATTAGCCTCTTTTTCATCAGGTTTATACTTAACAAAAATAAAATAGAGGTCACAGCTACAATCCATATCAAATTGATTAATAAAGACACGTCAATATTGCCCAACATTAGACCTCTAGCGAGACCGACAATGTGTGTTAAAGGTAGGAGGATTTGTGCCATGGTTTGCACGGGTACGGGAAGCACTGAAAGAGGAAAGAATGTGCCGCTTAACAGGAACATAGGCGTTATTAACAGAAAAGATGGATAATTGAAAAAGTCAATATTTGGAGCAACTGCTGTAAAGCACATTGCCAAGCTGCTAAAAAGTAAACCGCCTAAAAAAGCAAGCATGGGCACCATGATGAACAGCGAACTGGAGATTAATCCGAAAGCTGCTACGACAGCTAAAACAGTTGTGGCATTTATTGTTGCTCTGGTTGCGCCCCAAACAAGCTCGCCTGCAATTACTTCTTCAACGCTTACAGGTGTGGCTATTATGGCATCAAAAGTCTTTTGGAAGTACATGCGCACAAAAGAAGCGTAGGTGCATTCGAAAAAGGAACCATACATTATGGATATAGATACTAATGCAGGTGCTATAAATTTAATATACGGAATACCTTCAATTGGTTGGACAAACCCGCCTAGACCTAGACCCAACGCAAGCAGATAAAGTACAGGTTCTATTAGTGATGGGAAGAAGTTAACTTTGATTGTTTTCATGAACACATCCAAGTTTCTATGCCAGACTTTCCAAACGCGATAGGTCAACTTGGGTATCGAAAAACTGGTAGGTGAACTTGTAACTCTTGTCAATCTCTCAATCCCTTTCCAGTTAACTTTATGAAAACATCCTCCAGATTTGCGCTTCTTATAGTCAGGTTTTCGTTTGGAAATTTAGTAAGAAAATTTTCAAATACAGTGCGGGGTTGGCTGATGAAAGCGTAAATGTGGTTACCAAAGGATTCAAAGCACGCATCAGGAAATTCTTGTTTTAGCAATAGTAGCAGATGTTCATCATCAAATTCTATAACGCTTTCACCTATATGCCTTCTTACTAGTTCAATAGGTGCACCTTGCTCGATTATTCTGCCGTTATCCATTATCAGTACTCTATCACATAAGGCAGCGGCTTCATCCATGTAATGTGTGGTTAAAATTATTGTAACACCACGTTTTCGCAGCGTACGAATTTCTTCCCACACAAGGCGTCGCGCCTGAGGGTCCAAACCCACAGTCGGTTCGTCTAAGAGAAGGATTTGCGGTTCGTTAATCAGTGCTCTTGCTAAAATGAGCCGCCGTTTTAGCCCTGTTGATAATTCAGAGATGAGAACATGCTTTCTTTCTTTTAACTGGAAGAATTCCAGCAAATTGGCTGTACGCTTTGCCGCTTCAACTGAAGAAATATCAAAGTAACGCGCATAAACTAGAAGATTCTTTTCAACCGAGAAATCTGGGTCAAGATTGTCTTCTTGCGGTGCAACGCCTATTATGCTCTTTATTTGGCGTTGATGCTTAGTTACATCCATTCCTGCAACGAGCAGTTTGCCTGCAGTTAAAGGTAAGAAACAATAAATCATGCGAACAGTTGTTGTTTTTCCTGCGCCATTCGGTCCGAGAAAACCTACGCACTCGCCTCTGTAAACTTCGAAGTTTATGTTATCCACTGCGACAAGGGCGCCAAATCTTTTCGTTAAACCTTGTGCTTTGATGACTGCTTCCGCGGATTTCATTGAAATTCCTTGCATAGTCATTATTATACAGTAGCTTAATATTGCTGTCCTTTTAGAAATGTTTAGCTTCTTTAAATCACAGTTTTCGAGCATTAATGAATAGTAACCATGGAATAATTGCATTTTCCAAAAAACTGCTTTTGCAATTTTTCGTCGCTTACCTAAAAACTAACAGAATAAAGAAGTAGGATCAAAAGTTAATAACTTATTTTTGTAGAAAACTTAAAGAGCAACATTAACATTTTCATAAACCAATAGTGCAGTAATATCGATAATCTCATGAAACGTGAGTAATTCTCACATTTCATGTGGTTAAACTTAACTCAGAACTTACCAAATAAGGAGGTATACGCTTACGGGGACATCCCAATCATTTACCATAAAGTATGTTATCCATGCGAAATTTGAAATAGAGGGCGTAGTAGAAAAGCCTGATGTAATAGGAGCTGTCTTTGGGCAGACAGAGGGATTATTTGGTCCTGAGCTTGATCTTAGAGAATTGCAGAAGACTGGGCGTATTGGTAGAATAGAGATTGATTTGCATTCAAAAAATGATCGTACTTATGGTACGATTACAATTCCTACTAGTTTGGATCGTGTTAGTACAGCTTTGATTGCGGCAAGTGTTGAAAGCATAAACCGTGTAGGACCTTGTTCTGCTAAGGTTAACTTGGACAGGATAGAGGATATTCGTGAGGCTAGACGCAAGGTGATAATTGATCGTGCTAAAGAGATTTTGCATAAGTGGAATATTGAGTCAATGCCTACTGTGGATGAAGTTTACAAGGAAATTAGTGATACGATAAAAATTGGAAAAGTTGAAAAATACGGTCCAGAGGAGCTGCCTGCAGGCCCAACGCTTGACACTGCCAAGGAGGTAATTATTGTTGAGGGTAGGGCAGACATAATTAATCTTATGCGGTGTGGAATAACTAATGCTGTTGCATTGGAAGGCGCAAAGGTTCCTGAATCTATAAAGAAGCTTACTAGGGAGAAGGAATGTACTGCGTTGTTGGATGGTGATAGAGGAGGAGATTTGATTCTTAAGGAATTGTTGCAGGTTACAAACATTCGTTATGTTGCGCGTGCTCCTCGTGGTAAGGAGATTGAAGAATGTAATTGCAAGGAAATTGCTGAAGCGTTGGAAGCTAGGGTTCCTGTATCAGAGCTTTTTAAGTCTGGAAAAAAGGAGCATGCAAGGGCCGAGCTTCCAGAGGCTGTTGTTCAAAGTATTAAGATGTTGCAGGGTACGCTTGAGGCTGTTTTGCTTAATGACAAATTTGAGTTAATAGAAAGATTGCCTGTTAGCCAGCTCGCTGATAGGCTACAGCACGTTGTAGGTGTTGATACTGTTGTATTTGATGGTATAATTACTCAGCGTATAGTTGATGTTGCTGCTGAGAAGGGCATTAAGCGTGTTGTGGCTGCTCGGGTTTCAGAAGCTGTGAAACCTGCGTTGAATGTTGAGTTAATTACTTTTCAGAACGTAATGTAAAGTTAATCTTAGTTTTATATCTGTTATATACCAGATTCATTTTTACGAGCTTAGTTTACATCTTTGAGTATTTCCTTAAGCAAGTTTAGTATTTATTGAGTAAATAACAGCACAGCTTATTGTAGCATCTTTGAAACGTAAACGCCATCGTGTTCATAACCAAACCGTGTATAATACCGTTTTGTGCCTAACGCGCTAATAACCAAAAGCTTCTTTGCGTCATATTCTTCGCGTGCAATGCGTTCAGCCTCACTAAGCAAGACAGCACCGTAACTTTTATGCTGCCAAGCCTCAGCAAAATGCTTACCAACAGGCACCAATGGACCATAAACGTGTAATTCACGTACAATTGCCGATTGTACGGCAGTTACCTCGGCTCTATGCGCTTTGGCCGAGGGCACACGCAAACGTAAATATCCAATCAAAATATCAGCGTTAGCATCTTCAGCGGAGATAAAAACTTCCATTCCTTCAGACGCTTCGTAACGTGTAGTTTCAACCTTAATTCTATCTAGATCAGGCTTTACGCCATCAGCGAGCCAGCGGTGACCAACTTCTCTGCAACGAATACATCTGCAACGTTTGCCTTGCTCCGCAAGCCGTTCACGCGCCAGCTCGCGCAGATTACTTTTTTTCACGCCGGCAATAATCAATTTTGCAGGAATATCCCGTTGAACGCGCATTATACGTATCCAAGAAGGAACAAACTGTTTGACTTCTGCAATCAGGTTTACGGCTTCCTCAGTTGAATACGGCGTATAAATACCTTTGCGGTGCCATTCGTAAGCTTGTGTACCTGCTATAACTAGGCAGGGGTAAATCTTAATCATGTCAGGTTTAAAAGCGGCGTCAGCGAAAATCTGCTTGAACATTTCCAAGTCCTTAGTGAAGTTTGAACCAGGCAAACCAGGCATCAAGTGGTACACGACTTTTAATCCCGCATCTTTTGCTATGCGTGTAGCTTCAATTACATCTGCGGTTGTGTGTGTTCTGCCTACTGAGCGATAAATTGCATCATTGGGGTTTTGTACACCTAGTTCGATGCGTGTTACGCCCATGTTGAGCATATTGTTTATGTGTTGTTGTTTTGCGTAGTCTGGTCTTGTTTCTACGGTTATGCCTACGTTACGGGTTTGGCTTGTTTCTGCGTTTGTTTTTGCTTCTTCAAGTGAAGCTGAATTTTTATTGGTTATTGCGTCTAGGCAGCGTTGGATAAAGTGTTCTTGGTATTCTTGTGGTGTAGCTGGGAATGTTCCGCCCATTATGATGAGTTCGATTTTGTCTACTTTGTGGCCTATAGCTGCTAGTTGTTGTATGCGGCTTTTGACTTGTTGGTACGGGTCGTAGTTGTTTTGTTTTCCGCGCATGGCTGCGGGTTCGTGTCCTGTGTAGCTTTGAGGGGTGTTGTGTGCTGGTCCTCCTGGGCAGTAGGCGCATGGTTGAGGTTGCGGGCATGGGTAAGGCTTTGTCATTACGGCGATGGGTATTACGCCTGAGATTGTACGTGTGGCTTTTCTGCGTAGTAGTGGTAGTAGTTTGGGTTTTTCGTTTGATTTTAGTGCGGCAATTATTTCGGCGTTTGATAGTGTACGTTGGAGTTTGTATTTTGCGGCTGTTTGGTTTTTTAGTTGGTTTAGCTGGTTTTGTGTAGGTGTTTTGAGTTGGATTAGTGTGGCGATTATTTCGCGTGCTGCTTCGTAGGTGTTTGTCATGTGTGTGTCTGTATAAGCTTCTGAAAAGGTGATAAATAAAGTGCTCTGGGGTTTTTGATGTTGTCTCGTTTAGAAGGGAGTTTTGGTTTATATCCAGTTTTGTCCTGGTTTTCGTTGTAGTATTAGGCGTTTTTCATAGTTGCGTCTGCTTCTTATTTTTGGGTTTAGCTTGGTTTTTTCTTGAGCTTGGATTTTTGGGGTTTGTGATCTAACTTTTCCCGCTTTTGAAAGTGAGCCGTGTGTTGGCATTTGCGTCGCACCTGTAGTGGTATAGGGTTAAGTGTTGTTCTTAAACTTTTGGTTGTTGTTTGTTGTGTTTTGTAAGTGTCTGATGTTATACCTCTTTTTTTAGATAGCTTCTATGTTGGTTTGTGGGGTATGGT
This sequence comes from Bathyarchaeia archaeon, assembly GCA_038826755.1. GTDB lineage: Archaea > Thermoproteota > Bathyarchaeia > Bathyarchaeales > Bathycorpusculaceae > JAWBOE01. The sequence continues at coordinate 42,125 of JAWBOE010000010.1, read as the reverse complement.
TATGGTGAATTTTGCGCCTTTGCCAGGCTCGCCGTTTTCTGTTATGGTCCAGCCATAGACGCCCATTATTTTTTGCACGAGGTATAATCCGTGCATTGGGGTTTTTGTTGGGTTTTGGAAGATTTTTTGTTTTTCTGTTTGTGGAATGCCTATGCCGTTGTCTTCGTAGGTTATTGTTGTTTGGTTGGGTGTTTGCGTGTAGGTAATGCTGATTTTTGTGGCTTTTTTGCCGTGTTTTAGTGTGTTGTCTATCAGGTTGTAGAATACTTTTGTTAGTAATGTATCAGCGATTACTGTGAGGTTGTCTAGTTGGTTTGTGAGTTGGATTTTTTGGAGTTCTGGGAACATTACTGCTGCAGCTTCAAAACAGCTTTTTACGTTTATTGGTTGTAGTTGCTCCATGCCCATTTTTTCGTATACGCGGCTAAAGTCTAGAATGCGTTCTGCTTGTTCTATTATTGTGATAATTTTGTTTGTGATTTGAGTTACCTCCGGGGTTTCCTTCATTTTTTTCTGTAATAGGTAGGCTTGTCCTGCTATGGCTGCGAGTTTGTTTCGCAGATCATGCCTTGTTAAGCCGCCGACTACGTTTAGTTTCTCGTTTAGGATTGCAAGTTTTTCAGTGGTTTTTTTGAGTTCGGTGATGTTTATAATTATTCCTCTCAGGTAGGGTTTGCCGTTTTCAGCTACTGCACGTTTGGAATAGACCATCACGGGAAAAGTTGTGCCGTCTTTTTTGAGCATTTGATACGCGTTTCCTGTTGATTGTTCGCCTTGAAGTATTTTTTGGATGTTCTGTGCTGCTCTTGCCCTGTCTCGTGGTGCGATAAATTCAGCAGCGTGTTTTCCTATTATTTCAGGGGTTGCAAAGCCCAAAGTTTCTCTTGCCGTTTTATTTACATAAGTGATTTTTCCTTCAGTATCGGTTTCGAATACTATTTCTGGCAGTGAATCAGCAAATTCTCGAAATCTTTGCTCACTTTTCAATAGGGCTTCCTGGGTTTTTTTGCGTTGGGTTATGTTTGTTGCTAGGCCGATTATGGCTGTTTTTTCGTCTAGTTTTATAGTGGCCATGTGGACTTCTACTGGAAATGTGGTGCCATCTTTGCGTTTGTGCAGGCTTTCGAACGTGATGGTTTCGCCTGCAAGTGCTTTCGGCCAGAATTTGGGGCCAAGCTTGTCCGCGTCCGGGTCAATGTCCGCTATGCTTAACGTGAGCAGTTCTTCGCGCGTGTAGCCGAGGCTTCTGCATGCTTGCTGGTTAGCATCCAGCATTCTGCCGTCCAAGTCGTGGACGAAAATAGCTAACGGGTTGCACTCCATAATCGTGCGGTAACGTTTTTCGCTTTCCCGCAATGCAGCCTTCGCCCTGGCCCTTTCAACAGCCAAACAAATAAGATGCACCAGTTCACCGTAAACCACCTCTGGCTTACCATGCTTACTACAGTAGCCGTCAGCACCAAGATTAAGAGCCTTAACCGCAACCTCCTCCCTACCCTTACCCGTAAACAAAATAAACGGAACATCACTACCGCTTCTACGCAAATCCGCAAGCAACTCAAGCCCATCCTTCCCAGGCACCTCATAATCAGCAACCACAACATCAAAAGAACCTTCGGCTAACCGCCTCAAAGCCTCATAAGCCGAAGACGCGGTTTCAACTGTGAATCTGCCACTCATCATCAGAATGTCTTTCGCAACAGCTGCAAAAGCCTCATCGTCATCAACAAGCAAAATACGCAATAAACTATCATCAATCAAGCAATACCCAACCTGCTACATTATTATTTAAATAATTGAGTAAAATTTTTCACTTTCGGTTAAATCTTCTCAGGTAAGCCACTACCAAGCGCTTTCCATAACCAAGTAACTTAATTTCTAAGCACCTGAGATGCGCAAACATCTTGAAACTGATCTCTCCAACACAAGCACATTATACTTGCTCCAAAAGGCAAGTTCTTACCTAAAACTCGCAGCATAAACTGTTGAAACTTTATACAATCCTTTGTTAGTAAAATTATCAGCAAAACTAAGACTAAAGAGTTTGCCTGCTAAACCAGCCACCCGATAACCCCACGTAAATAACCACCCACTTGCCACTTAACCCAACATACGCTAATAAATAATACAATTATTTCACATCTAAAAATTTTCGATGAATACACCTACCTCCAAAACCTTTTATAACAATAACACCTATTAAATATCAAAGCTGTTTTAAAACAACAATAAAACATAACATCCAACGCACATCCAAACAAGTAAAACAAAAACAAACCGACAGGAAGAAAACCACAAAATGCTGACCTTACCCAAAAAAAACCTAACCAACAAAAAAGAAACAGCAAAAATTATCATAATTGACGACGATGAAACAATCCGCGAAGTGTTGCACACAATACTCTCCCAAGAAGGCTACGAAGCACACACTGCATCAACAGGGAAAGAAGCCATAGAAAAATGCCAAAAAGAAAACTACGACATCGCACTAATAGACATCAAACTCTCCGATATGGAAGGCACACAAGTCCTAAACATAACCAAAAAACTCAACCCAGCAATGGCAGCCATAATGATAACAGGATACCCATCCCTCGAAAACGCCGTCCAAGCCCTCAACTACGGCGCAGACGGCTACCTAATAAAACCATTCAACCCAGCAAAACTAATAGAACAAATCCAAACACAACTTGAAAAACGCAAAAAAACACAACTGGAAAACCTACTAAAAAACACCGGATTATCCCCATACGAAATCAAGATCTACCTCGCCCTCGCAACTGAAGGGCCAGCAGAAGCCCGAAAACTAAGCCAAACATCAGGCGTACCTCGAACCAAAACTTACGCCGCACTCAAAAAACTCAAACAAAGAGGCCTTGCCCACGAAGTCCCCGGGGCTAAACAAAAATTCACAATTACCCCGCCAGCCGCAGCCTTCAGCACCTTTATGGAAAACTGGAAAAAAGAACTAACAGAGCAAGCGAACGCACTCGTAGCATTAGAAAACGCGGTAGCCATACTCGAAACAACTTACGAGCAAAAACAAGCAGTAAAACCTTTAACCATGCAAAAAGAAGAAACATGGACACTCAAAGGCACTGAAGAAATAACTCGAAGAATACAAGAAATGCTCCAGAAGGCGGAAACCACCGTCCAAGCCGTCACAACAGCAAAAGGATTAATATTCCTATACAAGAACTACGGTCACACACTCGACGAACTAGTCGAAAAAGGCATAAGCATACAAATAAAAACACCAATCGATGAAACCAACAAAGACTTCATAAAAGAACTCAGATACGCCTACAAAATCGCAAACACCCAAGTTACACTACCTATACTCTACATCGCAATAGACGAAAAAGAACTCCTCCTAACCACAATAAAAACAGACGAAACAAAAACCGCACTCGACCAATATGCACTCTACGCAAAAAGCCAAAACATAGCTACATACCTCTCTAAACTATTTATTACAAGTCAACAACCCTAACTAAACGCCTAAACCAACCATAAAACAGGCTACAAAAACGCCACATCAGACTTTAACTTATGAGACAAAACATAATTCTGCTTGTAGACTGTTCTCAAACGCAATTGAAGCGCCCGATACTCCGCAGCTATCTTATCGGTATTAACCAACATTAATTACCTCCTCACCTAAACGCATTAAAAACTTGAACCGACATCGCCTAATTATGCTCAATTGACTAACGGCGCTACTAGTATTCACCAAAGCAGTTTAATGTGAGCGTAAACCTGCTGAACATGTTGAACCTGCAGCATCGCACTTAGCAGCAATAACTTCCTGCGCGTCTACGAATTTTATCCAGCATTAATACAATTTCGCGACTTCTAAAAACCTCCCCTTCCCCCCAAACCTATTCATAAATAAAATACACGCAACACACCAAACGATTTTTGTAATAGCTTAAATTCTCTGTGTAGAACTCCTCCACACAGCCTCATGAGCATGACACAAGCTAAGCTTTAAGATAATTGTGTAACCCGCTAGTCTAAAAAGTTAGTCACACAACCTTTTATGTAAGCTCTGTTCAACAAGAATACAGAATGGGAGAAGTGCTTCAAACACAACAGCAACAACGGTGCATAAGCGTTATGAACACAAGCTCTCTGCACCTAAAGAGCCTAATGAAAACAGTACATCAGCAAGATAACAGCCTACCCATAGCTAATTCAGAAGCATATCCCATTCTACAAAAAAAGGGGGAGAGGAGATATATGAAGCTTTCAAAGCTAGAATTATACATCGAAATACTCAAAGTAATAAGCCAACAGCGCCTGATGAATCTGGCAATGCTGCAGAACAAGACGAAAATAAACCTTGACTACCTCCAAGAGCGAGTTGCCTTCCTTGTAGCCCAAGGATTGGTTGAACAGCGAAGCACGGGAAATCAAGTTCTATACAAAAATACACCCAGAGGAACGGCAATACTAAGATACTTCAAAACACACGAATCGCAAGAAACACGTGATGAGTGGGTCTCAGCATGAGTGTAACTGCAAAATTTACTCTCTCCCCCGAACAATCGATTAACTTCTGGAGAATACCGCGAAAAGAAAAGCACATGCGCCGCTCAAAACTCGAAATGTACATGGCCATATTAAAAGCTCTGGCCCAAAGAGGACCAATGCGACTAACGCACATCATGTATAAAGCCAATGTAAACTGTACCGTACTAAAAGAGTGTATGGCATATCTGATTAAGCAAGGATTGGTTGAAGAAAGGGCCATTAAAAAACGTTGCACCAAATACGCCATTACGGCGCGTGGCATAACCATACTTAAATATTTCCGAGAGCTCCAGCAGGCTCTACCTATATCTGACGAAAACAGTAACCACACACTACCAATGCATATACACATTACGTAGCAGTCAGCTAAATAGTAGATAACAACTGCAAGCAGCACATTCAAGTGGTATGCGTAAATGGCGGCAAGTGCAGAAAATCAAAGTAAATTTTTGCATAATCTTTATTTTATTAGTAAAACAGCCAAAATGTGATAACTGCAGCTTCTTTTTTATCATGAATCCATTACTTGGCTAAACTATTTTAACTACAAGTAACAGATAGCGCTTTTTATAGTGGATAAAAATAGAACAAAAAGGACAAATAGCTGAATTACAGAATGGAGCAACAAAGAGAAGCAAAACAGATTTCAAACAGAGCCACAACAATGGATTTTCCTCATACGTGGTGTACGCAGGGGTCGCCGAGCCTGGTCAAAGGCGTAGGCTTCAGGAGCCTATCCTGCAGAGGTTCGTGGGTTCAAATCCCACCCCCTGCACTTTTTAATGAACCCCCTGTAGCCCTTGCTGGCTTATTTCCGCTTTTTGAACAGCATTACGCCGTCTGGGGTTGTGCATACGTATTCGAATCCTGCTTCAACAAGCATTGATGCCTCTTTGGAGTCTTTTACGGCTTTGCACACGTATTCGTCTGACTTGAAGTCGACAAGCTGTGTGTAAACGAGCGTGTTGTGAATGTTCCTGTGTCCCAGTAGCCGCATGACGTGGAGGATGTCTTTTGTTTTAGCGTATTCCATTGTAGCTTTCCAGTGGCGGAAAGTGTGGAAGCTGATTTGCAGTAGTCTTGGATTGCACAGTTTGGCTGCTGCCCGCTTTCGTTTTCGGTAAAAGTATGCTTCAACGCACGGTTTTGACGGAAAGACTTTGACGCTCCCAGCGTTTAATTGGGTTTTTCTCAGCATGACAAGCATGTTTTCCGCTTAACCCGTAGACAGGCTCTTAGCAGACAGAATCTCAGCGGGCAAAGCGCAAACAAAATTTGCAAGGAACTTGGCACAGGAAACCAAACATTCTACAACTGGGCCAGAAGAATATGAGCTAAAGCATTGAGCCTTTTCGTTTTTCTCTTCGCTTGCAAGCTATGCGTTTGGCGGCTTCCAATATTTGCTCGGCTTGTTCCCTTCTCAGTTTATGCCTCTTTTCGCCCAAATCTTTAATGGCGGATCCTACGTCGGAAACTTCAATATAGCCTATGCCGAGGCTTTCTAAAAGCACAGTCCAAGTGTTCCAAGTCTTAAGCCCAAACATCCTCGCAAGATTCGAAAGCGCCTTCTCATCAACCAAAACCTCTGCGCCTTTCTCTCTCGCAAACAGAAGCGTTTCCGCATCCGCCAGCGATATGTTCTCATCTTCAGCCAGCCTTTTAGAAGCCGATGCTAAACGTTTTGGAAACTCGTCAACCTTAATCCATCCTTCTTCTATGGCTTTTCTAACAACTTGAGCGTCAGCATGACCAAGACTAACGCCTTCGTCAACGGCTTCCCTTTTCACATTAAAAGTAATTACTAGCTGGTTGAAAAGCTTCTGAGCTAGGTATAACTTGTTTATCTGGGCTAAATGAATAAGTGGACCAGCATCAGAAACCACAGTGGGCAAAGGGCTTAATCTCCATACTTCGCCTTCACGTATTCACGTATGCCCTCTGCATCCCAGTTAACCGGAACGCCTTCCCGCTCCAAGACTTCGAGAAACTCACGCAAAGAAACGCCCAAGATTTCAGCCGCGCGCCCAGCAGTCAACTTCTCCTTCCGATAAAGCGCTACAACTCTCCTGCGCAATCCATCCTCAATAAACTCTTTAATCAGCGTTGAACGGTCAACGTTCTCAAGAACCCTTAAGGCTTCAACCCTCTTCAAATCACGTTTTGAAAGGCGAACGGTGACAACGGCGCTTTTCTCCGTCATATACTATCCCCAAATAGAAGAGAATACAATGTAATACATAAGGGTTACGCGTAAAACGGTCTGTCCGCTGAACCTAAAAGCCACGCCCATTCTCTGCTATCCCGAGTGAATAAAATGAATCCTTTAAATGTTGGCTTAGGAGTGGCCGCAGCGCTAATCTACGCTTCCCTCGGTTACTCAGCACAGGATAAACCATTCAACTGGCATAAGTTCCTTAGAACAATCGCCATCGGCGCATTCTCAGCCTTAGGCTTAGATGTTGCCGGCATAACCCTTGACGTCTATACGGCTCTGGTGGGACCTACCGCCATCACGGTTTGGCTCCAGAAACTCGTGGACACAGCTAAACCCGCATAGAAAAGCCCACCCCCACACCCGAAAATAAAAGGAGCGAGTAGCCCATGCAGAAGTATGGTTTAAAAAGCGTTGAAACCAGCAGCCTACAAATCAGGGAAGACGCGGAAACGCTTACTGTGCCCACGGTTATCACCCGTGAAGGCGTCTACGACTACAACGGCATGCTAATCTACGAACCAGCGGAAAAAGTTGAAAAGGCAACCTTCACAGCTTTGAACGCTTGGGTTGTTGAGAAACACCCGCCAGAAATAATCCTCTCAAAGCCGCAGCTTATCCGCGGAACCGTGAGAAACGCCAAGATCGAATGAAAGCCGACTTGGTCTTCTTCAAAAACCGCTGCAGCCCTCAATACCTTGAAGACGTTAAAACCGGAAAAGCCAGAAGCGTCAGCATAGGCTTCTTCTTCGAATGCATTCCACAACAAGGCGAATGGAACGGGTAACACTACGATTATGTGAAACGGAACATCCTCATTGACCATGTTGCAGTGGGAAGCTGGCAGGGAAGATGCAGCTACCCACTATGCGGAGTAGGCGTAGACTCACTTAAAGGCGCAGACCCATACCCAAACGAACACGCCTGTAAACTCAGAGACCCAGAAACCCTAAAAATAGTAGGCAGCGGCGAACGCACACACAACGGCAAAACCTACCGACTCATCTACGGCAAACCAAAAGACAAGCTAGAAACAGGCTCAGTGGAACAGGCCTATCGCTACCCAGCCAAAACATGGAGCGAAGCAGAAGCCCTCAAACACTGCCAAGACCACAGCGGAAACTTCCCGCAATACAAGAAGAAGGCGGCATGGCAAATAAGAAACAGGAAAGCTATGAATCAGCAGACGCTCTGATGACAAAGTGGAAATTCTCACTAAGCAATTAAGCCTTGTAATTTAGCGTTGCCTGAACTGGAAGAGGTAAAAAATAGCAGAGGTTAAGGGCCGTAGAGCTTTGTTATTCCCGTCATGTCGCCCTTGTAAAGGCTGCGTTTAATCGTTTCGCCCTCAGTTGCGTAGCCATACATGGTTTCTTGGTTTGCGGCGGTTAGGTAGACATCGCCTAATCCAAGCCCGTGACCAAGCTCGTGGGTGACAATGTTCTGCAAATCCATCTTGTCAGATTCGCCGTTGCCCCATGCGAAGTTTACGTCCAGTACCATGTCGAACTCCACTATTGCCTTTGTAGCTCTGGTAGACCATATAATTGTCACCGCGATTACCCCCTCCTGGGGATAATCACCCCAAAGTATGGTATTCTTACCGTCAAGTTTACTACTATCCCAAGCAAGATCATTGTAACCTTTGTTGGTGATTTCTATTGTGTTGCTAATCAAATTGACGGCTACACCGGTCCATGTTGTTGAGGCGTCGGCATCGCTTATGCTATATTTTCCGTCGTCCCATTCTTCAGCCGCCATGCCAATAGCCTCCAGAACGAACTCTGAAGCAAGTCCATATGAATTGGCTGGGTTGACTTCTAAGGTGACTGGCAGAGTCTTCCATTTTGCGCCTAACAGTTTGTAGTAGCCCGTGTCTGTTGCCGGCGGCTTAGGTTTGGCTCCCTTCGCATAGTGGATGAAGATGTGCTGTTCAAGGTCAGGTGGGCTCGCGTACGCAGCTGCCATAAGTACTGCCTGCAAAAGCAAGATTGCAATCACTAAAGCTGGAAAAAGTTTCCTCATCCTTTCACCTAAATATAGCATAATAAATCCTCCTTATTTAAGAATTTTTACACAAATGAATAACGCCATCAAATTAGCTCAGTTATATGGGCTCCAGTTAAGAAGTACTTGGCAGTCTGTATACTGAACCTTTTTAGGCGATTTTTTTCCATCAAGCGGTTAGTCTGATGAATCAACAAAGTCCTTGAAACTGGCCTGTTTGCTGAACCACCGCTAAACCCAAACGGCACAACGCCTTAATGCCTACTGTGAAACCAAATGAGTGAAAAAGAAAGACAGAAAGAAAACGTTTAAACATTGAAAGACAGAATAGCGGAACTTGAAGCTGAAAACGAGAAGCTCAAGGCTACAATGACTGAAGCCACTAAAACCTTAGCTGCCTACGTTGAATAGTTCCCAAATCTTAAAAGATTTATAAGCGGCATTTTCTGAAAGGCTTGTGTGCGCTACACACACTTGCATTTAATGTCTCCTAAAGGAAAAAGGGGGTTTTGCGGGTGATTTCTCCACGCTGTGGTGGGTTCAAGTTAGCCTCGCACCTATAAACTATTTTCTGTTAGTCCATAAAAGGCAAGAACATTGAGAGTAGTTGTTGTTCGCTCTGCTGTGCCCTGAACAACAACTTCTAATTGAAAGAAGAAAAACAGGGAATTTATGAGACTGAATTTATCTTTGCCCATTCGACGTGGAAAGCTGGCTCTTGCAGTGGTAGAAGAAGAAAATGCGCTGCGGCAATTCTTCTTCTTTTGCTGCTTACCAATGAGTCGGCGTTAATAGTAAATGTTATTATTTTTTCGAGGCTACTGTGATAATAACAATTGATTTTGCTGTATTAAGCCGGAGATTTTTTAAGATAGGCGTGGTTTGGAAGAAGAAAAACACATATTGAATATCTAATAAAACTTAACAAAAGAATATTGGACAAGCTTAAGTCTGACGGCTACATAACCAGAGAGAAAATAGGAAAATATAATACGATAAGGATAACTGACTCCGGAAAATATCTGGCTCACATAAGCGGACTCTTAAAGTAAATTACTGGAATTGCATCCTTACTTTATGTGTTCAATGAACTGGCTTCAACAAACCCTCTAAATCACTGCAAGGGAACCCCTCGTCGATATTTGTTAGCACACCTCCATAATATAGCAGATTCTTGTAGTTCCCATCTACACCTTATAAGTAACTTGGTAACTTCATTGACAAACCAATTATAAACAGGCCGGCATATCGAAACTTGCAAATTTTTTCAGAATTTTAATGTTATATGCCCTTTCCTAGGTAACTCCGTTAAATTGGCGAAAAAGCCTCCAAACCAATACTACTGATTAAACAGCATAGATGATGACCATCATAGAAAAAGCTAATTATGGCTTGTTACTTATGGGGTGTAAGTACTTACGGGGGTTAAGTAATGCCATTATTCAACCTCAACCCTAAAGAATCTCCCAAAGAACTATTTGGTCGAAAAAAGGAACTTGAAGAACTCGTCCGTCTAATCAAAGCCAAAAGATGGGTCGCAGTCCTCGGTCCAAGAATGGTGGGCAAAACAAGCCTACTAAAAGTGGCAGGCACTGAGTTAGAAAAAGCCAAAATAAAAGTAATCTACGTGAACCTCTGGGGAGCAAAAGGAACCCATGGCCTACTAAGAGCGCTTGCACGAGGTTTGAATGACGAAAAAAGCATCCTGCAGAAGATCAAAGAAGTTGTCCAAAGAATCGAGGGAGTATCAGTTGGAACAGGCGGCATCTCGATGTCAATCTCCAAAAGACCAATGTCAACCGTGTGGGATTTGCTGGAAGCTATAGGAAACCAAGCGGGAAACTGCGTCATCGAACTTGACGAGGTGCAGGAAATTGCAGCAATCTCAGGTCGCTTACTAAAACTATTAGCCAACATCTTCAACACACACCCAAACATAGTCTTCATATTCACAGGATCCATGTTCGGTCTCATGAAAACACTACTCGAACCAGAACCATCATCACCACTATACGGACGATCACCAGCAAAGCTTTACCTCCACCCCTTCACGAAAGAACTTGCCACCAAATTTCTAAAGAAAGGATTCGAAGAACACGACATAACCATAAAAGACGAAATAGTAAATGAAGCAGTTGAAAGACTTGACGGCATTCCAGGATGGCTAACTCTCTACGGAAACAACATCACCATAAGAAACCTTCCTCACCAAAAGGCCCTTCAGGAAACAATTTCTGAAGGCACAAAAATCGTAAAAGACGAGCTTGAGCATTTCCTAGAAGGCAGAGACAAACAAGCCTACTTAGCAGTTCTCAAAGCAGCCGCCACAATAGCGCGGTGGTCTGAAATAAAAGGAGCCGTAGAAATAGCAAAAGCATCCACAGTCAACGACGCAACAATCTACCGAATAATAGAAAACCTCAAAGCAGCCATGCTAATAGAAGAAAAAGAAAACGTCTACGGAATCAACGATCCCATGCTCAAGACACTTCTATTAACCTCCCAAATAACTTAAGGGACGTAAGTACTTACAGGGCAACTGAAACAAAAAAGAGGGAATTTGCGGGAGAATTCGCCATTGATTCTGAAGTGCGAATCCCACCCCCCGCACTATAAAATCTACGGAAAAATCAACGTTGTATTATGACTCACAAAAAGGAGCAAGCAAACAGTGAAACAAAAAATGCACTGTTCCCAAAGACGAAAAGGAACCCAATAGAGTGCATTATCTCTAAAAATTTGCAGAAGGTACATGCTAAAGAACAAAAATTTTAATATGTAACCACATAAAATAAAGGGGGATTTTATGAAATTTGACTGGAGTTATTTACGCTGGTTAAATATAATTGCTTTCATCATAACACTCATAATAAACGGCTTATCCAACACCACCCTAATAGGCGGCAAAACAACAGCAGAAGTTTCAAACAGCTATCCCACACTCATAACGCCAGCAGGATACGTCTTCGCCATTTGGGGAATAATCTATGCTCTATTGGGCATTTTTCTAATTTACCAAGCATTTCCCAGCCAAAAAGACAAAAACTTCCAAAAACAAATCAACGGATTTTTCATCCTAACTAGCACCCTCAACGCTGTCTGGCTCTTCTTTTGGCAAAATGAATTACTCCCGATTTCAATAGCGATTATACTAGGTTTATTAGCCTCTCTAATTGCAATTTACCTACGTCTAAAAATCGGAAAATCTACAGTAAGCTTAAAAGAAAAATTGTGTGTACATGTTCCATTTAGTGTTTATCTAGGGTGGATTACAATAGCGACATTTGCAAACATTGCTGTAACGCTGGTTTCAATTGGTTGGGATGGCTTCGGCTTGAGCCCTGAAACCTGGGCGATACTTATTCTAACAATTGCACTAATACTTGACCTGCTTGTTACGGCTACAAGAAAAGACATTGCTTACAGCGCAGTATTTCTTTGGGCACTAGCAGGCATAGCAGTTAACCAAACTGCTAATCCACTCATAGCTTTAACTGCCGAAGTAGCAATTGCAATCATCGCAGTTGCCATAATAGTAACCACTGCTCTTGCATGGCATCGTAGGATATAACAAAATTATGATTCACTCACTATGTCACAAACCCAGAATCCTATGAAAAGCCATTCTTTGCGGTCAAGTCGAATTTTATTTCCAATTCCCACAATTGCATTTTAAATTTAATGATCTACACGTTAATTACTAAAGCCCAAGTAAACCTCGGATTGTTAGTTCAACATCCTCTTCAGGTTTTTCACCGTCAATAATTAGCCACTTGCCAATAAGTGCTAATTCTAATCCTTTACTCCTAATTTCTCGAAGCGCCTCAGGTTTCTCAAACATCTCAAAGGATATATCTGACCTATTTTTGATTCTTTCATAAGCTGCTTCAGGTTTTACGTCAATAAAAAAGAGTTTATTAGGTTTTGGCACAACAAGAGCAAAAAAATGGTACGCAATTTTATCTAATGGCCATGGTAAATACGCCGTGCCCAATAAATAGCGCACAAAAATTACATAGTTATAATCACGCCAAATAAATAATAAAATAGAATACAATACATCAAACATATAAAACAAGGCCGCCGCAAAATGTGCACCTTTCCCATTTGATTGAAGAAAAAACCGGGCATGAGACCCAAAAAAATTGTCAGTTGAAGGGTGAATCCTGAGGCAAAAACTTTTACCTTGTCTTTGCAAAAAGCTAGTTAAACGGTAAGCCTGAGTTGTTTTACCAGAAGCATCCAACCCATCTATAACTATAAAGGTAATTTCAAATTCCTCCACTTAATAATAGAAAAACTGCAGCTCCAAGCAGTGGAACGGTGATGTTGTCAAAGCCTAAAGGAGAAAAAGCTTCTGCTAAAGTGGTCACCAAAGCAACCGCCAGAGATACCCAATTAAGAGCAAACATAGGTAACGAGTAAACGGCTGAAAAGAACACTAGACTGGCATTAACAATTAGAAAACTGACAAGAAACATAACTGCGGATCCTTCAACACTTTTCTTCGTAAAAACACAATAATGCAGCTTCCCATATTTTTCACCAACTATAGCAGCTAAAGCATCACCATAAGCCATAGGCAACACGCCTGCGGCGATTACATGTGCTCTAGACGAGAAAAAGAGTGCCAATAGAGTGTATGATATAGCGTAGAAACATAGTCCTAAATTATGCCCATTTTCGGTTATACTGCTTAAACCTTTGAGCCGCTCCCTTAAAACACAACTAGGCGAGTAGGACGTTGCTAAAAATGTTACAGCTACAAAAGGAGCTGCAACAAAAAAAGGAAAATTTAACGGAAACGAATTTAGAGTAAAAAACGGTATCAAAAAAGTCAAGTTACCAATCATCATATGCAAGAACTTTCGCGAGTACTTTCCTGAAGATTTAGATATCTTGAGCATCCAACCTGAAATAACTATTACAACAATAACATAAACATAACACAAAACAAGAAGGAATGTGTTCAAAACCAGTTTATCAAACATCGCATATCCCTTAAATTGTCAAATGTAGAAGGTGAATATTCTCTAATCAGAGTTAAATGCCCTACATCTGAAGTGCCAAAGAGCATTTTCCATCAAAATGTATACTTTGATTATTTCCATTAATAACTCTTAACTACAAAAAAATGATACATATCAATAATGATTTGATTTGGTTATGGATGAATATTTGCTAGTAAGTTTAATTCGTAAAACCGAGCGTTAACTCCTGACATTATTTTGAAAGATTAGTTTATGAAAAAAGAAGGTAAATCCTTGAATTATTGATATTGACATTGAAATCGCCAGTTCCTCTAAAAGGTTTGTTTATAATACAGAGCTAACACGCAACGCTAACATGGTAACTGCCGCGTTATTTTGTTTATTGTAACATCATTTTAAATACGCGTTTGTAAGTCGGTTGAAAACTAGCATTCATCAACTTATTCTTGAGTTGTCAAAAAAATAACAATACAGGGCGATTTGCCGCTTACCTGACCTCAACGAGTTCTACATTATTAAACATAACGTAGTTGTGCAATTGTAATTTTTTATCCCATTAAAATCTGCAAAGTAAACAATAGCCTAACTACTTGCACCATTAGATGCATTCATTGCTGTAAATTAAGAATATAGAATGCTTTTTCCCACAGCAAATGTGCAATAGATACCAACAGGTAAATTAGAAATTTTAAAGTCGCCCCAATCAAAAACAGGTTATCCGCTTCAGTAATAAAAAAAAGAAAAATAACCGCGTTAGAATTCATTATCTTTACCATCAATTCAGGAAGAAATAAATTTGGCCTATTTAAGAAAAGATAATGAAACAGTAGAAATTGACCAAGAGTTAAATAGAGTATGGGATGCAGTTTTTCGCGCAATTGAAGAGTTAAAATGGAATATAGAATCCACCAATCATGATGCACATCAAGTCAGGATAAAAACGCCACGAGACTTTATCTCTTGGGAAACGACGCTGATAATTGAGATGCTAAAAATGAGCGATTCAACAACTCGAGTTTTTATTGTTGCAGAAACGCCTGTTACTACAATTTCAGCTATTTTTGATTTTGGACGGGCGAGACGTTATATTGATTTGTTTTTAGCTGCTCTTCACAGGAAATTATTTGTCTAAATTATTCTTCTAAAGCGCTTGATCGGTAATAATTGTCAAATTAGACTGTCTTTAGCGGGCAGGCAATAATTTTTGCCGCAGAATTACAATTTTTATATTAACCCAGGGTTTGCTTATCTTTGTTTCTCTAACTGCAAATTCACGGTGTTTCTTTTTTTAATCTGAAACGTCTCAGTTTTCGGTTTGAAAGAAGTATTTATGGAGGGTGTTTGTCATTGTTTGCTGGCTATCCAGCGGCCAATCCGTTATCGAGGAGAAAGGAGAAGGCTTCGAGAACGGAAAGTTAGTATTGGCGCGTGTGGATGTGCCTTCAACCTCGATAACCCTCCACGTCACAAGACTTAAGACGTGATAAAGCATATAAGCATTATGTATTCAAAATAAATTGCAAAAAACTAGCCAATAGCTAAAACGCCTTCCAGCACCTTTTCCTCAGAAACATCCAGTTGCTTGCACAGCCACATCTTTAAAAGCGCAGGCAACTCGGGCAACACACCGCTGTACGTCACAATTTGATTGTCCTTAACAGCATAAACCTGAAAAGTCTTCTCCGCCTCCTTAAATGTAAAGGACAAAGCTTGCGCCTGATAAGCAAAATTCTGAAAATCCACCCACTGCTTACATTTCAAGATTATACGTGAACCCTGAACAGGCAATTGAGCAGAACCTTCAGTCTTCACCGCAAGAGCCTCAGTTTTTTGCTCTTTCCCCAGTACAAGCGGCGCACGAGAGGAAGTAGACAAAAAACTTGCTATGTTAGTTACATCATCATGCAGCGCACATACTCTCTGCTCAATCTTCTCTACTTTGGCGCTTAAACCAGCGACACCTGCAACCTGCTCGGTAACCGAGCTTAATTCGCCAATTAATCTATCTAAATCTCTTTCATGTTCCTTAAGGACGTTAACTATAAAATCCAATGCTTCTAATGCTTCATCCTTTGATTGTGGTTCCTTGGTCATCCCTCTATCCCTGCCAAGCTATTCATTAGCGTTCAGCGTAAATAAACATAGCGAATTTTTAAAACGTATCCATGCAACGCTGTGCTCATATGGATTATGGATATGCACAACATTCCTACACAATAAATACACTTAATTAAACCAAAAAAGTTGCCCAAAGGGTGTACTGAAACGTTGAGCAAACCCATAAGGAGAAGAAAAGATGCAATTTCAAAAAATTTGAATGCATTATTGCCCAACGTCTTTTCAGCCCCATATTATTTAGTCCCATGTAAACTAAAAAAAGGGAGATTTTTATCAAAGTGCTATCGCTTCCTAATCAATGCAACTAAACCTATAATTATTGCTATTATGACAGCGACCAAGATACCATAGAGCAGTACTGTGTTATCTGGTGGCAACTGTAGCGGTTCAGGTGTTGCGGTTGATTGGGCTTCTACCACACCGACATATGTTGTTGCAAATGAACTACTGTAAGATTCGTCTCCCATGAATGTTGCAGTGACCTTGTATTGCCCAGCAATCTTTGGTGTCCACATAAAGCCGAATGTTCCAGTTAAACCATCAGTAACGACGTCACCGATATGTTCAAAGTTGCCATTGGGATCTAAAGCATCCAATGACACGGAAACGCCTTTAACACTGCCAGGGATTGACTTCTGCATATGCAGGTATTCCATCCACTCAGTCATTGATTCTTTTGCGACACATGCCCTGCCGGCTTGAGCAGGCGACATGTCCAGCACGCTGCCAGTAATCATAACGGTTTGACCCAATTGTATAGCGGTTTTTGGCGCTTCTATTGTTACGGAACTTTTTCCTTTACCGAAGACGTACATGTAACCGTCATAGCGGTTATCAGCTGTTAAATAGCCATCCGCAATTGCACCTGCAGTCATGCCGCCGGTTATGTTCCATATTCCCTCGCCTGTGGTAGCATTTATGCAAAAGAGCCTCCATCCTCGGGTGATCGGTGAAGTTGGTGAGTGCTCGCCGTTGCCTACGTAAATTTTGCCATCAGCGATTATTGCTGAACTCATAAAGGAGTATACGCCTGCACCATTCTCGTCAACGTAAGGCGTTTCAAATTGATATGGTGTTGTAGCCTTAAATTGCCAAACAATTTTTCCTGTGTCCCAATCAAAAGCATATACGCCATCATATGCTAATCCATAGATTTTTCCATAAGCTGAAGCCACACTGTAAGCCCATGCCCATCCCCATGGGTAACCAGCTAATTCACTCTTCCAAAGCTTCTTGCCTGAACGTAAATCATAACAATTCCAATGACGGTCATACATACAAATAGCGAATTTCCCGTGATCAGCGACGCCTGTGCTTGTACTGTATATCGTGTCTGTATCAGTTATGTTCCAAAGTAACGCGCCTGTTTCTAAGCTCGCGGCGGCAATAACTGAACCATACCACGCGCCAAGCCCGCTGGGAGTTATGGGCGACGCATAGACGGCAATAGCTGCCTCATAATCACAAACGCCTAAACTGCTAAAGGGCCAACTAATATTGCTGATTATCCTACTTTTGAAGTCTGTGCTACTTCCGGAAGTAGTCCAATTGATAAGTCGATAGCGGTTTGCACCTGCAGTAGCACCGAGGTCCTGCACACTTAAAACGTAAGGATCACAGTAATAAGTTCCAGACATTCCAGTCACGTTTAAAGTCACAGCACCAGTGTATGGATCAAGCTTCAGCAGCCTTGAGCCCACATATATTAAGGCTACGCTCTGTCCTACGGCTGAGTGCACGGCACCAGGCACAACTTCCATTCCTTTACTCACAGTGATGCCTGTTAACGCACCAGGAGAGTAGCCGAAGAAGCTTGTTGATCCAGGAAGCGGATTAGTTATCTCCCAGAAGATTTCACCTGTTCGTAGATCGTAGCATCTGAGAACATCTGTTCCTCCTGGTCCTCTGATTGATTGGTAACATCTTCCTTGGAAGATTACGTTTGGCGTTCCTGCGTACGTGCCCTCTCCAGAGCCTATTAACTGTGGACCTAAATCTCCGCCGATTATTCCAGATAACGCGCCTAGACGTTTCCACACTACATGAGCAGTTGTTGGTCCCTGAACATAAGGCGTAAAGCGGTAGTTGCTTGCAAAGGAATTTGTACCTGCTGGAGGATTAGACATACGCCCGTGATATGGATAATTGCCCAAGATTGAAGCCCATTCTCTATTCTCAGGCGATACGGGCCGCGTCCAATAATCAGTCGGTAACTCTGATGGAGGCCAAGAAATTACTTGTTCTTGTTGCACGATCAGCTCCCGCTCCGGAGAAGAAGATGGCTTGTAGTACGCGGCATCAAGGGTGCCTGCAGCACTGAACATTGTAGCGGCTACATATTCTTCAGGAAAATGCCAGCCTAGAAACTCGAACTTAATTTTCCATGAGCCCACCTGGTCAGGGATGTATTCAAGCCATGCAGTTGCATCTCCTTTGAAGGAATCTATAGGCCCAATTAAATCTTTAGAACCATCAGGCTTGGTTATTATAACCGTGTAATTACCAAGATTTCTAGCTACGTGCGTTGCAGGTGTAATCCAGATATTTATTAAAAGTGGTTGACCTAAACCAATAGGGTTGGGTCTGAAGCTGAGATAAGCAGTTGTATCTATTTGCATCTCTGTTGTTTGCGCTTTTATTGGAAGCACTGTGAAAGTTATAGAAATTGTTAGGATGGCAGTTAAAATTACTGGCATAACTTTTTCACTTGGACTTTTCATTCATTTGACCCTCTTAGAGCGTTTTTTGAGCATTGCAATATGCAAGTAAATTTATATATAAAATTTACCCATATTCAAGTTATCATGGCAATAAAGTATAGTTTTAGTCCGTAATAACTATAAAAAAAGGCAGATATCTTTAAGAGAGGATTGTTAACTTGGTTAAGTACGAGTGTGAACAAGCATGAAAAAGGAAAGCTCAATTGATGAGATCGATGCGAAAATTCTAAAGTTTTTGCTAAAGGATTCGCGCATGAGTTTCACAGAAATTGGGAGGGCGTGCGATATTACTGTAGCTGCTGTGCGTGCGCGATATAAAAACTTATGGAAGCTGGGTGTAATAAACGGGGAAATAATGCAGGTTAATCCGCTTAGTTTAGGCTATAACTGCGTCTGTGACATAGGTATTATGACCTCTCCTGATCGCGAAAAACAGATTAGAGAACTACTAAAAGGTGAACTTTACGTAACGCATGTATTTGGACCATTTGGAAAATATGATGTTGGCGCTAAAATTGTGTTGCATGACACGAACAAGCTGGCAGATGTAATAGCACATATAGAATCTCACACGCAGGTTAGACAGACAGCCGTGTTTATATGGGCTGAAACAGTAAACATCGATCACACAGAAAATTTGGTTATTCCGCCATTATTTAACGAGAACAAAAAAGATTATGCTCAACAGATAATTTCAATACCTAAAGAACAGGGCAAAATTGATGAAATAGACAGACAGATTGCTAGAATTCTTGTAAAAAACTCCAGAATGCCGTTCAGGAAAATAGGAAGTCAATTGGGCATTTCTGTTAAAAGCGTAATTCAGAGATATAAGAAACTTAGAAAAAACGTCTTAACCATTTCATCTATAACCGTAAACTTGAAAAAAATTGGGTATAATGCCATGGCACATGCTTTTATTAAAGTTACAAATAGAAGCAAAACAGAGGAAGTTCATGCGCAACTGCTTCAAATTCCAAATTTAATAGTCACCGTAAAATACATTGGAATATACGATTTACTTGCCATTGTAGCTTTGGCTGATTTTGAAGATTTTTTCAGCGTTAGCGAAAAAATCCGTAGAATACCCAATATTGAACAATCAGACATATATTTGAGACCTACATTTGAATCGTGGCCGCTAAATCTTTTCGCGACACTTCTTTAACATTAAAAATAACAGCATCAAGAGAATTGATGCCAAACTATCTTTTCCAAGGATGAGTTCTGGAACTCATTTTTTGAAAAATTTTAAATCGATCAATGATAACTAATGGTGATATGCCATCACGAAGACGTAGAATACACAGAGCCAAACGAAGCAATAAGCCCTTATTTATAGCAGGGTTAACAGTTGCGGTTGTTGCACTAGCAATCACAATCATTTATGTTACCAATATAAGTAATGCAGAATGTACATTAACAATATACACGCGTGGACAAGGTAGCATAACACCTGGCAATGGCACTTATTCTCGTGGAGCTACTGTAAACCTTAAAGCAGTTAATGCTGCCAATTGGACCTTCTACGGGTGGAGTGGGGATGTATCAGGCTGGGAAAACACAAGTATCACTATGGATGGAAACAAAATAGTTACCGCCACTTTCGTCGAGAATAAAAATAATAGGGTTTTGCTTGTTACAAGCATGGGGAACATAACTATTCTTTTGCGTGATGATATGCCAATAACTACAGAGAACTTTAGAAACTTAACAAGGCACGGCATTTACGATAATACAACTTTCCACCGGGTTATTGCTGACTTCATGATTCAAGGAGGAGACCCTACTGGAACAGGTTACGGTGACCCAACTATTCCATCAATACCTGACGAGTTCACCAGCGATAATAAAAACTTAAGAGGTACAATTGCGATGGCAAACAAAGGTGCAAATTTCCCGAATTCGGGAAGCAGCCAATTCTTTATCAACGTCGTTTATAATTCACACTTGGACAGGTTGCACCCTGTCTTTGGCAGAGTAATGGAGGGCATGGATGTCGTTGACAGAATATCCAAGGTAGCCACTGACACGAATGATCGCCCAATAGGAGAGGTTAAGTTAATCAAAGCAATAATTCTAGATTAAAAATATATTAACGCTGATTCCAAACGCATGTCAACGCATTTTTTGAGCATGCAAGCATGCAGGGGGTTTTTTTATTTTCAGGTTTACATGAAGAACAAGTGTATTTTATGTTTTTTCGGTGCTGCTCTTTAACTGCGGCAACGTACTTGTCTTCCAAGTCGATCAACACGGTGATCAACTCTAATGCAGACCGTGGACAAAGCTCAACGCATTTGCCACAACCATCGCATATACTGGCGTCAATAACAACATAGTAGTCACCTGAACCATCACTATAACCATAATGGGTAATTATACGTGATCAACCTTCTATTCCATTTAGGTCTTTTGTGATTTCTCATACAATGCTTTAGCAAAAAGAGCTGCGCCTATAGCGCCTGCTACCATTGGATCTAACCCATTTTCCCGCCAATTTGGCGCTGGAAGACATTTTACGTCTAAAATACTTTCTATCCTTGAAACAATCCCCATGTTTTTCGATTGCCCACCAGTTATTACAAGTTCTCTTTCAAGACCCACACGATTGATGAGGTTTGCCATCCTAACTGCCATCGCACGCGTATACGCAGCCAAGACTTGCTCTTTTGACCAGCCTTTTCGTAGCAAACTCATGGCCTCAGTTTTCGCGAACGCTACACAAGTACAGCTTACTGGCGGTGGCTCCTCGCTTACCCTTAAAGAGTACTCACCGATTTGTTCTATGGGTATTTTAAGTAAATCAGCAAACACTTCCATGCCTCTGCCTGTGCCTGCGGCGCATTTATCATTCATCAGAAAAGAAACTACTTTGCCTGTCTCGTCACAGCGTATTGCCTTAATATCTTGTCCACCAACGTCCAGCACTGTTCTTACCATAGGCCCCCAAATGTAGTTAGCTCCTTTAGCATGACAAGCAATTTCCGTTATCGCCTTGTTGGCCATTGGAACGTTTACCCGCCCGTATCCTGTGCCCACTATGTACTTGATGTCGCCTAGCTTAAGCCCGGTGCCTTCCAACGCCCAATCTAACACTTTTTTGGCACTATCAGGACTATTTGAACCTGTCCGCATTATACCCCAAGAGTATACTTCGCCGTCAATCATTACCACTGCTTTTGAACCAACTGAACCAACGTCGACACCGGCTGTAATTAGATCTTTATTTTTCCATTTTTTTGCAGGCATAACACGATGGTACTCTTGCCATCGCCAGTATTCGACATCCTCTTTCTTAGGAAAATCCTCCATTGCTTAAGCCTCCATAGCACGATCTGCCGCAACAAGTGCAGCGCCTACGGCACCGGTAAATTCTGGAAATTCAGGTATTAAGATATCGATGCCTAATTTTCTTTTTAGTGAAGCAACAAAACCGACATCTTTAGCAACTCCACCAACAAGGACAACATCAGGGGTTACGCCTAAACGGTACACCATTGAGGAAACACGATCAGCCATCGCGTCAAAAATAGCCCTTGCAATTTCAGGCTTTGATTCTTGACGATGAATTAAGCTCACAACGTCTGATTCTCCGAAAATAACGCATGTCGCGTTTATGGAGCTTGCACGCTCAGCCTTAAGTGAAAGGGGACCCATCTCCTCCAGCTTAATCTCTAAAGCTCTAGCCATTGCTTCAATAAATGCCCCTGCGCCAGCAGCGCATCTTTCATTTACAACAAAATCCACCATAACGCCTTTTTCATCGCATTTTACTGCTCGTGCTTCTTCTGCGCCAACGTCGATTATCGTTCTTGCAGTAGGAAAATAGTAGACTCCGGCTTTTGCGTCGGCACCCATCATGCTTACCGTGCTGTTGACGTAAGGAGCCATTTCCACGCCCGAGCCTGTTGCAGTAACGTGTTTTATGTCGGCCAGTGTCAGGTTTGCCTTTTTTAATACTTCCTCTACTGCCTGTTCCGCGGCTTTTTTGGGGTCAAAACCTGAGAAGGCTTTACCGCGTGCAATTACTGCATTGTTTTTTAATATAACTGCTTTTACGGTTTGTGTACCCAAGTCTATTCCAATTGTCGTCATCTTATGATTCACCCCTTTTATATGTCAACTCGTGCTGATAACATTTCGAGGAAAGCTTCTATCCGTGTTTTCAACTGGCCTACATCTTCACGGGTGTATTCCGTGTCCAAGTAGTAAACTGGAATGTTGAGACGGTCTAATACGCGTTTGATTCTCGTGTACTCCATTGCGTATAGCATACATCCGCGAACGACATAATAGATTACGCCGTTGACGTTCCACTCTTTTATTTTTGTTAATAGCCAGTTAATTCTGTCTTCGTTTCCGTCTTCTGAAGTAAAGCATGGACATGTAGACGCTAGCAAATATCGTTCAGATATAGCATTCAGCATATCATCCATTGTCCATTCGTCCACTCCCACTGGGTCGTATAATAGCCTCTCGCTTGAGCAGAGCTCGTCAGCGACGAGTATACCCTGTGGCGTAGCTTCCTCTATTAGCGTTGGCACTTTCCAGTTGTCAGGCCAAATCATAGGTGTACCTGTGACCATCACCCTCGGCGTATCTG
This sequence comes from Bathyarchaeia archaeon, assembly GCA_038826755.1. Taxonomy (GTDB): domain Archaea; phylum Thermoproteota; class Bathyarchaeia; order Bathyarchaeales; family Bathycorpusculaceae; genus JAWBOE01. The sequence continues at coordinate 18,935 of JAWBOE010000010.1, read as the reverse complement.
GCGCACATACCCAGTTTTTTTCCTTTACACGTTTTTCAAGTTCGTCACATAGTGCTTCAGTTTTTTCCGTCCAGCGTTTTACGTCGTCCCACATGTATGTTTGATTGACAAGCATTGCGTCTCTGCCCATTATTACTGGCGCGGTTTTTCTTAGTTCCTGTAACCGCCTGAAAGCTTTGGTTGCTTTTTGGGTGAGTTCTATTGCAGATTTTAGTTTTTTACCATTTATTTTATTACCTGTCAATTCCTCAATTTTTTGTTTTATTATCAACAGTTCTTCGCGCCAAAATCGCGTTGCTTGAGTTGTGTCTTTTATTCGTGGAATAGGCATAGCCCAAATCTGCTTGTGATCGCCTAGTATCTCGCTTAGTTTGGTCATTCCGTCACATGTCAATACACTTATGAGGGCGTCGCTTAACTCTAAATACGGCGACAAGCTAATCATTTTTGCGCCTATTGTTGAGCGTATTATCGGGCAAACCTCTACAGGTACAATTCTATCGCCCAATTTTGCTGCGTCATACCAGCCTGAGTTTACCCGAACTGGTATAGCGTCTGCAGCTAATATTAATTCTATTGGGGCAAACATGCACAGGTAACCGATAACCTTTTTGCCTTTTTCTTTTTCTGCTTGAAGTTCTTTTTCACGAGTAATGAAGTTGGCAATTTCATCGAAATACTTCATTGCTTCGGGGCGATTTGGCGATGTTTTTTTCATTCGTTCTATGTTCTCAGTGATTATTTTTTGGGATGATGTCCTAATCGTTTTTTGCAGTTCCTCGATTTCTTTTTTAGATAGTTCAGGCAAATATTTTCTTTCTTTATTTTGGTTTGTCATTTTACTTTTCACTCAGTTTCTGATGGTTTTAGCCAGTTTCTAGATTTGAACGCTGTTTTTCCAGCAAGCTTTACCTTTAAGCATCCTTCATAGGGACACATTTCCACACATCGGAAACATGACATACACATTGAAGTTTTTATTTTTCCACCTTTCTGCTCGTAAACTTCTTTAACTTGGGGTGGACATACTCTTTTGCAGATACCGCATTTTGTGCATTTTTCCTCGTCCTTATCTATATAAAGGAGTGGGATACCTTGTAAACTTTTAAACTTGTTTACTATTGCGAGTGATAACCCTGTAGGGCAGAACCTGCACCAAAAGCGCCTTATAAAGAAGGAACCTACAATCGTAGAAGTAAGAAAGATAAAAATAAAGATCCAGACCAAATCTTCGCTAGAGTAAGCGATTATTTCATCCAAGTAAGGATAGCTTAGGTTTATGCCGTTAATCGCTGTCAACTTTTCCGTCCATGGCACAATTAACGGAGTTAATGGTGCTATTAAGACTCTTATGGGTTTAAATGGACCTGCGAGAAACAAGGATAAGGGATATTGCCACGGATTTATGGGTGCCAGAAGGAATGGTAAAACCAAAAATAACAAAAACAGGGCATACCTAAGTGTGTGCAAAGCGCTGTTGAGTTTTTCAGGTATGTTGCGGTATCGTATCTTAGTTATTTTTCTTACTTCTGTTATTAGATCCATGTAAAATCCAAATGGACATAGCCAACCGCAGAAGAAGCGGCCAATTAAAAGCGTTATCACAATTATTGTGACCAAAACTGCGAGTAACCATATTGGGTAAGTGTAAAGATAATAAATAGTCACTAGCGCGATCGTTTGAATTATTAACCGTAGGAAACTTACTTTTCTAGTTAAATTTTTAGTCCATATCAGAACAGCGAGAACGCCTGCTATTCCTAACCCTGCGAGTATTGTCAGTTTTAATATTTCACCTATTATTTGTAGTGCCAACTAAGTTAACCTTCGAGAAATCCTAAGCGTATAGCAGCTATTTTATGGATTAAAATGGTACTGAAAAACATTCTACTACATGACGAAAGTTCAAAAGCGCCATACTTTTGCAGTTCAGGTGACAACGGCATATTTGAACAACTCTGAAGGTGTTGATTATGGAATAGGGAATGTTCAATTTAAATCTTACACAAAATAGCATGCGTAGCGGATATTGCATTACTTTGATAGTTTTGTCAGTTTCAGTGAAACTTTACGCGGCATTTCCTCTTTGTGCAGAAAGAGAAATAAAAAATGTGATTTAGGGTAATTTTTTGCTACGCCGCTTATAGTAGGCGAGAACTAACGCGTCAGCAACGGCTATTATCACAACTACGGCGATAACCCATTCTGCGAGATGCGACTCCTGCGGCTGAAAATTCTCAAGCGTTATTATTCTAGTATTATATTCACGCAGGTAATTTGCGTGTTCAGGGTCATTTGGGTAACTTTCGGCATCCAGTGGATATGGGAAGCCGCTCATGTTCTGGAATGGTAGAGGATCGACGGTGAAATTAAAGCCGTATCCCCAGTTTCCAGTTTCATCCTTGAACCACAGTGCAACGAAAAGGAAATAATCCCTTTCCATGCCGTCGGCAAGCGATCCAAGATTGGCAATTGGGAACTTGAGGGAAACTGCATCACCTTGTCGCCCGATCACGTACATGTCATCTGCTTTTAGTAGCAAGGATGTTACGTCACCGTACCGCGTGAAATTGCCTGTAGCAAACGAAGCTGTGAAGAACGCATTGTAGAGATTAGCTTGTGGATAGATTTCATACGTTGTAATGTTTGCTTGAGGTGTTGTGTCTACAGCTATGTAGTCAAAGGTAACGTTCCAGAAGTTGCTTATTCGAATTGTGTAATCATTTGTGGGGAAAAGCCCAGTTAAATCAACAACAAAAGTTCTAGCAACTCCATCGGGCGGTATTGGAAATTGTCTGCCTTCGGGAACACGTATCCAGTTGCCGTCTGCGTCTTTAACTTCTAAGTAGGGCGCTGGTGTTATTTGTGTTCCAGGTGGCGCCGGGTTAGCTGGATCAAAGAATTTGTCAATCCACGAGTTATAGTCATCTGCTGATCCCCAGTCCACTATGCCTCTAACTACCAGTTTTATCTCTTTTGCGCCGGATAAATCGCCTAGATCTATCGTCAGCCTATTCCATTTGATATTATTCCAAGAGGGGCTTTGAATTCCGTTAATTCCAGGCGTAAACACGTCGTCTATTTTGATTATGTAGGGCAGAACATTTTCGCCCTTTTCATTAACGGCGGAAACTGGTGGTTTGGGGTTTTTGCTGACTGTGTATATTTTTCCCATGTATTCAGGATCGAGGTATTGCTCCACCATTGTTGAGTAAACGTTGACGTTCGCGGGGTGGTCAACAACTACGAGATAAGCTGTATCCAAATAGAAGATTTCATTCCATTTCTGGATTAAAGTCAGATCGTAATAGCCATTTTTAGGTTGGATCTGGTTCTTTTCTATTGGAACATAGTCCCATGGGTTATTTCTCCAGTAAACAATTGGCCAATCTGGGTTGTCTGTGACGTAGTTCATATAGCCTAACCAACCGTGGTTTGAAACTTCTGCTATGTAAACATAGTCTGTGCCATTCCAGACGAATAGGGAAGGACAAGATGTGCCATGCTCATAGTAGGCCACAAGTATCATTGCTTGTGTTAAACTTATTCTTCTTATAGGGTTTGTATCCTTGTTTTCCCAGTTGAGAAAACCGTACTGTCCTGTTGGATCTGTGCTTGGCATTTCCACTATGTATGTTCCTTCAGGTAAAAGGGCTGTGTAGGGCGTTATGTATTCTTCACCATTTATTTTGAATTTCCCGCCGCCGCCTTTGGGAACAGGGGATATAATAACTGATAGCGTATGCATACCTGGTGGCACTGCCCTGAATGAGTCTGATAGAGAATTGACTTTTACCCTGTGTGATCCTTCTGTTGTCGCGTTTATTGTAAATTCTAAGTCTGTACTTTCGCCTGGGTTCAATTCAACTACTTTAGTTCCGACAACTGCGCCGTCTATTGTGACCTTAACCAGAAGGCTATCTTGCACGGCAGAGGGGTTTTTAGCGTTAACCTTTATGCTTACTGGGGAGCCAATGTTGACTTCATATGGGGTCACAAGTAGCCTTGATAGGACTATTGAACTCTCTGTTGGAACGGGCTTCTTAATTGTGAATGTCCCTGTTAAGTTTCCTATTTTAGCAGTATATATGCCTTCAACTTGTTGACTGTAAGTAAATTCTACAATCTTTGAGTCTCCGCTTGAGAGAAGCAACGTTTGATTTTCCACAGTTACATCGTTAATTGTGAGGTTTAGAGTGTAACTGCCTTCTGTTTTGCCCGTGTTTGTTACGTTGGCTGAGATCGTGATGTTTTCACCTATTTCAGCTTCAGCAGGGCTAATGATTAAGTCGCTTACTGTAAACTCGGCTTCGACTTCTGCGCTTAACTGCCCCGTGTTTTGAAGATAAAAATACACTCCAGTTGCCAGAGCTACAATCAGTAAGTCGATAACTAGTATCGTTTTTAACTTAACCTTCGCTGAATGTGAAACCAATGATTTACACCCGTTTTTCATAGTTAAAGTTTAATTGAACATTTAAGCACTTCGGAAAAGTTATGTGGCGACTGCCCGCAGGAAAAATTACATCATATTTTTAAGTTGGCAACACCTTTTTTCTCGTGGAAATCACACCATTTCCAGAGCGTATCTACAGCTTTTCATGAATAACCACATGTACTGAGTAACTTTTTTAAAAGCACCCTTGGTTCTTTTAGAGATCCCACTTTACGTAAACTCGCCATGTATGTCCAATTATATGTTTTGCATTTAGAATTCATCTTGTAGTCAAGTGCAACACAAATACAAAAAAATAAATAAGCAAAAATGTATGAAGGATGATTCGTGTAGGAGCATTTTAATTATCCTGTTGATTGGATGTTTGCGTTAAATTTACAGAAAGATAAATTGTGCAGTTTCGCTTCTGTGCATAATTATTTGTTAGCATTCGAGAGAATTTTAATAATTTTTATAGCTATTTTTTTAGGCAGGCATTCTCTGTTTTGAGGAGTAATTATTATCAATTCTGCATCTTCTCTTTTTCGAGTATCAACTATTAACTTATCCTGTGCTCTCCTATGTATTACGGCTATGACGGGTTTGCTGCTTTCCAATGCCTTGCTTACAGCTTGTTTGAATTTTTCTGACAGCAACTCCATTGGTCCAATTTCGTCTATAACAATCACGCAGCAGTTTTCTATTGCGGCGAGTATTGCTTCTGCGCCGATTGTTGTTAGATTTTCAATGTTAACCTTATATTTGCCTATTTGTGGTCCAGCTGGTTGATTTATGTGCGCAAGCCAACCGCGCTTGCCTGTGCTAATGTCCATGATTTCGAAGCCCACACGAGTTCCGTCTTGGCGGTTTTCACGAGTTATAATGCCGCCTACCGTGTAGCCTTCTGCCCTAAGTATGTCTACGGTTTTCGCCAGGACAGTAGTTTTTCCAATTCCAGGATCACCTGTTAATAGCAACACGCGCTTTTGCATTGAACATCGCCAAACCAGAAGGCTAATATTAACCTAAAAATTCTTCTCATTACACACTTACGATAAATACAGCGTAACAGCGAAGAAGAGTTATGGCTAAAAGTGGATTTGAAACTGATTTTCCAAGTGAGATTGTAAGAGAAGGGAAAGTTGTAGTTTTGGTTCCAAGGCTCAGCGCTTTCGCGGTACGACCTTCAGATTACGCGCCTTCCAAGGCGCCTGTGTTTTATAATCCAGTCATGGAGTTAAACCGGGACATAGCCGTCTTGGCTGCGCAAGTTTATCAGCATCGCATAAACAGAGAAGTTGTTTTATGTGAACCTTTAGCAGGTTCAGGAATTCGCGGCGTACGATTTGCGGTAGAAGTTCATGGCGTAAAAAAAGTGTTGATTAACGACATTAATGAGGCGGCCTTTAAGCTTGCAAGCTACAATGTAAAGTTGAATGCGGCATCGTCACGGATTACAGTAGAGCATAAGGATGCTAACTGTCTTTTAAGCGCTCACGGTGCACCGCAGAAGCGCTTTGACATTATAGATGTGGATCCATTTGGTTCGCCAGTGCCCTATTTAGATTCGGCGATTAGAGCATTACGCGATGGGGGGCTTTTAGCGGTAACAGCTACAGATATGGCTCCTTTGTGCGGCGTCCATGAGAAAGCCTGCATCAGAAAATACGGAGGCAAGCCACTGCGTACTGAATATTGTCAAGAACTTGCTATTCGTCTCTTAACAGGTTGTGTTGCCACATTAGCGGCAAAACACGACATGGGCATCAACGTGCTTTTTAGTCACCAAAATAACCATTACATAAGGCTATATGCTGAAATAAGCTACGGCGCACGAAAAGCTGACACAAGTATCGAAAATCTCGGTTACATTTTGCACTGCTTTAATTGCCTGCACAGAGAAAACACGAAAACACTATTCAGCAAAAACATTGAACAATGTCCTGAGTGTGGAGCAAGGATGGACTATGCTGGACCTCTATGGATATCGAAAATATTTGACAAAGAATTTTGTGAATTAATGTTAAGAGAAAACGAACACCGATCGTTTAGGAATAACGTTGAAATCACCAAACTTTTAACAACAGCAATAGATGAGGCTGAAGCACCATCCACATATTACGTAGTGGATAAATTTAGCAGTAAATTGGGTTTACCTGCGCCTTCACCGGCGACTGTTCTTCAGGCTTTACGTGCGAACAATTTTCAGGCTGTTCGAACACATTTTAATTCTCGTGGTTTGAGAACAAATGCATCAGCATTGGTAATGCATAACCTTCTAAAAAGCCTCGTTAATAAGCGCTGAACATGCAGCCACATCCACAGAAGGTAACAAACCTTTAAGAACACAAACAATGTAAAGAAGAGAAGGTGTGAGTGTATGACTGACGATGTCGTAGTGATAGGCTCGGGAATGATGGGCAGCGCCATTGTGAAAAGCCTGTTGAAAAGTGGATACAAAGGAAAAATCATAGCAACTGATTTTCAACAAGAAAGAGTAAAGGAAATCGAAAAACTAGGCATAGCTGCCTCAACAGACAACCGCGGCGCTGCAGCCGATGCTAATATAATTTTTATCGTTGTAAAGCCGCCAGATGTAGAGAAAGTGCTTAAAGAAATACGCCAAGAAATAGCAAACAAGCTAGTTATATCCGTAGCTGCCACTGTTCCACTAAAATTTTTAAAGAAAAATGCTCCTGAAGCACGCTTTGTGAGGATAATGCCGAATGTTGCAGCGCTAGTTCAAGCATCCTACACTGCTTACTCCTGCGATGCAGACGTAACCGAGCATGACAAAGCTAAAATTAAGACGTTGCTAAACATGATGGGTATCTGTGCAGAGGTTAATGAAGTATACATGGATGCGATAACTGCTTTAAGCGGCAGTGGACCAGGATATCTCTCCATAATAATTGAAGCGTTAATGGACGCAGGTTTACGTGTTGGTCTACCTAGAGATATAGCGCTTTCCAGCGCAGCACAAACCGTTATGGGCACAGGTAAACTTGTTCTTGAACTGCAAGAGCACCCTGCAAAAATAAGGGATATGGTAACGACACCTGGGGGAACCACGATTGAAGCAATCTACGAGCTTGAGGGTAGCCAGATAAGGCAAGCACTAATGCGTGCGATTGAGAAAGCAACTAAGAAGTGCAACATAATTCGAGATAGGCTAGGATTGAATTTGCAATAGTACCTTACGGATATTATGCCGTGTTGTGTAATGTTTGATGCGGTTATTTTTGATTGGGATGGAACGCTAGCAGATACTAGAGAAGTGGTAGTTAGATCCTTTCAAAAAGTGCTTGCTGAAATACATTGCGAGGTAAACGAAGAGTTCATTGAACGGCGCATCGGTACAGGTGCTGCTGAAACGTTCAGGGAGATACTTCGTGTGTCAGGCAGGAAGTTTGATGAAGATGATATTAACCAACTTGTAACTAGGAAGGTAAAGGCGCAGCTTGAGTTCATTGGCAAGGTAAAACTGTTTGATGGTGCCTCAGAACTGCTTTTGGCACTGCATGGTAATGTTAAGCTAGCGGTGGCTTCTATGAATAACCGCACGGTTGTTTCGTCATTGCTCACGAGGTTGAATCTATTATCTTTTTTTAACGCTGTAATAACTGTAGATGATGTGAGGCACCCTAAACCTGATCCAGAGATTTTCTTAATAGCTGCACAGCAGTTGGGATGCCCTGCAGAAAAATGCGTAGTTGTAGAGGACTCTGTGTTTGGCATTCAAGCTGCGGCGGCAGCGAAAATGAGAAGCATAGCCGTGCTGACAGGGGCCTATTCGAAAGAGGATATTGAGAAATATAATCCTGACTTAATAGTTAACTCGCTGAAAGAAAAAGACGCGATCTTTAACTTCATCTGCAAATAGCTCAGGATTGTTTGGATTTATTGAACCTTAAGTATTGGAATACACAATAGGTAAGTCACTGTCAAAATGATGTTGATCCCAAATGAATATTCCACGCGTGATTATAGGCGGGATCTGCAGTGGAGTAGGCAAAACTACAATCTCAATTGGATTAATGAACTCTCTTAGAGAGGCAGGATTTACAGTTCAAGCCTTCAAGGTTGGACCAGACTATATCGATCCCTCTTATCACAAGGCAGTAACTCAGCGACCTTCAGAAAATCTTGACGCATGGATGCTGCCACGCGATCAGATAATAGAAATTTTTAGGTACGCAACAGTTGACGCGGATATAGCCTTAATAGAAGGCGTTATGGGGCTTTACGATGGAATAAGTGGAGTTGACGAAGCAGGAAGCACGGCACATATCGCAAAGATTCTCCGGTGTCCAGTGATACTGATCATTGACGTTTATGCGGTTGCACGCAGCGCTGGGGCAATAGCACTTGGTTACCAGAGTTTTGACAAAGATGTCAAAATAGCGGGGATTATCCTTAATCGTGTTGGTAACTCTAGCCATGCGTTATGGTGCAAGAATGCAATAGAAAATGCCACACGCATTCCTGTAATCGGTGCTTTGCCTGTAAATGAAAATATTGTTTTATCTGAGAGGCATCTAGGCTTAATTCCCACTGTTGAAAAAAAGCCACTTAACCAGTTTTTCACAGCGGCAACTGATTTTATTAAGAAAAACGTGGATTTGAACGCCATTATTAGAATTGCCAAGTCAGCGCCAGAATTACCCATTGTCTCTCGCAATGTGTTTCCAACAGAGAAACATGAGAAAACAGTGACTATAGGGGTAGCCTTTGATGAGGCATTCAACTTTTATTATCCAAGTAGCCTTAAAATATTAGAGGCGTATGGTGCAGAAATCAAGTATTTTAGCCCTATACACGATGGAGGGTTGCCGCCTAATATTGATGGTTGCTATATTGGTGGAGGCTTTCCTGAAATGCTCGCGAAGAATCTGGAAGAAAACGTCGCTATGCGCCAGGCCGTCAGAAAGGCAGCAGAAGACGAGATGCCTATTTATGCTGAGTGCGGAGGATTAATGTATCTTACAGACGAGATCGTTGATTTTGAAGGCAGATCGTTTCAGATGGCAGGTTTGCTGCATGCTAAAACTGTAATGACGAAAAAAGTTCTGCTAAATTATGCTACTGCTGAGGTAATAAGTGATAATTTGTTATCTTCCACAGGAGACAAAATAAGGGGACATGAATTTCATTCCTCGAAAATAGTTGACATACCAGTTGACGCCAAGTTTGCTTATCTCATGAAAAAAGGAGAAGGCATCGATAGGCAACATGATGGTTGGTTGCAGCACAATGTCCTTGCTTCGTATCTTCACATTCATTTTGCCCAGAATGCAGATTTTGCCAGATGCCTCATAGAAAAATGCAGAAAATACCATCGGCAATAAAACTATTAGCGTTGTGTGCGTTCATAAAAAATGGATTTAGAAAAAGAGGGCAAAAAAATTGTTGGCTACAACGAAAGCATACCAGGCAGTTAGGCAAACTACGGTAACTTTAACTATGCTAACAGAGATTTGCGAGTTGGCTACGTTGGATCTTCGGTAAGCGTACCAGAGGAAATAGGTTGTCAACGCTATTACTGCGATCTTTAACATTAAGTGCATTGGGCTTGTTGGCTGCATTAGCGGGTTAGCTTCTGCTAACAATCCTGCTTGGACGCCATAGACTGTTACTACAGCATCAAGAGATTGCAGTAATGCATAGGTAGCGAGTAGCCGTGTTATCATACAGGATTCCCGTATTCATTGCTTTGTTATGCGGTTTGCGTGTTAGTTTCTGAACAGTAAACTGCTTGTGTTGTGTGGATAGCTATACGTACTGGTTGACCGAGGTCGTAAACCATAATGCGTTCAGGCAATGCGATATAAAAGAGTATTGTCCAGCCAGATTTTATTGTTAACCCTTCACTTGCAGAGGTGAAAGCATAATCTACACCGAAAACATTTATTGTGCTGTCGCCACGCGTTAGATTCCCAACGAAAGGCAAATCGCCGGGGGAAGTTTGGTTTTTGCAGTAAATCACGAAGTTCTCTTCTCCGTCCCAAGTGCATTGTAGCCCTTTTATTACGATTTTAGTCAAGACTATGTCTGTTGGTCCAGTGTTTGTGGCTACTATGGCGGCGACGCTATCGGTGCTGTTAATGTACCATACGTGGCTACTTGAAATGTACATATTTTCTTTTTGAACTTGACTTGCCGTGATGTTCATGGCAAATGTTGTTACCGTGAGTGATAGGAGTACAGCTGCTGTTATAACTATGAGGTTAGCTACAGGTGTGCCTAATCCACGTTTGCTTTGTAAGAACTTTTTCATAGGCGGATTCCTCCTTTTGTTTCAGCTTCGATCGGTTTTTCTAATGATACTGCTCCGATGTGGGTGCTTGTGTCGCGTGTCACGCGAAGGTATGTAAGCGATTTGCACTGGTATATTAGCTGGGCTTTGTTGCGGTTTTTTAGGTACTTTAGAAGGTTTAGGTATTGTTTTTCTGTGCCTTTTAGTACGATTGCTACGTAGTAATAGGGTTCGATTGTGTTGGTTTTTGTTTCTTTCTTCATGTTCTTTCCTTCTTTCAATCGATTCGTTGCCAGGTGTTGTTGGCAACGCGAATTGTATATTATATCTTAATTCTTAATAAACATTTCTGATTCATATTTGAAATCAGCAAAAACAAAAAACGCGACAGCCCAAAAGACAGTACACACCCGAAAAAAGAAGATTATTGCCAACACACTGCGCGTCCAAATTAAGATTTTTATAAACAAAAAACACAAAGATAAACGCTAGATCCAAAGTACCACCTTTACAAAAACAACATCAACATTAGACGACTCAATGATTTAAGCTGCTAAAAAAATAAAACAGCACCATGGAGATAAATCATGAATAACATAACACTGAGCACCCAGCTAAAAAGAGCCGGCGAGATTCTTCAAAAGGGTGCTGCTGACCAAATTACAGACTACACTGAAAGATTTAACTCGATAAAAAACATGTATGACGGGTTCCTAGATAAGTTAATCAAAACCAATTTTGACGCAAAAAAGGCCATTTCAACAGCAAGAGCCTTTTTTAACAGGGAAGAAATCACGTTTGTAGCCATAGACGGAACAGAATACACCCGACAAATGTTTGACTTAATAATATTCTTCAGCGGCTCATACTCAGCAAAGGGCATCATCCGCTTCACTGATGCAAAGCCAGTTGTAGAATACTCGGACAATTTTTCTGAAAGCGGCATAGGAGTTTCAACATGTATCCCAATGTACATAAACGAAGTTGTCGATGTTGACCAGAGTTTCATGCAAGTTAATCAAGATGGAAGCATCGCTATTAACAAACCAATTACAGACGAAATGGTCGTAAACAATTCTACAATCGCAAACTGGATAATGACTTTTAGCGAATTTTATTTAGCTTACAAAACTGCAAAAGAGAACGATGTAAATATTATTCTCTTGGATAGAAGTTTATCAAATATGCATAGCAGCCTTCTTTACGATACACGACGGAGGAAACTTTGGGGTACAAGCACGATTCTTAGGTGCAGCATTGAAAACATAAAAGTGGACGCAAACGACCTGGCGCTTAACAGGCATAGAATGGTCAACTTTAACTTGCGGTTGCCGCCGGCACGGGGAGACTATTTGCGTTACTCAGCCATCTACCATTTAGAAGATGCCGGTTCATTAACCTTTAAAGAGCTCTGTAAACGGTTGAATTTGGATTCCGAGGATAGGGAGCAGCGATTAAAACGGTTTTTGGCACGTTCAATTCAAGAAGGGTACATTCAAGAGAAAAACGGTGTATACGAGGTTTTGCCCAAATATCGAGGTTCTTGGAGTCGAGTGAAAAGCCTTGTTGAGATCATTGGTAAGCGGCTTTTTGAGAATGGGGCAGTTCGTAACCCGTTACAGTTGACAACTGATGGACAGAAATGCTGGTTAACAACATTAGATTTAGCGTTTCTTTCTCTTTTCTGCTTCTACATGCTTGTGGAAGAATGCTGGAGAAAACACATACTATTGATAGGTATCACTAAGGATACAACTGCTAGGGACTTTAAAAATCACTTGATTCCCATATGCGTCAATGAAGGGGTCTGGAACTGCCCCTTGCCGCAAGAAGTTCTGTCAAGGGCGCCTGATACTGATAGGATGTTACTCCAATACATGAGTATATACAATTATGCGAAGTTACCTACGCCTTGGAGCTTGATTGAATATGACGCGGCTTTTCGCGTAATAATTCCTGAACTTGAAAAAAGGAGACGCGGCTACGTAAGTGGTGCAATTAAGAATAGAATTACTCCTGAAAGATCATTTCTGAAATCATACATTCAGCTATCGGAAGCAAAAACTGAGCCGCGTTTAAGAAGCAACGTTCTTTTTATTGATCGTCTAGTTTATCCCGAATTTGATGTGCGTGGAGAAACGCTTGTGAGATTCAGACAAGAGTATGGTGGAGCTGTTGAACCTGTTGACGTAATACTCTTTAAGCATCGTGAAATAGAGAATAAGCTGCAGAACCTTGTAATGGTAGTGTTAAAGTGCATGGCTGAATCGAGTATTCCTGAGGTTTTCGGTCATAATATGCCGCTGTTTATTGCTGACAGCGTTGCAAAGTGGCACAATAACGAGGTAAGACGGATTATTGATTCTACGAGCGTTTGGGTTGCTAACAACCGCAACTTGAGGCGGTTTTTGTTTTACATGAGTACTTTCCGGGAGAGGCGAACTGATCTTGAGTCGGGTAGAAGAGAATCTTAAAAGGTATTTCACAGACTTTGATGGAAAATTCGATGCACAACTAAGCAGCGTATTTTCGAGTACTGCAGGTGTGGATGAGCAGTTTGGTACTTCATCACAGTATCAATGCCAGATCAAGGCACGATATAACCGCGACTTGATGCGACTTCTTGACGATGGCATGTTGTTGGCTGTTAAGAATTTCAAGACAACACCTCAACGTGAAAGATATACTCTTTTAGAGGTTGTTCGTTTCTGGCCTGAGCATTTTGGACTTAAGGGTGTTAAAAGCTATCAGTATTTTCCAATGCAGTTTGAGGTTATCCAGCAAAGCGTTAAGGATTGGGAAACAGATGATAAAACTACAATGATGGTTCAGTTAGATGCCATACCGATCAATTATGACTTGATACTTGATGGTGGCGGATACAGTTTTGAAAGGGGTTTCTCTTACCCGACGCTGGGCAGTCAAGTCTACATTTTGAACAGGGCCATGATAAAGGAGATGTATAATCGCGAAATACCAAAGAAACTTGGGTGTTCTGGGACGGAAACTTGCGCTGACGCCTATAAAGATCCGCGTCTTGGCACGATTAAAATGTTTGAGTCGCTTGGCGAAAAAATACCTATTTATGTGGATTTTGATGCGCTTGTTAGGTTTCATTTCGGCATTTTTGCTTTTACAGGAGGCGGTAAAAGCAATTTACTGTCTAATATTCTTAGGAGGATATTAATTCATCAGCGGGATGTTAAAGTTATCATTTTTGATATATCATGCGAGTACCCTTTTCTGTTAATGGATATCTTGGCGGATAAGAAAATTGAATCTAAAGTTATTCTAGAAAGAGAGGTGGAGAATGCCCGGCAGTTTTATGATTCAGTAGTTAAACCGAAAAAGTACGAGTTGGACACACGGGTTTTAGCAGGTATGGAGAAAATTTTGTCCCTTGGGAGAGTAACACATTTCAGACGTGAAAGATTTGATGTTCCAACGTACAGTGATTTTATCTCTGATATAGACAAGCTTAAGGAGGCTAATGCTGCTAACCCAAACTATATTGAGGCATTAGATGACGTGCAGGAATTGGCTTTTGCTTATATGAATAAGAACAGATTAAGCGAAGATGACAAATTATCCAAGGAGTTTGTGAACGAGTTAATAGATGCTGCGGAAAATATCGCTCAAGACTACCGAGTCCACGAAAAAAGCGCTCTTTACGGCTGGTTCCAGTCACGCCATAAAATGCTCAAGTATTTCGAGCAAAAAACACAAGCTTCTTCAAGTGGATGCACAACACAGGAAGTTGAACAATTACTCGATGGAGAAGCAAGGCTGATTTCTCTATCTATAAGCGAGCCGGAAACTATTAAACAGTTGGCGTTTGACATTGCACACGACATACTGCAAAGGAGAAAGCGCCAATTTAAGATTAAACCTTACATCCTGTTCGTTTTTGATGAGGCACAAGAGTTCGTAGCCAGCCCCTCTAATGTTTCTGGAATTGATAAGAAGTGCAGTTTGGAAGTTGAAAGGTTGCTTCGTCAAGGGAGAAAGTATGGATTAGGAGGCTGCATAGCTACACAGAGAATTGCGTATCTTAATACTAACGCGTTACAGCAGCTACACACATACTTTGTAAGTACACTTCCACGTCCCTACGATAGAAGCTTAATCAGCGACACTTTCATGATTGACAAGGCGATTCTTGAGAAAACATTGGAGTTTGTTCCAGGTGAATGGTTACTTTCAAGCTACTTAGCTACAGGAATGACGAATGTTCCAGTATTTATCAAAGCAGACAACGCAGATAACGAAGTAGAAAAATACCTACAGAAACAAGAGTAGAAAGCGATATTTTTAACCATATTTTCCGCAATTATAAAGTTACTCAACATAAGCAGCATTTAACTCGTTTGAATAAAACTTTGAGTTGATAGAAATGTGAAAAACACTAATAAGATGGCAAAGTAAAAATTAAGTGGTAAAATATGCACTATTTTAAAACCCTACGAAAACTACCTGTAACAGCTAATAACTGCCATAGAAAATATCAACCAGCTAAAACAACCATTTTTCTGTTGACGCTTTTCCAGAGAAAAAGGTCAAGTGGACGGAGCAAGATTTATACTCAAATGGGTTAAAGTCCGCGTGCGCTTTTTTGACTGCGAGTTTTTTGTTGGATTAGCCTTTTCGACTTCGCTATTAATAGGCAAACAAAAAAGTGGTGGGTTTCAATCCTTGTTTTGTTGGATTAGCCTTTTCGACTGCCTGATTCTCGGGGTTCTTTTCGGTTTTTAGGTTCATTCCCCCCACATTTTTAGAGGTAAACTGTTCTGGTCTATAAATTATTTGATTATTTATAAATAAAATTACAGTTTCATTATTTCCTTTTTCTATAGTGGCGGGCACAATTTTCTGTAACAACAATTTAAGCATCTGTTATCTCTTCTTGAGCTAGGTATTGCACCAGTGTTTATCACATGACGGGTACTTTGCAGCATTTTTAACGCAAAGTTTTTTGTTTTCTCGGTGATGTTAAAACGTACTTTGACGCGCCGCTTTTTCTGGAAGATTACGATTGCACGTTTTACCTTCTTGGCGAATGCTTCCTCAGCCAATAAAGCCAGTAACGCTAGCTGCGTCTTCAGAGTCTTTCCTATAAACGTGTAGTCACTATATTTCCTTTCAATTATAATAATCTCGGTATCTGTTTCGATAGCTTCATCAATTTTTCCTGAAAGCTGCAGTTTTTCAGAGTAAAGGTAAGCTTCCACAAATTTTCTGCCTTTTACCCCAGCAATTATGTAGTTTCGGTTAGTAGTTGAGTGCCGGCTATGCAGCTCTCTTCCAGCAATAACTGTTCCCCGCTTTTCTTCTCTTTGTTTTATTCCTAAGACAAGCTGAAAATACGTAAACCTAGGGCAAAACGCATACTCCACCACATTGGTAACAGATAAACTCAAATTACAAGACTCTCCAACTCGCCAGCAACATACTCCTGATCAAAACCCTGTCCAATTATTGTTACCTTTCCAAAGCATTTATGGCAGGTTAAAATCAAATAAACAGAGTCTGAACTAGCCACTATCCGCTTAAGCCTTTCTACAAGATCTTTTTTCTGCTGAGACGAAAGCGAACCACAAAAAACGCTCTTTTGAACCCTAACAAAACCCACATCTTTAAGAGTCTGTGCAACACGCAACCGCGTCTGATTATCCGACACATCGTAGACAGCATAATACATGCTTTTCTTCAAAGATGCTATCCCTCACAAAATAGCATGTCAATGAGTTTCTTACAATATTGCCATCCTTCTTTTTCCACGATAGACGATACATTGTTTACGTATTCTTTGATTATATTCTTCCGTGCGTCTTTACTCAAGAGTACGCCTGAATTACCATTATGATCTAAAATTTGAAACCAACTTTCTCTAACAATTCGTTTAGTGAACAATTTTACGGCTATACGATCTACCCTCGCCCTAAAAACTTCGATTAAATCAAAAACTAACGTGGGTTTACCATATGTATCAGCATGGTAAAAACCAGCGTTGGGATCCAATCCGCTCAAAATAACCACTTTCTCCACATTCGCGTAGGTAAGCCCATACGCATAATTTAAGACAGCGTTAAATGGATCACCAGCAGGTCTTCGGCTACGTTCAGTAAATTTATACTTATTAGGCAAAACACTTGAAATGGCAGAGAAATAAAATGAAGCAGCGACTCCTTCAATTCCAAGTAACTCTTGCTTAAACGAACACGAAAACTCTATTTTTTTAAGGCTGGATATGTTACTTTGCAAAAGGCGAATGGCTCTGTCGATTAGAGCGTTATCACCACTGCTTCTATTATTTTTGAGTTCTACAAGAAACCTTTTCTGCTCCCTCAGTTTCTTGGCAACAATCTCCTTCGAAAAATTAAAAGCAACAACAGAATCTTGATTCAAATACTGTTTTCTGCGCAGTTCTGTTGCTTTGCCTGGAGAGCAAGCCCACAATCTACCAAAGGGTTTACCTGACCATTCAGCTAAGACTAACTCGATTCCTTTTTCTATGCAAAGTGATATCGCTTGAGTACTAATCAGCGCATTAGCCGTAACAATAACTGCGCGTGCCTTTTCTGCAGGCACCTCAACTTTCCCTGAGGAGTTTTTAATAACGAAACAATCGTGGTTGCGTTTAAGTACAGAACCATGTTCACTAATCTCAATAATCATACATCAATTCGCCTTATTGCGCCATACCCTTTTGAAACACTTTTTCCTAAACCAATCAAATCTGGAAGCATAACGTTTAATCGAAAACGTGCAAAAAAACCAATAAACAGGTTCCCATGAGCTTTTACGCGCAACGTTTTATACTGGCAAATGTCAGCTTTAACACGAAAATTAATACGTATGCCTAAACCTTTAAGACAGCTTAATACATTAGCCACAAGAATTCTCTCAAGAAACTTTCGCCTTTGCCTTCTATCCATAGTCTTGAACAAACTATAATTAACCTCGTTAAGTGCAAGCCATGGCGACACAAACTCGTAATAACAAGATCGATGAACAATTTCCTCGTTTTGAATTTTAATTCTCTTACTTCTTAGATAATAGCGACCAATAGGTGTTGATATAGTGTCGACTGAAGTGATTCGTTTAGCCAAGATTAGGGCGTAATTTTGAAGCCCAAGAATAAAAAGCAACCCATCAGCTTTTTTGTGTTGTATAAGTGGGTAATGATATGCATTCTCAGAGTGATGGTGAAATTCGGGATCATCCACAAACAAGTTTCCAAGAAAACCTCTAAGCTGAGTAACGGATATCTGCCCACTTACAGAGTCGTCAAAAATTACACGACAAACTTTTACACAAAACGATTGAGAATGCTGCTCTATCTGGGAACTGTTTTTTTCGTTTGGTGCAACTCTTAACGAAGTCATATTTCCATCAGCATTTACTTTTTAATTATTTACATAGTCCACTTGTCAAGACCTACCTTGACGTCATAAATATCTGCTAAGTGCTCTTTTTTAGGTAACAAAATTTCTCTTTGCATTAAATCAGCATCAAACATTGACTGCAAGCCATGTTTTCTATTAAGCTCAATGAAGGATTTCGGAAGTTCTGCTGCATACTCCGCAACTCGCTGATAAGCAAATTTTCCAAATAAGAAGGTATCCTTGACTTTTTCCCATTCATTTTCTCTCGGGATAAAAACTGTGTCCCCAACGTCGGCAGGAAGCGCCTTTCTCTTCACAAAGTCCCAAACATCATCAAAGCATAACTTGCGCATTTTAGTTTCCAACTCACTTAGCCTTATCTTGTTTGTAGCGTGAGCTTTGGCTAATTCTCGATAATAATCCGGCAAAACCATGTAGAGCGCTTTTGAATCGCTTATTCTTGGCAGAATCTGTTTTGACAGCTTCATCTCCAATGGATCATATGGAGCTGCGTCTTCGTCTATCTCAAAAACAGTTAATGTGGGCGTAACCAGTGATTTACCTTCTCTGTTAAGGCGACCCATAGTCTGCACAATGTTATCAAGCGGTGCCATCTCACGAAAAATTTTGTCAAAACTGATGTCTACGCCTGCCTCTAAAACCTGCGTAGACACAGCCAAAACTGGTTCGTCACTGTTGATTGCCTGAACAATTTCACGGCGTTGTTTTTTGGTTATTCCCGCTGAAAGATAAATGACATCTTCGCGGAACTTGGAAATTTGCTCATAAATTTCACGCGCCTTTCTCCTTGTGTTAACCATTATCAATACGCGCCCACTTTGTACCGTAGCATCTGTAA
>JAWBOE010000009.1:0-51767 GCA_038826755.1 Bathyarchaeia archaeon | reverse complement strand
TTGCTGTTACTACCACCGGGATTCGCAATCCTAACCGGTCCACTGGACCTCACGGCCCAGCTTCTGTCCAGCTAGGACGCCCTCCTACCAGCGCAGCACTAAGCTGCGTTCTGAGGTATCGGTGGCTGGCTTAGCCCCGTCAATTTTCGGGGCCGTCAGCCTCGGCGGGTGAGCTGTTACGCTTTCTTTGAAGGGTGGCTGCTTCTGAGCCTACCTCCCCGCTGTCTAAGGCTGACGACGCCCTTTGGTTTGACATTTAGCCAGCACTTGGGGACCTTAACCTCAGTCTGGGTTGTCCCCCTCTCGGTCCAGGAGCTTACCCCCTGTAACCCGTTTCCCAAGGTCTACGGCGCGGATGGATTCGGAGTTTGAAAGAAAAGTGGACCCTTTCGGATCCTTGTTTTTCAATCAGTGCTCTACCCCACCAGCCGCCTCGCTTGGGACTGGGCTCAGGCCCACTTCGGAGGGAACTAGCTATCACCAGACTAGATTAGTCTTTAGCTCCTAGCCCCAGGTCTGGGGAACGAATTGCACGTCAGAACCCTTGCGAGCCTCCACTAGGCTTTCGCCTAGCTTCGCCCTGCCCAAGGCTAGATCGTCTGGTTTCTAGTTTTACAGCTGTGACTCCAGGCCCTTTCAGACCCTGCGCCTCGCTCCTTGCGGAGTTGCGCGCTTATCGGTTTCCCTGCGCTTACGGGCTTCTAAACCCTTAGGCTTGCCACAGCTGTGAACTCCCCGGCCCGTGTTTCTAGACGGAACGTGCAACCCTGGTCATCCACCCTCGTACTGCCGTTTCACAACGGTTTCCTTAAGGTGGAATCGGCCCTTACAGGCTGCACACGTCTGTAACCGTCTGGTTTCAGGCACTTTTCACCCCCATTCCGGGGTGCTTTTCAGTTTTCCGTCACCGTACTAGTGCGCTATCGGTCTTGAGTAGTATTTAGTCTTGGAAGTTGGTGACTCCCGATTTTCCGCACCCAAGCCAGGGTACGGTAGTCTGGGATTTCAGCCATAACTCTTGCTGGCTTGCGCTTACGGGGCTGTCACCCTCTTTGGCGAGCCTTTCCAGACTACTTCGGCTTTACCAGCGAGGAGGAAGCTGAACCCTTTACTCTACATCTCCCGCGTCTTTCGACGTGGGATTCGGTTTGGACTTTTCCCGTTTCGCTCGCTGCTACTAGGGGAATCCCGTTTTGGTTTCTTTTCCTCCCCCTACTAAGATGCTTCCGTTCGGGGGGTTCCCGCTCCCGAAGGGAGCATACGTGGGAAGTCCCATTCAGGTATCCCCGGATCTAAGGCTGCATGCGCCTACCCGGGGCGGTTTCGCGGCTTGCCGCGCCCTTCTTCGGCTCTCAAGCCGAGCCATCCTCCAGACGGCGTTGCATGTCGGGCTGTTTGGTGGTGTTTGTTTGGCGTTTGGTGAAAACTTTTGTTGTTGCGCGTCGTTGTTTGCCTGTGCATGGTGTCATTTTGAGCGGTTAAGCTCATTCACCCTTCACTCCGCATCTTTGCGATGCGGAGTTGCATTTTGTTTGATGACGTATCGTAGTTTGCTGGGTTCTTTTAGAAGCGGTTTTCGCTAATATAAGTGTTGTGTTGTGTAGTATAAAGTTTTTGAATGGCTGTTATGTTCGTGTTGTATAGCATGGAATTTGGTTTTGTATTTTCTTTTAGGTAAAATGTTTTATGATGTGTCTTGGTTTTCGTTGGTAACTACTTATTTAGATTTTTAGAGGTGTGTATTGTTGTTTGAGGAGATGGTATTTGTGGACTTTTTGGTTTATCAGGCGTCTCTGTTTGAATTCGTAGTCGCATTCGCATTTGAAACCTATTACTTCATTTTTTTGATAAACCGTGTATGCGTGTTACGTGATATTTTTCTTACTGTTTGAGTTGCCATGTCAAGGCGAGGTCCTCTAATGTTAGGGGTTTAAAAGTTTTTGCTTTAAAGATGTATCAGCAGCAGTATGTGGTAAAGGCGATTCAGAAAATTATGAGTAGTAGGTTTAGCAGCATTTCGTATCCTTTGTGGTTTGTTTGTATTAAAGTGATTTATTATATTTTAGCTTATAGCTTCTGCGAAGTTTGAGTAGCAGGGTGAATCAAACATGTTTAGAGTCGGAGCGAGTTCAGCTTCAATAATATTGGGTTAACATGGAAACCACTATATAGCGCTTAAGATGTAAACCGCAAGATACAAAAGGAAGGGTGTAGCTCATTTTGCCATCGGTAACTCGTTAGGCTAGAGGAGAATAGTTCGTGGTAGTTTATTTGTCCAGCATCATTGGGAGCGCAAGCATAGGTGTTTACTCACTTGCCACTGAAAAACTTGTTGTAGTTCCAAGTGCATTTACCCTGAAAAAGGCGGAACGCGTGGCTGAATGGTTGAAGGTAAAGCTTGTTCATACATTGATTGGTGGTTCAGTGCTTGTTGGGGCGTTGGCGTGTGCCAACTCAAATGGTATCGTGTTACCGCACTTTATTCGCGATGAAGAGCTTAAAAGTATTCGCGCTGCTTTTGAAGGAAACGTGGCGGTTATGGAAACCAAAAAGACTGCTTATGGTAACTTGGTTTTGGCAAATGATTATGGCGCTATTGTAGATCCCCGTTTAAAGGGGTCACAGATACAGCAGATTTCTGACGCTTTAGGTGTAGAAGCTGTTCCTGGCGAAATTGCGGGTTTACCCTATGTTGGCGCTTTGGCTGTGGCTACAAATAAAGGTGTGTTGGCGCATCCCCTGTTGAAGGATGAAGAACGTAGACTTTTGGAGAGCGTTTTCAAGGTGCCCGTAGATGTGGGCACTGTTAATTGTGGTATACCTTATGTTGGTACTGGATTAATTGCAAATTCGCATGCGGCTGTTGCAGGTTCTTTGACGACTGGACCCGAGATGTTTATAATTGGGAACGTATTGGATGTTGTGCAGGAAGATGAGTAATATGAAGGTTTTCAAAGTAACAGGTGAGATTCGAAAGCCTAATTTAGAGACACCATTTCAAAAGGAAGTGCTAGCTGACAAGCCTGAACATGCTGTGGAAAAGGTTTACACAGAAATTGGCAGTAAACATCGTGTGAAAAGGTGCCACTTGAAAATTTTGAATGTTCAAGAAGTCCCTGTTGAAGAAATTGCTAACCCTGTTTTGAAAAAGATAGTTGCAGAGGAATGATGTTGGCAAGCCGTGACAAAGAAGAAGAGGAACTTCGCAGGTTGACACTGGAATTACGTTTTCTGGAACAAACAGCTGAAACATTACAATCGCGTATTACAATGCTGAACGCTGCTATGACTGATTTGACCTATGCTAACATGACGTTAGATGGTGTGGAAAAAGAGAAAGAGAACGCGGAACTTTTGGTGCCAATAGGGGGAAGTTCTTACGTTCGTGTGAAACTTGCTGATCCAGATAAGGTAATAGTTGGTTTAGGTGCAGGTGTATCCATTGAAAAGACGTTGCCTGAAGCTAAGACGATGCTCAAAGAGCGATTAGAAGAAATAGAGAAAAGTTTACGGGCAGCACAACAGCAGTTCTCGCAAATAGCTGAACGTATATCCACAGGCAGAAATAGATTAGAGAGTTTACTTGCAGCGGTGAGACAGGGGAAAACCCAAGATAATGTTTGAGAAGCTCAAAGCAGGTTTCAAAGGGCTTGTAAGCAAAGTAACAACAACTGAACTAAAAACTGAAAACTTGGCACCTATTCTCCAAGATTTTAAAATTAGCCTAGTCGAAAATGACGTGGCTTTCCCAGTCGCAGACCGCATCTGCGATGAACTTCAGAAACGTTTAACAGGCATGCAAATTAAACGTTTAGAGGACCGCAAAAAAATCGTTCAAGAGAACCTGCGACAAGTACTTCTGGAAGTTATGCTTACAGGCACTAAAGTTGATTTAATAGAGAAAATTGCTGAAAAGCGTAAGAGAAATGAACCGTTCATAATGCTTTTTGTGGGCATCAACGGTACAGGCAAAACAACAACCATTGCCAAAGTCGCTCAATTCCTACGCAACAAAGGATACTCAACCGTATTAGCTGGCAGCGATACATACCGCGCAGGCTCAATAGAGCAATTGGAAGAACATGCAAAACGGTTAGGCATCCGTATTATCAAGCACAATTATGGTGCTGACCCTGCAGCTGTGGCGTACGATGCCATAAACCATGCTAAGGCACATGGAACAAACGTGGTACTTATAGACACAGCAGGCAGAATGCAAACAAACCAAAACCTCATGAATGAACTTGCCAAAGTTAAACGGGTAGTTAACCCCGACCTAACAGTTTTAACTGTAGATTCACTTATCGGAAACGACGCAGTTCAACAGGCAGAAGAATTCCACACTGCAATAGGCATAGATGCTACGATATTAACAAAAGTCGACGCAGACACGAAAGGTGGTTCTGCTCTAAGCGTAACATACGTTACGCAGAAACCAATACTATTCATTGGTGTAGGACAAACATATAAAGATCTGGAACCATTTAATCCAGAAAAATTCGTAAATATGATACTACGGTAACACCAGCATTATTAAAAAGGCAACTTACGCTATTTAACAAAAACTGAATATTATCCCCTTTTTATAAGGGAATATAAACTGCAATGCGCATAAAGGAAGAGCAAATTAAGTCGTTCTATGTTGGTGTAGGTAAGTAAACTACATCCTTCAAAGGATCATACTCAACATAACCAACACTAACGCGTTCACCACTTCCACGCTCCCTCAAACCATTCTCAACCGAGTAATCGAATAGCAACTCCCAACCTTTACCTGTGCAGAACCACATCTCCTTTGAATAGTCACCACTAAACGCTATATCAATAAAAACAAGCGGGTAATTCACATTAGCAGCGTTTGCCGCAGAATCATAGAAAATAGGCAACAACACATCAGTCCAACCATCAGGCTCCACACCGACATCAATATCCTCAACACCTACAAGAGCAAAAGCTAAATCGCCACGATCCTCAGCATAAAACACGCGAACATAAGGATTGTCAAAACTTATAGAACGATTAAACACCGTTAACCCATAAACTCTTATAGTGATATTAGTAAGCACGTTAGCTATGACTGGGTTAATCACATACTCCTCACGCAAATCAAACACCTTAACAACAATAATTCGCCCAGAAAGCAGTACCGCCAACACAAGAATAACAAACAAACTTACCACAACCCCAACCTTAATTACCCGGCCCACAAGCTCACACACTCAACCAACTATAAAATAAACCCACAAAACAATAAAAAATTAACCACACTTAAAAAGAAAAGACAAAAAGAAAATTAAAGAGTGAAAAAAGAAAAATTACTTCGCCAATTGCCTCCGTAACTCTTCATAAGTCGTCTTAATGTCTTCCACTGAAGCCTCATCTTCCAATGTAGACGTATCTCCAAGCGGCGCGCCAGCAACAACAGCCTTGAGAAGACGTCGCATAATTTTACCACTACGTGTCTTAGGCAACTTATTTGCAAACACAATAGCATCAGGCGTAGCAATAGGACCAATTGTTGTTCTAATATGCTTAACAAGATCCGCACGCAACTCCTCAGAAGGCATAACCCCACTCCGCAAAACCACGAAAGCCACAGGTACCTCACCCTTCACCGCATCCTCCTTACCTAACACAGCAGCCTCTGAAACAGCAGGATGTGCAACCAACGCGCTCTCAAGCTCAACCGTGCCAATACGGTGACCAGCCACCTTAAGAACCTCATCAGCCCTACCAAGAAGCCAGAAATAGCCATCAGAGTCCTTCACTGCATAATCACCACTATAATAAACATTGGCCCATCTTCCAAAATAAGTCTGCTTAAACCTTTCGGGATCTTTCCATAACGTCTGCAACATTCCAGGCCAAGGCGCTTTAACCACTAAAAAGCCTTTATTGCCCACCTGCGCAGAATGCCCCTTTTCATCGTAAACATCCACATAAATACCAGGCAACGGTTTAGTAGCAGAACCAGGCTTTAACGGTAAAAGCTCAATACCGGAAAGTGGTGCAATCATAAAACCACCCGTCTCTGTTTGCCACCAGGTATCAATTATGGGTAAACGCTCTTTGCCAATTACGCGGTAATACCATTTCCACGCTTCAGGATTTATGGGTTCACCAACAGTCCCGAGCAGCCTCAATGTACTGAGGTCATGTTTATTCACCCATTGTTCCCCAAATTTCATGAACATGCGCACTGCTGTAGGTGTACTATAAAGTATTGTTACACCATGGCGCTCAATAATATCCCACCAACGATCCTGCGCTGGATAATCAGGTGTACCCTCAAAAAGCAACGCCGTTAAACCCAACGATAGAGGCGCATAAACATTGTATGTATGCCCTGTAATCCAACCAATATCCGCAGTACACCACCAAATATCCTGATCATTTGGATTAAACGCCCATTTCAGTGTCCAATACGCCCAAACGAGATATCCACCCGTACCGTGCTGCACACCTTTCGGTTTTCCTGTTGTCCCAGAAGTGTAAAGTATAAACAACGGATCTGTAGCCTGCATAGGCTCTGGCGCGACATACACGTTATTACCTGCATTAGCAAGTGCATCGTGATACCAAATATCGCGGGTCGGGTGCATCTGAATCGGTTGTCCTGTGCGTTTGACAACGATGACTTTTTCCACGCTTGGAGTACTTTGAAGCGCACGATCTGCATTGTCTTTTATAGCCACTGTTTTTCCACGTCGATACGATCCATCTGCAGTGACAAGGACTTTTGCACCGGAATCGTTAATACGATCAGCAAGCGCCTCTGCGCTAAAGCCTGAAAAAACTACCGCGTGAATCGCGCCTATCCGCGCAGCAGCTAGAAGCGTTATAGGCAACTCTGGAATCACAGGCAAATACACGGCAATTCTATCGCCTTTTTTGATTCCGAGATCTTTGAACACTTTCGCAAGTTTATTAACTTCTCTATAAAGCTGGTAGTAGGTGTAGGCTCTAGTTTCGCCGAGTTCCCCTTCCCATATATATGCTAGCTTGTTTTTCCTATGCCCGTTTATATGCCGATCCAACGCGTTATAAGACACATTTAGGATTCCGCCTTTGAACCATTGATAAAACGGTGGATTTGTGTCATCTAACACTGTATCCCATTTTTTAATCCAGTCTATGGCTGTTGCTTTTTCTGCCCAGAATTCTTTAGGATTTGCTATAGATTTTTCCCATTCTTGTTTAAGTTTTTCACCTGCTGAGATACTTGCACCAGTCGGGGTGTATTTTTCATTGAAAGGCAAGCTGGTTTCAGACATTTTTTGCATCCTTCCGTTTATTTGGGTTGGATATTAGGTTAAGAAATATAAAGTTTTGTAACAATTTTATGAAGAAAATAAGGTAAGCAAGGCATTTTTTGATATGACCTAAAATAGTTTCACAGTTACACCCTATGCACAGCATATTTTAAACTAGTACTATACACACCCATCAATTTGAAGAAAACCGCTTTTCAACTTTTGAAAATCACTCGCACCATTAAGACAGAGGATATTTAAGTAACTTTTAATAATATGGGTCCACGTTAATCTTTCTTTGTGATCCATGTTGAAAAGAAAACTCATGGAAATCCTTGCTTGCCCTATAGACAAGTACTACCCACTTGAACTTTATGTTTTTGAAGAAAAAGATGAAATTATAGAAGGCTTAATTGTCTGCCCAAGGTGCTTACGATGGTACCCCATCCGCGAAGAGATACCTGAGATGCTGCCTGACGAACTGCGAAAAGAAGCAGAAGACTTACCTTTCCTAAAGAAATGGAAAAACAGCATACCTGAAAAAATCGTTTATGAAGGAAAGCCCTTCAAACTGCAACACTAAACAAAATCAACACGCTACCTTAACTTCACAACTTTGCCCTTCGCAGAAGACACTAAAGCAGCCTCTGCTATCTGCAACGCCCTTATGCCATCAACCGCCGTCACTAAAGGCACCTTATTTTCAGATACGCAGTCAGCAAAATGCTGAAGCTCAAGCCTCAAAGGCTCTTTCCACTCTAGCCTAGGTTGCAAGGTTTGCTTCTCACTCTCAATCCATAATTCTTGCGTGATATAATCCAAGCGCATTATGGCATCACTGCCAGTAACAATTAAACTTCTCGTCTTATATGGTGTCAACCAATTAGATTCAATAAAAGCCGTTTTACCATCCTCAAAAGTGAGCATAACTTGTGCATAATCCTCGAATTTTCTATGCCGCATACTACCAGTTTTCGCATAAACAGCTATAGGCTCATCACCAGAAACAAAACGAACAACATCAATATCATGAATGGCAGTATCTTTAACCACGCCAACATCACCTATACGTTCAGGCCACTGGGAAACACGCTTAGCAGAAATGCACACAAGCACTCCGATTTCTCGTTTAGCAACAGCCTCGCGAATACGCTGCAAACCTGGGATGAAACGCATCAAAAAACCAACAGACAAAAGCACTCCTTGCTCTTCGGCAACAGCGCGAAGCTTTTCCGCTTGTTTAACAGTGGTTGCCATCGGTTTTTCCACAAGAACATGTTTGCCAGCATTTAGAGCCTTGAGAGCTTCTTTAGCCAAATTGGTAGACCATGTACATACGCTTACAGCGTCAATATTCTCGTTCTTTAACATACGTGCGCTATTAGTGTAAGCTTTAACTCCAAATTGAGTAGCAATGCTTTTTGCTCGTTCTGGATTCACATCGCATATAGCGACAAGTTCCGTAGAAGGTAACTCCTTGTAAATTCTCGCGTGATTTTTGCCCCAAAATCCTGTACCAATAACTGCTACACCTAATTTCTTCATTTTGACTCGACTCCTCTTCCAAAGCAATAATATATGAATCCCTCTGCTTCAATTCCAAAGGAAGCAAAATGCCCAGTCAAGTCAACAATCGCCGCGGGCATCTTCATCAATGTACGTAGCTTTTTCATGTTCAAATGCCTAAACTGTTCATGTAAAGTTAAGATTACTACACAATCTGCGCTTTCCAAGGCTTCATTTACGCTTTTTTTAAATGCATATACGCCGTCTAAGGATTCGTTATTAGCATGAAAAGGGTCATAAATGCTGATTTTGGCGCCCTTTGCCTCTAATAACTTAACGAGTGATGTTGCCATCTGATGCGCAGCTATGGCGCCTAGCACGGCAACCTTTGCTCTTCTCAAAGTTTTTCCACAGCACCGTAAAGCATCTTGCAGTAAGATGACGCCGTGTCTGATCATATCTTCGTTTATTTTTCTCGCAAGCGCAACCAGCCTTAACTTGCTATTCAGATTTTCTGCGGTTTCCAGCAAAAAATACATTTCTGCTCTGCCGTGTTCAACCGTAATAGATGGTGTTAAACCACCACAGGCTTCTGGTTCTATAAGCCTATTTATTTCAAAGTAATTTACTCCGATTTTCTCGCAAAGAATAGCTAACTCGTTTGATAAGGCAGTATTTAGGTCTTGCCGTGCAAAAGCAAAGAGCGTAGCTAACTCTGCCAGTTTTATATCAGATACTTGTCTAACGTTTTTCCCCATTACCGTTGCTATAATCAGTGAAGCTGAGTTAAGACTTGATTTATCGTCAGCAGCAACTATCACATCATTTTCACGAGATTTAGCAATGTAGCCGGCATGAAAGGGCGCATAAGCTAAACCGAAATCTTCGCCTACTTTTAACCCTGATGTGTTTTCCAAAATCTCTTTAACCGCGCTATTCGTAAAGCCGAAGCTTTGACCGTAAATGACTAATGCGCCTTGACGCAATGCTGCACCTACTTGTTTGCATACGTTTTCTAACTCTGAGAATGCAAGGTTTTTTTTGTCATTGATTCTCGAAGCAGTTGCAAGTATTATAATGTCGCTTTTTGATACCGCGGTTTTAATGCTATTTTCAGTATTTAACTGCCTTGCCCGCGTAAATACCCTTAGTTTATTTTCCAGTTCAGGATAAGAGAGAGACACCTTTCCTCTTGACAACCGTTTCACTGAACTTAAATCCAAGTCTACGCAGAGAACTTTATAGCCTGCTTCAGCGAAGGCCAACGCATAAATTGCACCTATTTCTTGGCAGCCTACAATGGTTACGGTATAGTTGCCACGTTTTTCGATTGTATCTACTGCTTCTGGCATTAAACGCAGCATTGCAGGCATTGGTTGATCTCCATTTAATCTATACGCTTTCTATTATTTTTTTAAGCTTTGAGCTGTAGTCTACCACTAGTTTTATGGCTCTTTCGCGGCTCTTTGCTTCCGCATAAAGCCTATAGACGGGTTCTGTTCCGCTGGGTCTTATTAGTAGGGCGCTTTTGTCGTTAAACCAAATTTTGAGTCCATCAATTGTGCTCACGTTTTCACTTTGCACTTGCGTATTAAGTTTCTCTAAGACTTTTTCTTTCTTGTTTTCTGGACATTCGATTTTGCCTTTCTCAATGAAGTATTGCGGTTGCTCTGCGATTAGTGTTGAGAGTTTTTCTTCAGTTTCAGCCATAATATCTAGTATTAATGCAGTTGTCATTGCGCCATCGCGTACTGCTTGATGTGGACCATAGAAAACTCCACCGTTTTCTTCTCCGCCTAGTTTCGCGTTGAGTTCTTTCATTTTATGGGAAACTGTTACGCTGCCTACTTTTGTCCATACGATTTCTCCTCCATATGCGTCTGCGATGTCTTTGATGAGTGTGGATGAGCTTACAGGGGTTACTATTTTTGAGTGGGGATTTTTTTGTAAGAAGTGCTTGGCAATTAGGGCGAAAGTTTTGTCGCCCCAGTAGATTTCACCTTTTTCGTCTGTAAATATTGATCGGTCTGCGTCTCCGTCGAACGCCACGCCTAAATCTGCGCCTATTGCTTTTACGGTTTTAGATAGTTCTGTGAGGTTTTCTGGTCTTGGTTCTGGCTGCCTTCCTGGGAATGTACCGTCTATGTTTGCATTTATGGTGGTGACTCTGCAGCCGAGCTCACGGAGGAGTTGAGGTGCCGTTAATGCTGCTACGCTGTTGGCTGCGTCAATTACGATGTGGTATCGTTTTGCTGCTATTTTGGCTGTGTTTACGTGATTTTTTATTGCGTTTATGTACTCAAGGTTAATGTTTGGAAGATCACGAGTTGTGCCTATTTTGTCCCATTCAGCAAGTGCTATGGTGTTCTGGTAGTATATTTTTTCGATTTCAAGTTCTTGTTCATGTGAAGTTTCTATGCCGTCATTCCATATGGCTTTTATTCCGTTGTATTCAGGTGGATTGTGAGAAGCGGTGATTATTACTGCGCCGTCTAGTTTGTGGTTTTTTACAGCGTACTGTAGTGCGGGTGTTGGCGCCATTCCCGCGTTGTGGATGTTGCATCCTGTAGCGGTTAATCCTGCTGTTACTGCACGTGCGAGCATTGGTCCGCTGGTTCGGGCGTCATAGCCTATTAGGAGGTTTTTTTGTTTTCCAAAGTATGTACCTATGGCTGTGGCTATTTTTATGGCCATTTCTGGTGTGAGAGTTTTGTTGATTATGCCGCGTATGCCGTTTGTTCCGAAGAGTTTAGTTGTATTCAAGGGTTTTTCGCCTTTGTTGGTTTAACACGTGGTTTTTGTTTTAAATATGTTTTGAGGAGTGATTTCTCTGGCTGGGCAGATTGCGGTTTCAGGCGGAATTATAGTGTTGTCTGTGATGCGTGCTTGATCGGCTATTATGCTGTTGTTTATTGTAACGTTTTTGCCTATTGTGGTTTTTTCGCCGATTATGGTTTGGGTTATTGTTGTGTTGTCGCCGATTTTCGCGTATGGGAAGATTATTGTGTTGTCTATGCAGGTGTTTTTGCCTATGGTTGCGTGTTTGCCGATTATTGTGTAGGGTCCAATTATTGCATTTTTGCCTATTTTTACAGTGCGGTCTATTGCTATTGGAGGTTGCACTGTGTATTTTTTTGGGGTTTTGTGTGGTTTCATTTGGTTTGTCTTGTCTAGGAGGAGTTTGTTTGTTTGGAGGTAGTCTTCTGGTTTGCCAATATCGATCCATGTGCCGTTATGAATGTAGCCGTATAGTTTGCCGCTTTGGGCTAGTTGTGGGAAGATTTCGCGTTCCATTGAAACTGCTCTTTTTGCTGGTATGTAGCTGAAGATTTCGGGGTTTAGGGCGTAGATTCCTGCGTTTATAAGGTTTGTTGGTGCTGTGCCCGGTGGAGGTTTTTCTATGAATTTTGTTATGCGGTTATCTTGGGTTAATTGTGCTACGCCGAATCTTGTTGGATCTTCTACGGCGTGTAAGGCAATTGTTGCTGTGGCGTTAGTTTTTTTGTGCACCGCAAGCAGTTCTGTGTAGTTTATGTCGGTTAGTATGTCTCCGTTGATGACTAGGAACGGTTCAGAGTTGCTGATTAGTTTTTCTGCTTTTTTTATTGGTCCTGCTGTTCCAAGCGGCGTTTTTGGCGGGTCGCATGAGTATTTTATTGTTAAGCCTTTTTTAGGTATGCGTTGTTGTCTTATGTTGAGAGCGGTTTGCTGGTTCACGGCAAGTATGATTTCTGTTATGCCGTGCTGAGATAGGCTTTCGTATATATGCTGCAATAGTGGTTTGTTGAGTATTGGGAAGAGTGTTTTGGGTCTTGTGCAGCTTAATGGTCTTAGCCGCGTGGCAAATCCGCCTGCGAGAATCACAGCCTTCATGTAAGCATTACCACTCCTGTTGGGGGTGTAGAGTATTTGCGTGTTCAAATATAAACAATTATACTGTTAACATTTCAGCGGAGTGGATGCAACTTGTGGATTTTCTGTTGGCATTTGTTAGTTTTAATTTAGAGGTTTCCTTGTTAATTGATGCAAAATTTCTGGTTTAGCAAACTTAACATAAAGAAATGGCACTTGTAAATTAAATTCAGCAAACTACTTTTCTTGTTGTTCCTTGAACAAATATGATGCTCTACGATTTATAAACTACAAAAACTAATAGCGCCTTTTTTAATTATGATATACGATTTTCTGGTAAACAACATTAGTTTTCAAATGTGCTTAAAATTTTTGACCCTGTGTCAATAACGATGAGGATATAGACAATGCACATGCCGCATTTTAATAATTTATTTTTACTATCAAATTAGTGTGGGGGGTTAGGTTTAAAACTCGGTTTAAATTCTCGGAATTTTGTGAAGTGATTGACTTCAACATTCCTTTCTTTCCTCTGACAGGGAGATAAAACCGGAGTTTAAACCTAATCCTGGCTACTAACCAAACCAAGATTTCGACTGCGAATGCGTTTTGACCGAGGAAAGTTATATATTCACGTCTCATCTCATGCAATAAAAGGGAATTTTGAGTTGGGACTAAAGGAATGGTATATGCGACGAATGGTAATGGGGCTGAGTAGAGAAAAAACAGAGTATGATGGAGAAAGATGATGGAAGGAATGACCGCTAAGGACAAACAAGAGTTAATGGGTTCCATGATGCCAGCCATGATGTCGCAGATGTTCGGCGGCGAAAGTGGAATGCCCTCCATGATGATGCAGATGATGAGGAGCATGATGGGCGGTGAGAAAGGGAAAAAGAGAGATCGTCCCTTCATGCCCGTCATGGAAACACAAGAAGATTTTAGGCCTTGGGAATTCTGCCCCTGTAGAAAACTCTGCGAGGAAGCCTTTAAAAAGAAATCAAAGAGTTAGTTATTAAATCTTGAAGGTAATCCAATGAATGTCGCAATCACAGGATTTCCGGTTACCTTGGGCGATTGATTTTCTCTCGCCTTAATAAGGAAGAGAGTTTAAGGATAATTGGGATAGATATCGTTGAGCCAAGGCTAACCTCGGATAAACTGACCTTCTTCAAGATAGATGTAAGGAACCCTAAATCTTTAATGCCCTCATAGACAATAGAGTTGATGCTATGGTTCATTTGGCATTTATTATGGCTGTGACCCATAATCGTAAAAAAGCTTACGACATTGATGTAAATGGTACGAGAAATGTGTTAAAAGCTTGTGATAAAACCAAGAAGATTATCGCTGTCAGCAGTACTTCTGTTTATGGGGCTCATCCGGATAACCCTGAATGGCTAACAGAAGACAGGCCGCTACGAGGAAATCCCTCCTGCAGGCTGGGACTACTGGAAATACAGGTGGACTGCATCAAATGAAAAAATCAAGCGCGAACTTAGCTTCCATCCAAAATATACGTCAAAGGAAGCATTTATGTCTAAATACAAATAAAAGGCAGACTTTAGTGCGGGGGGTGGGATTTGAACCCACGAACGCCTACGCGACAGGGTCCTAAGCCCTGCTCCTTTGACCAGACTGGGAGACCCCCGCTGTCAGCCGTTGGCAGCCTGAAAAGTTAGTGGTGCTCTTTAATATTTATTATTTAAGCATTACATTTATCCGTGATCAAATTTCTGTTGATTTTTTAGGAATTTGATTTATCTCTCTTTTCCACTTGCTGCCTCACAGCGGTACATATTATTTTTCATTAGTTGGTATGAGGTAAATAGAAGGGTTTTCCGCTTTGTAGCTAAAGAGATCAAATAAAAGTTAGGGTTTAATTTTTTGGTTAATTATCATTTGATTAGTTTTGTCGGTGGGTTTGCTGAGGCTCTGAGGACCAAACAAAAGGAGAAAAGAAAAGATGCAACTTAAGCAAAGCTTCAAGCATTTTGATCAGAGCCTTCTCAGCCCCTTGATAGCAACGTTGAATAATTAAAAAATGGGGAGTAAAATTTTCACTGCGGCTTGCCATTTACTGCTTCTTCCTCAGTATGAGTACACCTACAATGGCAACTGCAAGTATCACCGCGATCCCTGTGCCTACAATAGTCCAAGTGTAGTCTGGCGGCGCCTGTGGCGGTTCAGGTGTTGGCGCGGTTGTTGGTGCTGGACCCACAGTTATGGCTGTTGCTGCGCCTGAACTGCTGTAAGATTCATCACCAGCGAATGAGGCAATAATCGTATAGGTTCCTTCACTTGGTGGCTTCCATGCTAAACTGAAGGTACCATAGTAGCCATTGGTTGTGACTGTACCAATGGTTTCTGATTTACCATTTGAGTCTATGGCGGTTAAGGTCACTGGAACGCCTGTGATGGTTTCGTTGTTCCAAATGCCACCGATTGGTCTCTGCAAATGCAGATACTCCATCTGTAATGACATTGATTCTTTGCTAACACATGGAGTGCCCGGTTGTGCAGGGGACATGTCTAATACTGTGCCTTCGATTAGAACCTGTTCTCCCAAGGAAGTTGTTTTTGGCGATGCTGTGACTGTTGTGGCGCTTTTGCCCTTGCCGAAAACATACATGTAACCGTCCCATGTATTAGCAGCTGTAAGATACCCATCAGCTACTGCGCCTTGAACCATTGGGTTCCCTATTTTCCATATCAATTCGCCTGTGGTAATGTTAATGCAGTGAAGACCCCAGCCGCGCGTCATGGGCCAGCTTGGCGTGTGCTCAGTATTGTACACGTACATTTTTCCATCAGCAATTACAGCGCCAGCGTTAAAGGAATAAACTGGAGCGCCATTTTCGTCTATGTATGGTGTTTCAAAGGCAGCGAGAGCTGGCGCTTTATACTTCCACACTATCTTGCCGTTAGTCCAGTTAAAAGCGTAAACACCATCGTACGCTTGACGGAACAGCATACCATAAGCTGACTGCACAGCATAGGCTCCAAAGCTCGCTGATGACCATGGATAGTCCATCTGCTCGCTTTGCCAAGCTAATTTGCCTGTGGCCAAGTCGTATGCTAGCCAATACCCTTTCTGCGTTAATACCGCAACTTTACCGTGATCAGCAATGTAGCACGACCTGCTGTACTGCGGCTCGTCGACTGTGATGTCCCAAAGCGCTTCGCCTGTGGATAGCCTAAAACCTTGAATGCGCATTTGCTCGTATATGCCAGTCGAGTTGTTCCAGGTCACAGAGGCCACGGTAGCGCCTAAACCTACGTTGAAATCAACAAGAAGCCCATTGTTAAAGGCGTACGTAATGCCAGGTGTGGTCGGATAAGACGAAGCGGTAAGACTGCTCCTTGCATAAGTCGTGTTGCTTATTATTCTCGCGGTAAAATTAGTGGTTGTTCCAGCCGTTGTCCAGTTAATCAAACGGTAACGCTCAGCACCCGCAGCGGCGCCGAGATCCTGTATAGCTAAGACATACTGGTTCATATAGTATGTGCCGCCGGTTCCAGTTAATGGTGAAATTGAAACGTTAGTTGCGATGGCACCAGTAAAGGGATTAATTTTCATCAACCGCCCGCCACTTATCGACAGGAGCTCCACTGAATATGTTGACTGCGCTTCAGCCCCTGGAACTGATCCCCCACCAGGAGGAACATAAGCGATATAGCTAGGTGTTACTCCACCCTGCGCCGTAGGTATTGCATAATACTGTTCGCCGGTTCGCAGGTCATAGCATACTGCACAGCTTGTCGGCACACCATTAATAGGTACAGTCATAGTTTGATAGCACCTGCCGGCATAAACTACGCTTGGGTTACCAGGGCTACTTGTGATGCCGTATTGTTTTGCTGGTCCGCCGATAAGCCCGGCTAAAGCGCCTAATCGCTTCCAGACTATATGGGCAGTATTTGGCCCTTGCACCCACGGGTGAAATTCACCTGCGGGATTCCAATATGGGTTAGTGTCTGGGTATAGTTTGTCCCATACTTCGCCACCTCCCACGTAGCCAGTGCCAGGAAAGCCGCCTAGTATTGGCCACCACTCCCTGTGCTCTAGCGATGCAGGTCGCGTCCAATAGTCAGTGGGTAACCCTAGGTCAGGCCAAGAATAGACGATATCTTGTTGAACAATGAGTGTTTGCTCTGGAGTGGAACTGGGTTTATAGTAGACTGATTGCGGGAAGTTCCAGACTTGGGCACCTATGTATGCGCCTTCGTAAACGGTGTAGTTTCCTGCTGGGAAATAGCCTCCTGGGAACTCGAATTTGAATTTCCATGTGCCAACTTGGTCGACGACGTATGGGAACCAAGCTGTAGCATCAGCGCGATATGAGTCGCACTTTATTGTTTCTTTGGTTCCATCAGGCTTTGTGATTGTCACCGTATAATCTTTGAAGTAGCGGCTTACGTGAAGTGCGGGGTTAAGCCACATGTTAACTAGCAAGGTCTGACCAACGCCTATTGGGTTAGGAGTAAAGCTTAGAAAAGCTCTTGTGTCTTCTACGACGTCTGGAGTGACACCTGCTGGTAAAGGAATTGAGCCGCCTTCTTGTAGATTTGTATATGTCGTTTGAGCTTGAATGGGCAACGTTACTAGAGTGAAAGAAGCCGATAATAGAACTGCCAAAATTATAGATGCTATTTGAGCTTTGCGTGTTGTTGACGGAAATTGCATTGTTTTTGTTGAAATTAGCATTTATTTTTTGTTCTCCTCTTATTTTTTGTGTTGCCAGAACTATCCAGACAGGATAATATAATATTCACTCACTTATCGTGAGTAAACCAATTGAAAATTGCACCCTCGCTATAGGAAAAAATAAATTAAAAATACGGATAATTTAAAAGCATGACACCGTACCTCTTAGAACGAATTACTATAGAAATTGTGTCAGCGGCCATTTGTTTTATTCTCGTAAGGTTTATGGTAAAGCCGTTTGAACTAACTGGAGAAAGTAGATATCTCGGTTTACCGCTTGGATTCGGTTTTCTCGGCGTTTCCTACGCAATTTCAGCGATATCATATTACCCTACATTCGATTTCGCAAAAATTGGGTGGCTACAATTATATATTAGAGGAGCCGCCTTCTTATTTCTTGCAGTAACATATTACTTTTCAAAGTCAGCGAATAAATCCCACCTATTGTGGGACATAGCCCTTGGAATGATAGGGTCACTTATGGCGATTCTTGTACTTTTTACAATAATTTCTCCGGAGATCTCGCTTTCCGATTACAAAATAGCATCCATTTGTGTGCGCGTAATTAGCTTGATTTGTCTTTGTTACATCTCAATACACGCCTTGAAAAGCCATATTGAACAACCAGACCCAACAACACTAACCGCCCCATTTGGATACGTTTTCCTTGCAATCGGCCAGTATTCATTACTGATTTGGATTATTGAATCAAGCTATTTTGCGTTTTTTGGAGCGTTAGCTTTTCGGCTGACAGGACTGGGAATTTTTCTTTACGTTGCGTACAAGGGCTTTTATAGCAAGGAAAGGATCGATAAATGAAGAGGATCAAGCGTCGAGACAAATTAAAGATTTATGGCGATCTTTTGTCTGCGCTTCACTCTGAGGCTTGCAGAGGCTCTGAAAAAATAGTGCTAACTCGCATTCAAATGAGAATTAATGTTCCTTTTGACCGGTTGAAAACATATATTGAAGAGTTAGTTGAACTTGATTTGGTTCAAGATGAAAACACCTTGAAACTTACAGAGAAGGGAATGGTCTATCTAAGGGAGTACGAGAGAGTCCTTGATTTTATGAAGCGAATGGGTCTTTCCTACCAATAGTGGAGAAAAAGCAGAAGCTTACATTAAACGTATAGCATAAAGCAATTTATAGGCTTTAATTCTAAAATCCAATTTTGGTAGTAGAACTGGAAAAAACAGATATAGGAAAACGGAGTTAAAGCCTTTTGTTTGTATGGTTATTTTTTGGATTCGTAAAAAATTGACAGACATTAAGCATGTTATCTCGGTTTCTTGTCTACGAGTTTCCTTTAAGCCTTTATGTTAGGATAAAACCTCATTTACATTCCTGCACTTAAAACTTGGATATTTAATTTAACTATCTAACTCTGGCATGATGGTGCCTGTAGCGCTAATTGAACCGTAAGTATTTTATTGGCTAACGCTGTTGTTTCACGGGAGCAACGCAGTGCGCCTCGGTAGCCTAGCCCGGTGGGGCGTTACCTTGGTAAGGTAATGGTCGCGGGTTCAAATCCCGCCCGAGGCTTCACGCCACTTTATTCACTTCTTCAGAATTATTTATACGTGAAATGAAAGATGCCACCAACATATGCCAGTAAGTAATAGCCAATTTATAAATAGCAAACAACGATAATTGATTACAGATAACCATAATACAACGGTGAGTTTAATGATTAAGCGTGGCTTATATGTTGGCAGGTTTCAACCTTTTCATCTGGGTCACCTTAATGCCATCAAAGAAGTTTTGAAAGAAGTTGAAGAGCTTGTAATTGTCATAGGTAGTGCGCAGTATAGTCACAACGCAAGCAATCCCTTCACCGCGGGTGAACGCTTGGTAATGATTCGCCGTGCGTTACAGGAGGCAGGCGTAGATTACTCTCGAATATGGATTGTTCCTGTACCCGATGTGCACCTGCATATGCTCTGGGTTTCAGCGTTAGAAGGGTACACACCAAAATTCAACGTCGTTTACTCCAATGAGCCCTTGACGCGTAGACTTTTTATGGAGGCAGGCTACAAAGTTAAGAGCATCCGGTTCTTTGAACGAAAAGTTTACTCGTCCACACTTGTTCGTGAAAGAATGCGAAAAGATGAGAGTTGGCGGTCACTTGTCCCCACAAGCGTTGCAGAATTTATCACAGAAATTGACGGCGTAAACAGAATCCGCGATTTAGACAGGACAGACAAGATCCAGTAAGCTAGAAACCTGCTTTCACAGGGTTTTTTGGCTTCATTATCTCCCTCAAAAATATCGTAGCGTAGGAGCCACGCAGCAACATAAACTCCAATGTGAGCCTGCTATTCTGTAAATTATTAAATTTTAAATTCAAAACTGGTGAAATTACACTCCTTAGCCCACCTTTTTCGCGTATCACGGGCAAAGCAGTCAAAGCAAAGTCTGCAACGTTAACGCCTTCATCTTCGAGAATTTGACGTTCTACCGCGCCCATAACGCCTTGAGAAAGCCGCTGCTTAACGCCAACCAGCGGTAAAGCCACGCGCATTTTTCCTGCCTTAATCGCATCATTAACCTCCGTCAAACCACATTCATCGACTAACCGCCCAGTATTAACCATAGGTAACCCTGAACGCTCCACGTTAACCACGTAATCACCTACCTCTGCTTTATTCAAAGCTAAACCTCTACGCAACCTTTCGCTTAAGAAACGATTAAACAAGTATGACTGGTATGCTTGCACAAAAAGTGCCTGAAGTTTATCGGGCAGACACCTGAAAGCACCTATGAAGTCGCGTGGATTATCAGCCAAATGACGAAGCAGCAACCGTTCATAACGCAATTGAACTGGAAAATATTGTAACGCTTGCCTGAAATCGCAGCTTTCTCGAAGTTGGCACCGCGCTTGCCGCGATGCAGGATGCTCGTATGCACTTGGCTCAGTCAAAAAGAGCATAACTGCCTCTTCAATATCTCCTTGGACTAAGGCTTTGCCTACAAGGTGTGTTATTGGGCGAACTGTTCCAAAACGTTGATGCCCAAAGAAGTTTGGGATACCACCTAAAGCCATTATCGCCTTAACTGTTTCAGCCACGCGCTTTTCGACAGTGAACGCTGAAAGGTTAATCTCTGTGATTGTTATGCAAAAATTGTTCCCAAATAAGTAATAGGGAGATAAACTATCTCGAAAGTAACCCAAAGGAAGGATTTGCACATCCTTAACATTGATACCTCTGGCTTTTTCAATCGAGCTATGTTCAATTGTAATGTGCTGTGCAGTTACAGCCTTAGCATCTTTTATACCTGCAATACTCAGTTGACTAGGTTTTACCCCGAGTTGTCGTGCGATATTTTTAAGCGCCGCAAACGTGTCCCAGTTCTTTTTAACTAAAACACACAACAGAAAATCCTGTCTATCACGCGAAGCGTTCAAAGCGGGTTTTTCAACTTTCCCATCAATACACGCCCGAGAACCGTCAACAAGAACTTCTTCAACAACAAAATCCTCTACGCTGCGGCGGATAACGCCGCCTATACCCGGCGTATCTGACGCGTAAACTTCAATTCCTAATTGCCTATCGATTTCAGGAACAAGCAATTATCCAACGCATCCCATGCTAGAGCAGAGGCAGCTTGCCTGTCAACCTGTCAATTTTCTCAGCCGGCGCAGGACCAATTCCCAAGCAAGTCACAGTACCCTCTGGAACCTGTGTTAAACCGCTGTCAACAATCAACGCGTTAGGCAAACCTAACGCCTTGGCTTGTTCCTCGAGCAAAAAGAGTTCCTTCTCCGTAGGCACTTTAACTGCTATTTTACGTTGTCCTTCAAAAATCCACGCATCCCACCACTCTCTATGCCGCTTACGTGCTTCTTCAGCCGCAGAAACAGCCGCGTGACCTGCCTGCGCAGCAATCTTTCCCTTGCTCAGCTTCAAATCAGAACGAAACACTATAACCTGTTTATACTCAAACTCGCCCATGACGCTAAACCCCCGCCAAAGCTACATTTGAAACTGGAACATTTTAATTGTTTGTGACAGATACCGCGCAAGGAAGTAAGTCAAAGCCATACACACCACGGGTTTTTTTATCAATGAAAGCAAGGTACGACCTTGAAGATCTATCTCGTATACATCCTTCAACGCATTGCTTAGCTGGATTTTGGCACAAAACCGAAAAATTTCATCCAACTGCTTGTCCGAAAGGGAGTCAACGAAACGGCGTAAACAAAGCATTACGGCAACATCGAAGCCGATAGCCTCTTTACAGCGTTTCTGGTACAGTTTTAGAAAATCTGCAGATACATCACACCGCCTTACGGCTTCGCACACAACATCAGCAGCTATTCGAGCGCACGTTAAACCCAAAATCACTCCACCGCCTGTCGTTGGCTTAACTTGAGCTGCGGCGTCACCAACAGCTAGAAAACCGCCAGTGAAAGCCTGAGCCAACGGTCCACCCAAGGGTATAGAATGAAAAGTCAAACGCGTAATTTTCGCGTTCTTCAACCGCCTCGAAGCCACAGGATGTCTATGGATAAGACGATTTAGAAATGTTTTCGGATTTCCCGCTCTTGCAGCAAGCCCAACTTTGGCGGTGCCGTCTAATCGTGGGATGAGCCAACCGTAAAAACCCGGAGCGTAACTAGTTCCGAGAAAAACTTCAACAGCATCTAACACTATGTCCTTTACGTTATCAACCTCCGCTTCAACAGCGTAAACGATTGGAACATTATTAGGGAAATGCAAACCAGCCTGCTTCACAAGGCGAGCGGAAACTCCTTCAGCGTCAACCACAACCTTTGCCCAAACGTCTTCGCAACCACCATTTTTATCGACTCTGACACCGCTCACAGAAGTCTGATCTAAAAGTAAGGAAGTAACACGTGAGTTAAAGCAGTAATGGACTCCCGCAGCCATCGCCGTTCTTGCCAAGTACTTATCGAACAATTCTCTATTAACTGAACATGTTATTGGACGCGGAAAACAAACAGAAAGCTCAATGCCCGACGGCGAATAGAAAATCGCCTGTTTGAACGTATTTTCAATTATGCCTTTGCCAAGAGGATACAGCCCGAGATTTTGGAGGCTACGAATACTCAGGTGCCCTGCGCAGTGTGATGGCACGCCGACTTCAGCATGTTCTTCGAAGACAACTACTTTAACTCCGAGTTTGGCAAGATATAAAGCAGTGAAAGAACCAGCAGGTCCACCGCCTACAACCACAGCGTCAAAAGACTTCATTGCACTACACGTTGAATAACGCAGGCGCATTCTATTGGACGAGTTCTACTCGGCGTTTTCCACGAGCCATTGATGAACAGCGAATTTTGCCAGCAACTTCCAAACGCAGCAGTAAATCATTAAAGTCTTTGTACCCTAAATCTTCATATTCTTTTTGTAACGCCTCAAACAGGTCGTCCTCTGCCATATCACCTTTTTTACTTAAAATTTCTATTAAAACAAAGTGTGCTGGGCGTGTTTTCCACGTTTTAGCAGCAGGCATTCGCTCCACGTCTCTAGGCAACAGGCGTAGCTGGTTTCTGAACCTGGCGCACTTGCTGCATAAAGCTCTTGTACCATTTCTCCATGTCAGGAGTCACTGAAGGACCAACTTCTTTCATTGCGTCTTGGAAGTCTTTCATTGTAACCTCAGTTGCCTTTATATCTCTGCGCAGCGCGTGCATCGCGGCTTCTCTGCATAGGTTCTCTAGATCCGCGCCAGAATAGTATTTTGTTGTTAAAGCTAACTGATTTAGATCTACATCTTTAGCTAACGGCATCTTGGCCGTGTAAAGTTTGAGTATCTGGAGCCTGCTTTGTTCGTCAGGTTCTGGCACATATATGAGCCTATCAAATCTGCCAGGTCTAAGCACAGCAGGATCTATCAGGTTAGGCCTGTTAGTCGCGGCTATAACTACTATGTCATTGAGCGTCAAAATTCCATCCATTTCAGTAAGCAGCTGGCTGATTACGCGTTCAGTTACTCCGCTGTCGCCCATTCCTGAACCGCGTTGGGGTGTAAGTGAATCGATCTCATCGAAAAATATAACCGCTGGAGCAGCCATGCGGGCTTTTCTGAATACTTCTCGTATAGCTTTTTCAGATTCGCCTACCCATTTTGAGAAAACTTCTGGACCTTTGATAGATATGAAGTTGGCTTCGCTTTCAGTTGCCACCGCGCGTGCCAAAAGAGTTTTACCGCAACCTGGCGGACCATAAAGAAGTATGCCTTTTGGCGGCTTTATTCCCATGCGCTTGAATATTTCAGGCTGTTTCATCGGCCATTCGACTGCTTCTCGTAAGTGCTGTTTAACGTTTTCTAATCCGCCTATGTCGCTCCAGTGGACTGTGGCTACCTCGATGTATACTTCACGCATAGCTGTAGGCGTTACTTCTTTGTACGCCTCTAGGAAGTCGTTCATTTGCACTTCCATTTTTTCAAGCACTTCCGGAGGTATGCGTTCTTCTTCTAGGTTGATTTGCGGCAGGTAACGGCGCAGTGCTTTCATCGCTGTTTCTCTGCATAAGGCCTGTAGGTCAGCGCCAGTGTACCCATGCGTCATTTCAGCTAGTTTTTCAAGGTTAACGCCTTTGGGTTCTTTTTCATCATGGGTAGACTGCGCTAGCGGCATACCTCTTGTATGTATTTGCAATACCTCTAATCGCCCCTTCTTATCTGGCACGCCTATCTCGATTTCACGGTCAAATCTGCCTGGGCGTCTCAACGCAGGATCAAGTGCACCCGGCCTGTTAGTGGCTCCTATGACGATAACGTTTCCTCTTCCTGACAGGCCGTCCATTAATGCAAGTAGTTGTGCGACTACGCGTCTTTCAACTTCGCCTGTGACCTCTTCACGTTTAGGCGCGATTGCGTCTAATTCATCAATAAATATTATGCTTGGAGCGTTCTGTTGAGCTTGCTGGAAGATTTCGCGGAGTCGCGCTTCTGATTCACCATAGAACTTACTCATAATTTCTGGCCCATTTATAGAGTAGAAGTTGGCTTCTGACTCGTTAGCCACCGCGCGTGCCAAAAGAGTTTTACCGCAACCTGGCGGACCATGCAGGAGAACGCCTTTTGGCGGTTCTATCCCCAAGCGTTGGAAGAGTTCAGGGTGCCGTAGTGGTAACTCCACCATTTCTCTTACTCGCTGGATTTCCTCATGCAGTCCACCTATGTCTTCGTAGGTGGTTCTTGGAAGACCTTTTGCTTCTGGTACTGGCTCATTTAGTATTGTAAGTTTGGTTTCGGTTGTCACCTTAACTATGCCGTGTGGGCGAGTTTTTGATACAGTGAATGGTATTGCATGCCCCAGCATCATAACTAGTGTGGTGTCGCCTTCTACTAGTGTTCTTTCCATTAAGCGGTTTCTGACAAAGTTTGTGAAATCTTCATCCACATTTAACCGCATGTCTACAGGCGCAAGCGTTATGCTTAATGCAGTTTTAACTTTTGCAGGTCTTACAATTACGTATTCGTTTATGGCGGCACCTGCGTTTTTGCGTGTGTAACCGTCTATGCGTATGATGTCGCGGTTTTGGTCTTCGCTGTACGCAGGCCAAGCTATGGCTGATGTAGTGCGTTTGTTTACTATTTCTATTACGTCGCCTGCGCTTATGCCTAGCTTTTGCATTGCTCGTTGGTCTATGCGGGCGATGCCTCTGCCGACATCACGCTGTCTTGCATCGCCTACACGTAATTGGATTTCACTCAAT
Source organism: Bathyarchaeia archaeon (assembly GCA_038826755.1). Lineage (GTDB taxonomy): Archaea > Thermoproteota > Bathyarchaeia > Bathyarchaeales > Bathycorpusculaceae > JAWBOE01. The sequence continues at coordinate 26,754 of JAWBOE010000009.1, read as the reverse complement.
TAGAACCCTCCATGCTGAATGACATTAGACACGTTGAAACAGGGGTTTATTCCTATATAAACTTTAAAGTATTCAGGGTGAAACTGTCATGATGGATACTTGGTGTTGATTTGTTTAATGGGCAGCTGCTTTTTTCATGTGGCTTCATTTATAAAGTTATTATTTTAGCTGAAAGGGAGGAGAATATGTTTGAACGGGAGTTATGTCAGATTTAGTAAAAAGGGAGCGAGTCTTTGCCAAGTAAGGGTTATTAACTATGATTGTATATACCATTTTTTATGCCAGATAAAATTCACTGTGCACATATTCTCGTTAAAACTGAAGTAGAAGCTAAAGCTGTTTTGGAGCGTTTGAAAAAAGGCGAAAAATTCAGCGCTGTTGCTCAGGCGGTTTCGCTTTGTCCTTCGGGTAAGCGTGGCGGTGACTTGGGAACGTTTACGCGTGGTAAGATGGTTAAGGAGTTTGAGAACGCCGCTTTTGCCTTGAAGAAAGGTGAAACTTCAGGTATCGTGAAGACAAAGTTCGGCTACCACATTATCAAAAGATTGGAGTAAGCTTCTTTTTCGATAGGCAATTGCTACTGTTTCTCGTGCTTTTTATCTTTTGATTTGGCACTTAGTATGGCATGTCCAACATGGAATATTGTGTAGGATAGATAAGTTCATAAGCTATGTTATCTAACCCATTAGCATAAACCGTTTTTTCAGAAGTCTGGTCAATTATGGCACAAGTAAGAGATCCTGTATGCGGCATGATGGTTAATACTGAAACTGCCATCAAACGTAAGATAGGTGACCGATGGTACTACTTCTGTAGCCAGCAATGTGCAGATGTGTATGAGGCGCCTGAACGTGAACTGAAAGCCATGAAACGTCGTGTTACGCTTACGTTACTTGGCGTTTTGGCAGCAGGCACATTACGTGTGCTTTCGCTGTTCGGCATCGTTGCAACTATAATGTATTTGGAAATTGCAGGCGGGCTTTCAGTTTATGGTTTAGCTATTTTCATAGTTTCAACGCCTATAGTTTGGGTAGCAGGGTTCAGCATTATTAAAGGTGCATACTATTCTCTTAGGAACCGTAAAATAAACATGGATGTGCTAGTGGCTACAGGCGTGTTGGCAGGATGGGCGTATGGCGCTCTTGGCACGTTTCTGCCAACAGTTACACACGAAGGCATATCATACCTTGAAATAGCAGTAGGCATACTCGCCTTTGTTCTCCTTGGCAAATACATAGAAGAAATCATACGCCGCAAATCCGCAGCGTCGATAAGGAAACTGCTGGAGCTGCGTCCAACAATGGCGCGTGTGCTGCGAGATGGTCAGGAAATTGAACTTTCTATAGATGAGTTGCAGGTGGGCGACACGCTAATTGTGAAGCCGGGCGAAAAAATACCAACAGATGGTGTTGTTACCGCAGGATACTCTTCAGTGGACGAGAAATTACTCACAGGCGAAAGTATCCCTGTGGAAAAAACCGTGGGCAGCGAAGTTATCGGCGCCACAATCAACAAGACAGGGCTCCTCCATATCCGCGCCACACGTGTAGGTGAAGATACAGCTCTTGCGCAAATCGTGCGGTTGGTGGAGGAGGCACAAGCATCAAGCGCTCCAGTGCAGAAATTTGCAGATCGAATTGTAGCCAGATTTGTACCAGTAGTCTTCACAGTTGCTGCTGTTGCCTTTATTTACTGGTATGTAACGGCGGGGTTCTCCACTGCCTTCCTAACACTGCTGGCGGTGTTGCTGGTAGCTTGCCCGTGCGCACTAGGTATTGCTACGCCTACCGCTATTCTTGCCGGCGTAGGCAAGGGCGCTGAATATGGCGTATTACTCCGTAGCGGTGAATACGTGGAGAAAGCACGAAAACTTACTACGGTTATATTTGATAAAACAGGAACCCTTACAAAGGGCGCACCTTCCGTAACTGACGTCAAAGCATACGGCGCTTACACAGAGAAGGATGTGTTACGCTATGCCGCCGTAGCTGAAAAGGGCTCGGAGCACCCGCTGGCAGAAGCCATCGTAAGTTATGCGCAAAAAAACAGGCTTAAACTTGTAAATGCCGAATCATTTGAGGCTTTACCTGGACGTGGAGTCCGCTGCACAGTTAAGGGCAAAAGAATACTTTTAGGTAACCGCACGCTAATGCAAGAGGAGAATGTGGCTTTCACAGAGATTGAAGCTGACTTAACAACTTTGGAAAGTCAAGGAAAAACTGTCATGCTACTTGCTGTAGATGGCGAAGTTGCAGGCTTAATTGCGGCTATGGATATGCCTAAGGAGAACGCTGCGGAAGCAATACAACAGTTAAAAGATATGCAGTTGGAGGTCGCTATGCTCACAGGCGATAATGAGAGAACCGCAAAAGCTATTGCCGCGCAGTTGGGCATAGACACTGTAATCGCCAACGTGCTCCCATGGCAGAAGGTGGACGTTATCAAAAAACTGCAGAATGAGGGCAAAGTCGTTGCGATGGTAGGCGACGGCGTAAACGATGCGCCAGCTCTAGCGCAGGCGGACATAGGCATCGCAATCGGAAGCGGAACGGATATTGCCAAGGAAACAGGCGGCATCGTGCTTATTAGAGATGATTTACGCGATGTAGCGCTCGGCGTGGAGCTCAGCAAGAAAACCATGCGGAAGATTAACACGAACCTGTTCTGGGCATTTATCTATAACATTGTGATGATCCCAGTTGCTGCGGGAATACTCGCGCCTGTAGGCTTACGGTTGGATCCAATGCTTGCAGCTGGCGCCATGGCCATAAGCTCGCTTACAGTAGTCAGCAACTCAGCCACGCTTAAATTGGCGAAGTTTAAGTCAGAAAAGTTTAACGCTTAAAATGCACATACGATGCAGGAGGTGAAGTAAAGTTATGGCGAAAGATCCAGTTTGCGGAATGACCGTTGATGAGAAAACCGCCAAATTCAAATCAGACTATATGGGCAAGACGTACTATTTCTGTGCTGCTTCTTGCAAGGCAACGTTCGATAAAAACCCAGTGAAATACGCTGCTGGCAAATCTGGGCATTCAGGCGGATGCTGTTGTTGCGGTGATCACTGCTAAAAGATTAATACACACGATTTTTTATTCTGTTTTTTCAAAAATAATTGACAAACCCATTTGGAACGCTATTCGCCTAAACCATTAGCCGCCCAGATTGCAACCGCAATTTTTCAATCCGTGCTTTTTCTAAGGCTTTATCTACTTCTTCTCTTATTGTGAAGCCACCTATATGCAGTATGGGTTCCTTGGTTTCTGGATCCGTATTCATAGTAGCCGTACACGGATAACTGTGATGCGCCTTTGCAATGGCATCATAAAGCGTTTCCTGCTTCGTGGATACGCCTGCAAGTTTCCGCGCGATGTACCATGTAGATCCACATGGAGCACTGCGTCTAACCACGGCGCACTCAATGACTTCCTCCTTGCCGATGGAAGCCAAAGAAATCTCCAGTAGTGGACGCCCTACGTGCAGCTCAGCAATAAACTGCGCAATTGTAGGCTTATCCTTCTCGGGCACAAGCGTACAAAAAGGCTTCGGAAACGCACACTCCAACCCTAACTCGCCGCATTTAGTTTCAACCTGTTTCTTTACGCCAGCGGGCACCTCCTGCCAATCCTCTATAGGCACAATTAACGCTTTCACACCCACCTTAGCAATATGCTCAGGCAGTTCTAACAAGAGATCCTTATGTAAACCTGACGACAAGCAGATATCGGCCTTAGGCAGTTTTTTCGGCATATATTCTTGAGGATCATCAATGAACTCGGGTAAATCCGTTGGCTTAGGCAACTGCACTGCAGCACGCACGTTCCGTACATAACTGTAGGCGTTGTACTTGCAGGACTCACAGTAAAGCCCGCATGACTGGCAAAAACAGGGGTCATTGATGAGATTGCGTATTACACGTTCCATGAAGTCGCCGCTGTAAACGAAAACCAGCGAGATGCCATCGTTTTTGCCTTTTTCACTCACAACGTAATCCCTGTTAGCCTTAGAATGCGCCGAGTAGCACATGTTCCGCAAATAAGTCCTCACTAAAAGCGCCTGTAAACTCCACTTTATCGTTGATTACAACTTTCGGCACGCCGATGACGGCGTATTTCTGCGCTAAAACTGGAAACTCGCCAGCGTCAATAACGTCAGCATGTATCCATGTGCTTTCGACTGCCAACTTGTATGCCACAGCCGCTGCGGCAGTACAGTTGGGACAGGTCAAAGTCACGAAAACCTGAATGCGCACAGGCGTCTTCACGTCAGCTAAAATTGCCTTTGTTTTGTCAGACAAATCGGTTCTGCCCCTTGAAACAGCAATAACTGCCTCAACCAACGTCCGCAGTTCATACCCGTAAGGCATGCCATAAAAGCGTACACCATAATCCCGCGTGCCAATTACCGCTATAGCAGGGATCTTGTCGACGCCGTACTCTTTGGCTTTTGCAGCATCAGCCACAAAATCGTAAATCTCTACTTTTATCTTCTCATTTAACTCTGCAAATTCTTGAACAAGCTGCCGAGTGTCTGCGCAGAAGCGACATTCCACTTCCTGCGTAAACATAACGATCTTCACGGCACCGTCCAGTTTCTCTTTTAATTCAGCTTTAAGCTGTTCCTTTTTATCCCAAGGTATCAAACTCATTAAACCTCAATCCTAACAAACTAGCCAACGATAAATCATAGACTTCGCTTCTTAATAATTATAACCCACGAGAATATTACCTTTATGAACGCGAATCCCAAAGGCTGGCAGAAACGAAATCCATATATAAATAGCCGCACCTATGAAACACCACTTAGTTTTAAAATAAAAAATGAGGTAGCTGAAATATGAAAAAGATAATTGCTGAAGGGCAAAAGCATATGAAACGCTCACAAAACCATTCGGAGATGAAGGTATGACCGCGAAACTTCATGCGTCAGCTGAACTACTTCAAGGCGTTCAGATAGCGCTCGAAAACGGGAGATCACACCGTGTTATAGTTGACCAGCCCGCTGGTACAGGCACAGATGCAGGCGCTACGCCGCTTGAATTATGCGTTATGAGCCACGCTGGTTGCTACGCAACTGTGATGGCGTTAGCTGCCAAACGAATGCGCATAACTCTACATGGATTAACCGTCAAAGTTACAGCTATTAAAAGTGAGGAAGCAGGTACAATAACTGAAGAAACATTCGATATAACGGTCAAAACCGACGCTCCACAAGACCGCGTTCAACGTCTCCACGAAGTAACGTTGAAAAACTGTCCAGTAGGCATACTTTTTGAGAAAGCAAACGTGAAAACAGCATATAACTTGACCGTAATAAAAGGATAAGGTTACGGAGCATGAGAAAATGAAAGCTGTTTTAGCAGAAGGTATCAGCTGGGTCGGCGTTGTAGACTGGAACATAAGAGACTTCCACGGCTACATTACACGTAGGGGGACAACATACAATGCATACTTGGTTCAAGATGAAAAGACGGCACTTGTGGACACCGTAAAACACACGTTCTCCGCTGAACTCCTGCGCAACATATGCGAAATCACAGATCCAGCGAAAATCGACTACGTAATAATTAATCATGTGGAAATGGATCACTCAAGCAGTCTACCTGAAATCACAAAATACGCAAAAAACGCTGTAATAATCGCTTCAGAACGTGGAAAAGACGCAATAACAGAGCACTATGGCACAGGATTCAACATTAAAACTGTACGCACAGGAGATGAGCTAAAACTGGGCAAACGCACACTGCGTTTTGTGGAAGCGCCAATGCTGCATTGGCCTGACAGCATGTTCACGTATGTCGTAGAAGACAAGATCCTAATGTCGAATGACGCCTTCGGGCAACACTTCGCCAGCACAGAACGGTTTGATGATGAAGTTGAGGAACATACGTTAATGGAGGAAGCCGCAACATATTACGCGAATATTCTGATGCCTTTGGCTCCGCTGATAACACGCAAGATTCAAGAAGTCGTGCAGATGGGCATTGCCCCAGCTGTTATTGCACCAAGCCATGGAATAATCTGGCGTAGCAACCCCTCGAAGATAATTCAGGCGTATTTGAACTGGAGCAACGGCACCGCCAAGCGAAAAGCAGTTATTGTTTACGACACAATGTGGGGCAGCACCGACAAAATGGCGCGTGCCATAGCGGAGGGTGTAGCCAGCGAAGGCTGGACTGCAAAGCCGCTTAAGTTGCGTGCTTCAGATTTAACTGAGGTAATGACTGAGATTTTGGATGCGGCAGCGGTTATTGTAGGTTCGCCGACGCTTAACAATGGCGTGTTTCCAACTGTAAGCTCTTTCTTGACATATGCAGGCGGCTTAAAGCCGAAGGGTAAACTCTGGGGTTTTTTCGGTTCTTTCGGTTGGGGTGGCGGCGCGGTGAAAAATATGATTGAAACTGCTAAAAAGTTTGGTTTTGACGTTTATGAACCGGGCGTGGAGGTAAAGTTTATCCCAGACGCTGATGACTTAAAGAGATGCTTCGAGTTTGGCAGACAAATAGCAGCTAAAGTCAGGATTTAACCAATTTTTTACTTTGTTTGCTTTTTTACGAAAAAGGTTTTTGCTGCGCCACACACTGGGCATGTCCAGTCTTCAGGGAGTTGCTCAAAAGGCGTGTTTGGTGGTATGTTACGTGTTGGATCTCCATATTCGGGATCGTAGACGTAGCCGCATATTGTGCATTCCCACTTGTCCATTTTTCAAGCCTCAATATAATATGAATACTCGCTTTCACATATAAGGACTACTAAAAAAGAGACTATGAAGCTGCAACTGCGTTTTATCCAAGTGCTTTCAGCTTTTCGATTAGTTCCTTCCTCATTTGTGGACTCTCATTTATTTCTTTGCGAGCTTTCCGCCAGTCTACGGAGCAACGGCCGAGACTGACTTGTTCACCAATATACTTGTGGATAACGTCGTCGATTTTCTTGCTGTTAGCTTCAGTGACCGCCACATTAGCTTCCTTCAAGACACCGTTAAACCATTTCCAACAACCCAAAAAGCCCACCTGGAATATATTAATGGCGCAAGTTCTATATAACTTTTAAAAACTGCAGTAAAGCGCGGATACTTAAAGAGGAAAAACGGGAGGACATAAACGAGTGAATAGTTTTAGTTTTTAAGGCGTTGCTATTTTTATAGCGGCAGTCGGGCAGTTCATTTCACATGCTAAACACTGTATGCAGTCTTTCTCGCGTGCTGGGTCGGCTTTCTTCTCAGACGTATGATGCCCTGGCGCTTCAGACCAATCGTAAAGTGATACAGGACAAAGCTCTATACATGTGCCGCAACCGATGCATAAGTCCCAGTCAACTGCGCTGGTTGTCCCATGAATTCCAAGCTTTTGCGGTGGTTCTACAGGCCCCCACACTTTATGTCCATTATGCTCTGTTACGATTTGACGGTTAGTTTGGAAATCAGGGTCTATGGGCAAAATTTCACCACTAATTTTTTCTTAGAATCTGAATATTAGATTTTCTGTTGCCTTTTTACACCACGGCTTAATTTATGTGCTAAAGTGTTTTGCCAGTAAACTTTTTTGTGGCGATATGAATTCTATAATGATTTGCTATGGTTCAGTACAATTTTCCCAATGGTATGCGCTATTCTACACTTGAGGAGCGCCGCCAGTTTTACACGGCCGAATTCAACATTGCAAAAGTAGCAGAATGGCTCAGTAAGAAATCAGGCAGAGTCAAATTTGCTGTTATTATTGGCAGGCACACATGTATTTATCCTGAAGCGTACCGTGAAGACGCAGATACAACCATTGTGATAGACGAATACGGTGACTTGAATGAAGTAGCAAATCAAATAATTGAATTTCTACCCGAATCCGTGTATTACGATCGGAACATTTACGGTGCAAACGATCGCAAGATAGGTCAAGAGTTAGTGTTTGATTTGGATCCAGAGAACATAGTTTGCCCGTTACATGGCAGTTTGGCAGACAAAATGAAACGGCATCAAGGCTTAAGCTTTTGTGAGTTGGAGTTGGAAATGGTTAAAGAGCAGGCTATTGGCTTATATGAGTATCTGGAGAAGCAGTTCTCTGATTTGCGCATTGTCTATTCGGGCAGAGGATTTCATATTCATGTTTTTGATGAAACTGCTTATGTTCTAAGTGAAGTTCAGCGACGCAAGCTGGCGCGTGTTGTTAAAAAGAGAGGGTTTGGTATCGATGAGTGGGTGACTGCTGGTGAAATGCGGTTGATTCGTTTGCCCTATAGTTTGCATGGTTTAGTATCTAGGATAGTTATACCTTTGAGTAAGAGTGAGTTGGAACATTTCAACGCGTTGAGTGAACCGCGTTGCATTCCAAAGTTTCTCGGTTCAGTTTCTATTTCTTCTTGACTTCTTTGGCTTTCTTTTCTTGCTTGGCGTAGTAAGCTTCTTTTTTCTTGACTTCTTCAGCTTTCTTGGCTTTTGCCATTACAACACCGGTATGTGTGTTATGTTTTCATGTGCATAAAAAATTTTCCATGATCCTGAAAGTTGAAGCGCCTGTTTATGCCGTGACGGAAGGGTGTGAGGATTTAAATACGTTTTTTGGTTTTTAGATGGTTCAGTGTTTCGTATTCGAAGATGAATAGTAAGTGGAAGGCGTGGAATGGTAGAGATGCAGACGATTGATGTCGTGGTTCTCACTAAGAATAGTGAACATTTGCTCGATAGGTGTTTGGAGTCTATTTATGCAAATGTGCCTGTTAATAAGTTGATAGTTATCGATGGTTTTTCCACTGATGCGACAATGGAGATTTTGCATAAGGCTAAGAAGAAATATGGCAACATAAAGGTTTTGAGAATGAACGGTTCGCGTGCTCAAGCTCGACAGAAAGCTTTGGAGTATGTTTCGACTGAATGGTTCATGTTTGTAGACAGCGATGTTATTCTCAGTAAAGGTTGGTTTAAGCATGCAGCTAAACATGTCGGATCAAATGTTGGTGCCATTTGGGGAGTCAATATTGACGTCGTCCCTAATGTCAGGGATAAGAGGTTTATTAAACTGCAACTTCTAATTGCGCGGCAATGCTTTAACCTTCGCGGTGGTACACATGATACGCTTATTCGTCGTGCTGCAGTAGCTGGTATAAGGATTCCTGAACAGTTGCATGTTTATGAGGACGCGTATATTATGAATTGGATTAAGTCCCGTGGATACAAGATTGTTGTGGCAGACAACGCGTTTTGTTTACATTTTAAGCCGCCGTCAAACTGGAGTTTGGAGAACGCGGTGGTGCAAGCGATTTTGGAATTTAAGTGTGGTATAATTTATTCGCATATGTATTTGTATTCTTTGTTTTATCCGTTTTTTATGTTCTATTGGTTTCTGCAGTTGTCACTTCACGGTGTTTTATCTCGCTAACGCCATCCAAAGGTGATCTGAGGTCGGTCGTGGTAGAGGTGCTGTAACACCGTTTTTGTGGATGAGTAAACGTTCGGTTGGGTTTTCGGTGAATTCGCCGATTATTGCAGTGTTGATTTGGTGTTGTTGGAGTGTTGTGGTTATTGTTCCTGCTTTTTTTGCGTCTGCAGCTATGAGTAAGGCACCTGAACTTATTAGTTGCAGAGGGTCGATTTTGAAGTAGTTGCAGATTTTTGCTGTTTCTGGTTGGATGGGTATTGCTGCTTCATGGATTTTTACGCCTAATGCTGACGCATCGGCTATTTCGTGTATTCCGCCAGCTATACCGCCTTCTGTTGGATCGTGCATGGCGTGGACACCGCCTGTTTTGTATGCGGTTAAGGCATCTTTGACTACGCTTATTTGGTTGTAAAAGTTTTTTGCGTTCTGTATTATGTTGTTGCTTAGCACGTTTTTTAGTTCGTTTTCTCTGTCTGAAGCGAGTATTGCGGTGCCTTCTATGCCGGCACTTTTTGTTAGGATGAGTCTGTCGTGTGGTTTTGCTCCAGCAGCTGTTACATAATTGCCTTTTTCTGTTATGCCCATTATGCAGCCTACTACTATTGGGTGGGTTAAGCTGGGGGTGGATTCGCAGTGCCCGCCGACTATGGCTACGCCTAAATCTTTTGCAGCAGCGTTCATCTGTGTACATATAGCGTCAACGATTGTGCTGTCGGCTTTTTCAGGCAGCATTATACATGAGAACAGGAAGGCAGGTGCAACGCCAAAAGTGGCTACGTCATTGGCGTTTACGTTCACAGCAAGCCAGCCTATGCGCTCTACCGCGCCTGTAATCGGATCCATAGAAACGATTAGTGATTTATCTCCTAAGTCTAGGACCGCACCGTCTACTCCAGCGGTTGGACCAACTGTGACTTCTCGCCGTTCAGCGCCTAGGTTTTTGAAGACAACTTTCTCGAGGATGTCTATTGGAATTTTTCCCGGCGGCAACTTCATTTTGAACACTGCTTAAAATGTGGCATCTCTAGCTTTTAAGTTGTGGGAAAACGCGCAGAACCGCGTGCATTATTGGCAGTGCAACAAGCAGTCCAACGAGTATTTGCACGATATTGAATGGGACTTCCACAAGTGCTACGGCAAACGAGTAGCCAAGTGCAAGTTGTTCATAAATGAAGTAGCCTGCGACCATTTCCAGTCCGCCGATGATGACGGCAATTGTGGCGCTTAAAGTGAAGTTTCGGTTTCGCTGTTGGAGTTTTTTGTTCAAGAAACCCACAATGGCGCCTTCGAAACTCTTTGTTATCAAGGTTCCTATAGCGAATTGTGGAGCGGCTATTATATCAGCAATTGCTGCGCCTGCTCCGCCTGCTATCCCGCCGACGAGAGGACCGAAAAGCAATGCCGCGACGTAAATAACGGTTTCGCCTAGGTTAAAGTAGCCCGTGGTGGCGGGGATAGTTATGATTAGTGTTAAAGTGGCTACGCATGTTAAGGCAGCGAATACTGAGGCTATTGCCAATTTAAGCGGTGTTCTCAAAATGGTTTTGTTCGTGCCCAAGTGAATCACTGCATTATTAGCCGCTATAATCTTATTGAGGTTACTTTTATTTTTTATATTCTCTCCTTGCAAGAGAAAAGGCAAAAATGGAAAAGAGAGCGAATACTTCAGAGCGCTTTAATACAATTATCACCAAGCACACCATTATATTTGCAGCCTAATAGCCAGTTCTATGCAGAAAACTATAGAGGGTCTATCCACAGCACTTCTTTCCGCAGTATACAGAGGAACTATAAATAAAGGAGCTATAGTTCTTTTCCACTCTCTGCAAGGGGAAAATCTAAATGCAAGAACGCTACATGATAATAGCGAGTTGGCAACAAAATGACCGAAAAAGTTAGAGAAGACCCAGTTAAAATGCACAAAGACGCGAATAACCTTATGGACTCAGGCAAGTACGCAGAAGCTCGCGAACTCTTCCTACGCACAGCTGAACTCTACCGCAAAGCTCAAAACTACTTCGACGCCGCAACAATGTACTACAAAGCAGGCGAATGCAGCTTCGCACTCAAAGAATACGAAAAAGCCATCGAACAATTCACTAAATCCGCTGAGCTCTCGTTCGAAAAAGGCTTCGACCGCTATGCCATAAGCGCGTTAGATTACGCAAAAGACTGCCACAAAGCCTTAGGCAACCAACAGAAAGTAGCAGAACTGGAAAAGAAAATCAAAGAAACCAAAGAAAAACTTGAAAGCTCCTTTTAAACAAGTCAGTGCTTACAATCAAATCTGCTTTTTCTATTCACCTGTAATAGTGCATAAACTAAACTGAGAAAACAATAAAAAACTTTAATACCATTCTTCTAGAGCAAAGGCTTCCTAATCATGCCTAGCACTTTTCAAAACTTTAGTAGGACTCCTCGAAAAAGTAGCTGCTACACGCAAACGCACCGAAATACACCTACAGCCAATTTTCTCAAAACTCTGGACGCAGAAGAAACCGAACCTGCCGTATTCATGATCTTGGGCTACTCGCTTCCAGAAGATAGCCAAAATACGAAAGCCAAATGGCGCTCCGCTTCAAGAGAATAACCCGAGTAAGAACAGACAAAAAAACCAGAAGAGGCAGATATAATAGCCAAAGTCAAAACCACATACTAAAAACAATTCGCCAAAAAAGCAAATATTAAACCAAACAAAAACATTAAACAAGAGACGTGTACAAAAAATGCAAACTATAAACAAAAAAACGCTCGCCGCAACATACTACAGCCGCCAAACCATCATGAAAGAACTCGGCATTGAAGGACAAGAAAAACTTGCAAAAGCAAAAGTAGCCATAGTCGGCCTAGGCGGACTAGGAACCGCTTCTGCATTATACTTAGCGCTTTCAGGGGTGGGACACCTAAAACTAATAGATCAAGACACAGTAGAACCACAAAACCTCCACCGCCAAATCCTCTACACACCAAAAGATCTACACTACCCAAAAGCCGAAATCGCCGCAAAGCGACTTAGAAAACTCAACCCATTCATAAAAGCCGAACCGATACCAGAAAGCCTAAACCCAAACAACGCCGAAAAACTCCTCACAAACACAGACTGCATCGTAGACGGCCTCGACAACATGCAAACCCGCTACATAATCAACCAAACAGCCACCAAACTACACATACCCTACATCTTCGGTGCAGCAATAGGCATGGAAGGCAACATCTCAGTATTCACCCCACCAAACACACCTTGCTTGGAATGTGTACTACCAAACCTATCAGACAACAACCTCTTGAAATGCGACACACGAGGAGTACTCAGCCCAACACCGGGAATTATAGGAACCATACAAGCCATGGAAACAATAAAAACTATCACGGGTATAGGTGCAACTCTAAAAGGCAAACTCATGATTTGCGACTTCAACGACATGACATTCACAACAATCGACATAAAAAAACGCCCAAACTGCCCCACATGCCAACAAACCCCAACACAACAAAAACAAAACGCAAAACTCATATGGCTCTGCGGCGCAAACACAGCCAACATAAACCCAGAAAAACCCCTAAACTTAAACCTCACCAAAATCTATCAAACAATAAAACAACACTACACAACACACAAAAAAACCCAAACAGCAATAATATTCAAACACAACAACACAGAAATAACACTCTTCAACAACGGACGCATACTCATAAAAAACACCCCGAATGAACAAACCGCACTAAACACCTACAAAGAAATCCAACAAAAACTCAACCTAAACCCACAACAAACCACATGAAACATTTTTATCCCACACCGAACCCTATAATCAACGTGCTGGGGTGGCCGAACCGTTCAGGCGGCAGCCTGCAGAGCTGCTCTATATGGGTTCAACTCCCATCCCCAGCTCTACGGATAAACCCATATACTTTTGGCTTACTTGCGTTTTCTAAAGAGCTTTAGGCTGTCCATGTCGCAGACGTATTGGTAGCCTGCTTCGATGAGTTCTTTGGCTTCTTTGACGTTCTCGGCTGTTTTGCAGATGTATTCATCATCTTCGAAGGTTACGAGTTGGGTGTAGATGAGTGTGTTTTTGATGTTTTTGTGGCCTAGTAGTCGCATTACGTGGAGTATGTCTTTGGTTTTGTGGTATTCCATTGTGGCTTTCCAATGGCGGAAGGTGTGAAAGGTTATCTGATTGATTCGTGGGTTTCCAAGTTTATGCGCTGCCTTTAAATGATTGTTTTCTTGAAAAGTCGGGGCTTTTCAGTTAAAACCAAACAGATAGCTGATAGTATTAGGAGACGTACATATTAAAACACCCGAAATTAAGAGACAGAGCCTTTAAAATGAAAAATCTTAAATGGGAGATTTTCTTTCTGATCACGGCATGTTTAAAACTGCGATCTCTTTGCTAATTGTCTTCTTATTAAGTTCATCGGCTCTTTTGGTTGTAACTCAAGCGGCAGAGAAAAATTTGCCCGCCACCTTTGATATAACGTTTGGTGACAACCTTCCCTATCCGGTAACTTGGCTTTCATCAAAAACAGTGGAGGTTGTTGGAGGCAAAGGTTTTCTACGAAGCGCCAACGCCCCCGCTACGTTGGATGGCCACTTTGCTGAAGAAAACCTTGATTTCAATAGAGTATACCTCGTGATCACAATAGATTACAATCAGCAAACAGGTATTCTATCTGGAGCAATATTAGGTCAAAGTAGCACGCAGGACCCATCAATAAAGGTGCATTATGAATTAACGATTTCAGAAAAGAAAATTACTAAGAACAATCTGGAAGGTAGCCTACATTGTTTCGGCAGCGGCGGAAACGTCTTTGTCGACCCGCAGAGTGGCACTGTAAAGCATTCGGTTATGGATTATACCTTGGGAGAGTTTGATTTGCCTTATCGGGTTGCAATCAGTGAGCAGGTAGGTGATGATTTTCCTGATTCAGGCGCTAAATTTTCTGATTTAGCTGGGCAGGTTGAGATTTGTTTACCTTCAGGTTATGATAGTGATGGAAACCCAGTCTATGATGGGGAGGATGAATGGAGTTTTGCAAAGCTGGATATGAAATTGCCGTATGGAACAAAAATCAGAACATCAGATAGGAGTTCAGCTATACTATCTTTTGGAGACATGAGTACTTTTGTTCTGAAAGAGGACACGACGATAATACTTGGAAAGGCCACCCCAGATGCTGATAACCTGCTTAAGCTGCTTAGCGGGCGATTATGGTCGAATATGAAGAAAATGGTAATTGAGGGACAGATGGATATTGAGATGGGTCAAGCAGTTGCTGGAATTAAAGGCACTACTTTTGTTCTTGAAGAGAAAAATGAACAATCAACAATCAAAGTTATTGAGGGAACAGTGGAATTTAGAAGCAAAACTTCTGGCGCGATCATAATTGTAGGTGAGGGAGAGAAGGTTACTGCGACGAGCCAGGGCTTGGGCAGCAAAACATCTTTTGATGTGCAAGCAGAAGTTGAAAATTGGAAGGATTATCTGCCTGATAAACAAAACGAAGGTTTAGATGGAGGCATTTTTAGTTTCTTGCTAACTAATACATTCTTAATAATTGCTGCAGTTATCTTTCTTGCTATATGTGTCTTAGGTATTATTGTTTATATTCGAAAGAAGAGGTAAATCCGCTTTTTGCATGCGAGTTAAATAAATACCTACAGTAGAACAGATATAGATTATAAGGGATTTTCTTTTTTTGGAGGCCTTGCAGGCGTAATCGCGGCTTGTGTAATGTTTGGTCTCGTTTTGGGCATGCAAGAGTCGATGTACCGCGCTGCAGTATGCAAGTTTATCCCGTTATGCAAGAGAGGCACAACATACGGGGTTTTCAACACGATTTTGGGTGTTGGCACGCTGGCAAGCGGGGTAATCTTTGGTTTCCTCCTAGACTATGGTTATTCATGGATTGTTTTGGCTGGACTTGTTTTGCTCCTGCAAGTTGGCGCTATAGTAACGCTTAACAGAGCAAGGATATCTTTTCAAACATCCGCCAATCCATCAATTTGACATCCTTTGAGCTCCTCGAGTGCGCATTCGCTTAGAAGATATTCGCAATTTGTACGCGAAGCATTATTAGGGTTTGAGATGTTTGGGTAGTTATGCAACTCGTAGAAACCCTCTTGCTAAGTTTAGCGCTTATCATAGATTCTTTTACGATTGCAGTGTCTTTTGGCTTAGTCGAAACCAAAGCCACGTTCCTAAAAAACATGAATATTGTTGGGCTTACTTGCGCCATCGGGCAAGTCTTTTTTATAGCGGTAGGCTGGTGGCTGGGCAGCTTCATTGCCCAATTCATAGTGGGCATCGGCCCTTGGGCAGGATTTGCGCTTCTCACGCTCTTAAGCATCTATTTGGTAATTGACGCCTTAAAGAAACGCAAAAATTCAGTTATGCCCTACCGCCACCTCGGTTTAAAGATCATTCTATTCTTAATAATCGCAACCAGCTTCGACGTTTTATCAGTAGGAATAACGCTGGGGCTATTGCAAGAAAGCATATGGATTCTGATGATTGTCCTCTGGATCTTCACTTACTTTTCAGCGTACGCAGGCGGATTCGCCGGATTCAAAATTGGGGAGAAAATCGGAGTTTACAAAGGACAAATCTTCGGAGCGGCACTGCTTTTTCTATTGGGATTAAGTCTCTTACTCCAAAATATTTAGCAGCACACGGTGAACCTAATCAGCCCTTAGCGCACGCTTTTTCTGTAGGAGAACATGAGCGCGTAATTGTCCAATTTAGCTTTCTTAATAAGGGCATTAACTTGCTTTCTCACCTGTTTTGAATAGTCCTTATCGCAGTAGTCTGCTTTATAAAGCCGCTCATATTCGGTTCTCAGCTCTGGATAATTAGCGTTTATAAATCCCATGAATCGGTTTCTTGTTTCCCCGCGGAAATTCAGCAAGTCCACAATCATGTAGTCAGCTCCTGCCTCCGAAATCGCCTTAACTAGGCTCTCAACGCTTGCGGCGTTGTCCGATATGAGTGGCAGAAGTGGGATCGCGGTTACGCCTGTTTTGATGCCTGCCTGGTGCAGCTGCTGAATTGTTTTTAACCTTCTTTCTACGCTGGGTGCATTTGGCTCGATTTTATGTCTCAAGCCCTCATCAACAGTGGGCAGGGTAATCACTACATTAAGAAAGCCCGTTTTCCCTATCTCAGTAACCAAATCTAAGTCTCTTAGAACAAGGTCAGATTTCGTTGTGAGAAGCAAGGCATTATGATGTTTCAAAAACACTTCCAAAACGCTTCGGGTAATTTTGAATTCGCTTTCAGCGGGTTTGTAGGGGTCAGTAACCGTTGACAAGTTGACGGTTTTCAGTTTGTTCCATTTTGGCCTTGAAAATTCCTTGTCCAAAGCTTCAGCCGCCTTGTCTTTTACGATTATTCTGTATGAGAATTCTTTGGTACCCAAGCCCAGGTATTCGTGTGTGTATCTTGCGTTGCAGTAGACGCAGTTGTGTTCGCAGCCTCTGTAAGTGTTGGTTCCCCACCTGAAAGGGAGAAACCACACGTTTACTGGGTGAAGCATCTTTTCTACTTGTGTATGCTCGTAGATTATTTGGTTTGCTTTCTTCAACTTGCTCGATAATAATCAGTTGTGATAGCTATAAATCGCTGCATAACTTGATAGGCGAAGGCTTCGCATCAATTTCCATCGAAACAAAAAAGGGCGGCGGGAGCCCTCGCCACTGGGACTCAGCAGCAAATCCCAGCAGACCCAGAATAATGACCCCTAAATCTATTTAGAATAAAGAAAGGGGGGATATTTTCAGTACAAATGGCCCTCTGGATTAGCGTTTCCTTTCAGATTAGCGCTGAGAGAAACAAATGCACCTGAAAAAAGAGAGGAAGGTGCTTAGGAGAAGCAAAATTGGCGATGTCGCCAACGAATCTGGGTTCAACTCCTTTTCTCCGCCTGTTAACATCCATGAACCTTTCCCCATTAGAGAAAAATTGAGTGAAGTACACGACTGTCCACACGAGTAAAAAGGTACAAGCGCCTTATCGCCGCGCTCGAAGAAAACGACCAGACAGCCCTCCGCTTCCTCGACCACTTGGCAAGCCAAGCAAGAATAGCCAAGTACGCCTACCACATACCGCCGCTGCTGAAGCTAATAGACTTCAAGCATGCAGATGCGACCCACGCAGACATATGCTAATGCCTCCTTATTGCGTGGAAAATACGCTGTCAGCGACGCTACCACAAAATTTTCGGTGGATTTCCAGACTCGCATTAAACTTGCCAATTTATGTTCACCTGAAATTGTGATGAAGCGTAAATTCAAAAACTATCTGGCGCTTTCACGGAAACTCCATGCAGCCTCTATTGACGTTCCTTGTGAGGAGGTCTCACGGAAACTGTCTGGAAATGTCAAATTCAGAAGTGTTTCTTCCTGTGGTTGTTGGAATTTGCTTGGTTTTTTGTAAAAAGTGTTGTTTGCAGGTTTTCAATTATTTTTTGTTTAGATTAGGCTGGTTTTGTTTGCGGCATGGTTATAAGTAAGAATATTCTTACTATTCTGTGGTGAGAGCGTGGTTGAAGCGTCAACAACCAAGGTTTCCTCCAAAGGCCAAGTAGTCATTCCCGCTAACGTGCGGAAAGCCGCCAGCCTAAAGAAGGGCGAAAAAATCTTAGCCATAGCCATCAACGACACAGTTGTGCTCAAGAAGATTGTGGATAAATCTTTTGAAGAAGCCATGAAGCCAGTTTGGAGCAAGGTTAGGCAGCTGGGGCTTTCGGAGGAAGACATCGGTGCCCTTGTCGAGGAAGCGCGTGCCCAAAGTAGTTCTTGACATTAACGTTTGGGTTTCCGCTTTGCTTTGGGGCGGAAAGCCCGCCGAAATCGTAAAGGCGGCTGAAGAAGGTAAAGTTGCGATTGTGGCGTCTGAGGAAATTGTTTGGGAAATCAGCCAAGTTTTGAACTATCCTAAGCTTAGAAAGGTGTATCAAGCTGCAGGTTTACGCCATAAAGACTTGATGGAAGCTGTGCTCAAGGTTGTCAAGTTTGTTGAGGTGTCTAAGCGCGTTAGTGTTGTTGTGGAGCATCCGGCAGATGACAAGTTTATCGAGTGCGCCTTGGCGGCAGGCGCAGATTACATTGTCAGCGGAGATAGGCATCTGCTCAAAATAGGCAGTTACCAGAAAACTCGGATATCAACGGTAAGCGAGTTTCTTCAAAGCCTATAGACTGAATGAATTTTGAATTTCAATAATGAGTTTTATTCTTTTCCTTGTGTTATTACATTTAGGATTGCTAGCAATATGGAATGCCACTTTAAGAACAGCCCAAGTTTGTTTGTGTTAATAACTGGATTTTTTTTCTTCTGCAGTTAGACTATGTTTTAAAGTTGTTATCTGGCTGATTTTATGGTGTTTGCTGAAAAGGTTTATTGTAGTTGGTTACATGTTAATTATGTGGTGGCTATAATGGGTGAAGACGGGATTACCACGATACAGCTCAAGAAAGCCGTAGTTAAGGAGTTGAAGAGCCTCAGGCGGTATCCCAGAGAAACCTACAACGAAACCATTTCCAACTTGATAAGGCTGGCGAAGGAATCCAGAAGCCGCAGGCAGTATGATGAGTTCCTTCACATGGTTCAGCAGGCTAAGATGCGAGAGTTATGGGATAACGCTGAGGATGAGGCTTGGGAGCATGCCTAAAGCTGGAGACGTCATACTCGCAGCCGTGCAGCTTACAGATACCTCCGAAGTAAAGATTAGCCTGCACTGGTCTTATTCGAAGAGTTGGGAAACGTTATCGTAGCAGGCATAACCAGCAACATAAAGATGAAGGGAATCCCACTCTCCAAGAGCGAGGGCGCAGTCAAAGACAGCGTCATTAAACTGAACTATATTTTCACTATTTCAGCTGAAATGGTTTACAAGGTTCTGTTTCACTTGAGCAAAGAGAAAAAGCAGCTTATATATGACGAATTATGCGGAAGGCTAGGCGGGCTTAAGGCTTAACCTCAGTGTTTGGATCTTTTTCTGACAGCAGCACACTTAGCAGTGATAGCAGGATTGAGGCTGCGTGTGTGTCTGTGGCTTTGTCGAGTATGTCTTGCATGTTGTTTTCTTTGAGTAGCATGGCTCGTCTTCATAGGAGTGTTCGCGCCATTCTAGATTTTAGATTTCTCTTTTTTTATTTTTAGTTACTAAGCCGTTCTGAAAAAGATTCCTTAACCAAGAAAACCTTGGTATTTATCGTGCGAGAGCGCAAGATAAGGCTCGTTCACGTAGTGTTATTTTCAGCACTAGCGCACCACATGACCGAACACTACTTTACGCTTACTAAGATCTGTTCCTCTTCAACTTTTACGGTATATCTCGGCTCTGGCTTAGATGCTGGTCCATGTAACACTTCACCTGTCTTAACGTTGAAAACTGATTTATGGCAAGGGCACTTCACAGCATAGCCATCTAATGTTCCACTTGACAATTTGCAACCTCGATGTGTGCACTTATTTCCTATAGCAAAATATTCACCATCGATATTAACAATCAGGACAGATACACCTGATAATTCGACAGACTTCATTTTGCCTGCAGGTATTTCCTTTCTTAAAGCTGCTTTCTCAAAATTCAATTTGTCTCACCCATGTGCTTACCACTAAATAGCGGCTTTGGCATAGTTATATTTTACCTCTTTTGCACAATTTGCTGAAAAAACTGGATGAAAAAAATGACTCTCTTACGATCTGCGAACGAACCCCAGTGGTCCCAGCGATTTCGATTACGTTTGCCAATATTTCTAATTCTGTTCTAGCAGCAGCTTAACATTACTAAAGATTCAGGTAGATTACAGCGCACGTGAAACGCCATAAGAGATGGAAAAGAAGATTAATCCTCAAAAAAAACTCTAATATGAGAAGGAAGCCTTTTACATATTAAAATATTGAATATATTAAGGGAGTTATGGAATTGAAGTTCAAGGTTTTAAAATCAGAAATAGTTTCTCATCTATCTTATATGATTAGCTCAAAAAATGAAGCGGCAGTAATAGATCCAAGAAGGGATTGCGAAACTTATTTGGAAACCGCAAGAAAGTGGGAGACAAAAATTAAGTATATTTTTGAAACCCATAGAAATGAAGATTATGTGATTGGTTCTCTTGAACTTGCAAACGCCACTGGCGCACAGGTATATCATGGTCCAGGACTAGAATGGGCATATGGCAAGACAATTGAGGATGGACAAGAGTTCACCATCGGCTCGCTAAAAATAATGTCACTACACACCCCAGGACATTCGCCAGAGAGCACTTGCTACGTGCTATTTGACAATGAAACAGGTAATCAGCCCTTGATGGTTTTCACAGGAGACACATTATTTGTTGGTGATGTTGGCAGGACGGATTTTTTGGGGAATAATATGACGCCGATCATGAGTGAAAAGTTGTACAAAAGCCTATTCGAGAAGCTATTACCCTTGGGCGACGGCGTAATAGTGCTTCCGGCACATGGTGCAGGATCAGTATGCGGAGGGAAAATCAGTGAGAGAGAAATAAGCACCTTAGGAATTGAGAAGGCAACAAATCCCATGCTGCAACTCAGCAAGGAACAATTTGTAGCAACCAAAGTAGCTGAAAGGCACGAAACGCCTCCTTACTTCAAAAAGATGGAGCAATATAACCTGCTGGGTCCTCCCGCAGCGGCGAACACAGATAAGCCGCGCCCCCTTAAACCGTCCGAGTTCAACAACGAAATTAAAAAAGGCGCTTACATCGTGGACGTTAGAACGCCAGCTGCTTTTGGAGCAGCGCACATACCAGGCTCCTATAGCTTGCCACCAAGCAGACTTTCTATGGCAGGGTGGGTTCTGCCATATGACAAGCCGATTCTGATTGTGGCAGAAAGCGTAGAATTAGTTGATTTTGCAGAAAGAAGCTTGTACCGAATAGGCTATGATAATGTAGAGGGTTACCTCGCTAACGGTTTTGAGAGCTGGTACAAAGAAAATTTGCCGATAGCCAAACTCAGTTTGGTAACAGTTGAGGAACTAAACAGAGTTCTCACATCAAAACAGGACATTTTTGTCTTAGATGTTCGCAGAGAAAACGAGTGGA
Organism: Bathyarchaeia archaeon; assembly: GCA_038826755.1. Lineage (GTDB taxonomy): Archaea > Thermoproteota > Bathyarchaeia > Bathyarchaeales > Bathycorpusculaceae > JAWBOE01. The sequence goes on along the minus strand of JAWBOE010000009.1, from coordinate 5,308 downwards.
ACGAAGGGCACATCGAGGGTGCAACACGCATATATGTGGGCAAACTTCAAAACGAGACAAACAAACTTCCCCGAAACAAACCAGTATTCGTAATATGCAAAACAGGAAACAGATCCAGTTTGGGAGCTAGCGTACTGCTTAGAGAAGGATTTAGCCAAGTGTACAATGTTTTGGGAGGTATTGATGCTTGGAAGAAAGCGGCGTATCCTTTAGTGAAATAACCTTTTCAAAAAATTTATGAACGAACCCTCTCTATAGCAGTTCATGGTGATTATAAATTGTTTCCTCTTGGAATAGAACAGTACCTAATTGGAGGAATCTTGGTTGGAGCAGGTGTTAGTTTAATTTACATTCTAACGGGACTTCATGCAACACAAAGTAGTTTCTTCACAACCACCCTCTCTTGGTTTTCAAAAAGAAAGCATTTCCAAAAAGAACGAAATCTACAAGAACGAACTTGGCGTCTCTACCTCGCAATTGGAATGGTCATAGGCGCTCTGCTTCACACACTAACGTTTTCACCCACAGGTTTCTGGACTACCTCCGTTCAGCTGTGGAGACTAGCGTTGGGAGGGCTACTAGTTGGATTCGGCACACGATTATCTGAAGGCTGCACATCAGGACACGGCATAAGCGGTCTAGCTTCGCTATCCACTACCTCTCTAAGCGCAGTAATCGTATTCATGGGCGTAGCCATAATTACCGCAAACATAGTGCAATTACTCGGTGTATCACCATGAACAAAAAAAATATAATAGTACTGTTCGGCGGCATCCTTTTCGGCTTTGGTCTCGCCCACAGCGGAATGACAAAACAAGAAACCGTGCTTTCCTTCCTCCAACTTAAAGATTTAGGACTAATTTTCGTAATGGGAGGTGCGGCGCTTATTACATTCTTTGCTATTAACATAGTGCCACGATTCCTCAAAAAACCTCCATTTGGATTGAAATTTAAACCTAGAAAAGCAGTGATGTCCAGAAACGTAATTGTTGGCGCCGTGATTTTCGGCATCGGATGGGGAATTTCAGGGCAATGTCCAGGTTCAACCCTTGCCAGTTTGGGCACAGGCAACTATTGGGTAATAATAGGCTTGGCTACTATGTTCATCGGAGCGTATTTAAGAGGTTTAATAGACAAAAAGGAATAACCGGTTTGCACTAAACGGTTGTTATCCAAACTTTTATCGTATTGAAAAATAGTAAAAACAAATAATATCCTAAGGAGTGGGCAGGAGGAACACCATAAGAAGCGATATCAATAGAGTAGGAAGAGCGATTATTATTCCTGTTTTTATTAATTCACCTTTTGTAATACGTCCTGTTGAGTAAACCAGTGCAGTAGATGGGACACCTACGGGGGTAACGAAGGCGATTACAGCTGACAGTGCTACAGAAATGACAAAAGGAATAGGGTTAATTCCAAGTGCGCGGGCTGTTTCGATAGCTACGGGCAGCATGATAGCCGCTGTCGCGCTGTTCGACATAAAATTAGTCAAGACCAGCGAGATAGCTCCAAATGCAACAGGAAGCAACACTATAAGCGAGGTGCCGCTGAGCGAAGAAAAAGCATTACTAATTTGCACAGCCGCACCTGAAGAGATCATGGCTTCACCCAATAAAAGACCACCACCAACCAGAAACAACAACTCCCATTGGATGGACTGTAAATCTCTTAAATCAAGCAAATCCAGCCCAAACATTGCCAAAACCGAAAGTATAGAGACTATTGCGGCACTGGAAACTGAAACAGGCAAACCGAGTATCGTCTCAATTTGTCCACCTGCAAACCAGAAAACTATAGTTCCTAAGAAAACCGCAAGTACTTTTTTCTGTGAACCGCTGAAGCCCTGATCCTGCTTTTTCTGCTCCAGAATTTCTTTCAAATCTAAGGTTAGTTTAGGCGATGGAAAAAGCTTCTTCAAAATAAAGAAGGCGATTATAAGCGACGTAAAGGATACAGGCAGGCCATAGTAAGCCCACTGAATAAAGCCCAGCCTGCCGCCTAAGAGTGCTGCAGCCAACATTGCTGGGGTGTTCCCTGTAAGCATAGCCATTCCTCCGATTGATGTGCTAATCGAGATGCCCAAGAGCATTTTTTTTCTCAGGTTGATTAAATTCTCAGGTATGGAAGTGAATATCGAAAGTGCAATTGGTATGACAATGGCCGCGGCCACTGTGTTAGACATCCACATGCTTAAGAAAGCAGTGGTAAACATTGTAAGCAAGATTAATCTGTCGATTTTACCTTGCGAATAACTCATTAGGCCGTAACCGATCCATTTATCAAGCGCATGTTTCTTTATTGACTGCCCCAAAACCAACCCACCAATCATAAGGAATATAACCGAGTTGGAGAACGGAGCAAAAGCTTCTGGGGGAGAAAACACCCCAAGCAAAGTCAGCAATACAGGTATCATTAAACCAGTTATTGGAAGAGGAAAAACCTCAAGAACCCAGCAACTTGCTGCAAAGGCAAAAGTAGCTGCAACCTTTCTTATTATTTCAGTTTGGCCCGAAGTAATGAAATATGTTGCTAAAGCCACAATGATTGCGAATAGTAGGTTTCGTCGCGAATATATAAAACTGTTAAACCTTCTGGGCGTTACCCACACAGTCCAGTTGATTCTTTTACATGAGTGACACTCATCCTTATTTATCGCCTTTCCTTGCGGTTTAGCCGCCTCTTTTTTTCCCATACGGGATAATCCTCTCACTAAGTGACTCTATTTCCGTCAAATATTGGTCAGATTCTATTGGATATAACCTTTTAGAACAGACCGATGCGATGTAAGAAAATTCAGCGCAATACACGAGAAGTAGAAATCGCCTAATTTCCCAATTTTACCTTTTGGCATTTGAAGCTTGCTATAAACCAATAATTTTTGCTTTTTTGGAGACGTAGTATGGCATTTTGGACTATTTTTGACAGCGATCAGTTAAGCTCAATCGAATTTGCTGCATTTTTCAAATTCTAAGTCAAAACTATTTATGACAGAAAAAGGAAAAGAGAATTGGAAGTTACATGTGTGCATCACTATTGTATTAGAGTCATTTTTTGTCCGCAACAAACTAATGTCCCGAACCCAGCTTCCAAAACCTGCACCTTGTTTCCGCAAATCTTGCAAACATAAATTTCTCCCTTGTTCGTCAACCCAAAACCCCTCTCATCCCATTCCTGAAACTAAATTCGCTTTTTAACTGATACACTGTCTAATAAAATCTATTAATAAACATTAACACCGCCTCAACATCAAGACACATTTAATGCTTCAGACGTTCAGCAAGTTGAGAGAAACGTTAAAGGATGTTACATTATGAAAACAATTGTTATAGCTAAACCCATGTTAAGCACACTTAACGTCGCAGAATGTTTCTTAATAAGGACAGCATACAAACCATAAGCCTAAGCTACAAACAATTCTAAAAACTATTTAGATCGTTAATTTTTTTATTAAAACATTCATTTACTCGAAAGGCAAACCTCAAAATATATGACAGCATTCTAAACGGTAATAGATAAAAAGAAAAACACACAAGATTCATTGCTGCTTTTGCTTTGGAGATAAATTTTGGAGTTTTAGGCCTTTTGATTACCATCGTCCGCCTGCGCCGCCGCCACCAGAACGCCCACCATGACCGGAACCGCCACCGCCCCATCGCCCGCTGCCTCTGCTGGAGCCTCGCCCAAAAACTGGAATGAAAACGCCGAAGAGAATTAAGAGGACTATTACCCACAAGGGTATACCGAAGATTTCCCACTCCCAAAAAGGAGTGGATGGTGGGCTGGATATATTGCTGCTTTCATAATAGTAGTAGCCCCTAATTTTAAGATTGTTTGGTTCATTGCTTGGCGGGATCTGTTGGCCCAGCGCGATAACTGTGTCGTATAGGCCTTCACCGTAGTTACCCTGTTGAAAAGCTGGAACGAGATACTTTTGGGCGATGAGGTTGGCTTCTATGTCGGTTATGTATCCTTCTAAGCCGTATCCGACTTCGATGCGCCATTGCCGCTCTTCTAGAGCGGCTATAATTAGGACGCCGTTATCTTTGCCTCTTTTGCCTATGCCTGTTTGGGTGCCGTCATAAACTTCGAGTGGCTCTTCGTTGAAGATGTAAACGCCTAGTTTTACTATGTCGTGGATTTCTGCGCCTGAACGATCTTTTATGCCGTGACCGTAAAGTGAAGGGAAAACGCAGACTACGATTTCTGCTGTTGTGTTAGCGTCAACGATATAGGCGTAGTTTTCGATTTTTTCAACCCATTCAGATCCAATAACGGTACAAGTGCACTGCTGAATCACGCATAAACTGTAGGCCAATAGTAATATAAGAAAAAATATGATGATGTTTCGTCTGAACAAGTATTTTGCCAGCTTAGAAGTTTAATTGAGGCACTTCAGTAGCGCCAACCTGCGCTTGGAAGTAAGATTTAACAGTGAAGCCCCAACCTGAAGCCCACAAATTTGCAGGAAAAGATTGTATTGCAGTGTTGTAGTCACGAACTGCTTCGTTGAAACGCATACGTTCAGTGGATATGCGGTTCTCCGTGCCTTCAAGAGTTATCATCAACGATTGGATAACTTCTGATGACCGCAGGTCAGGGTAAGCTTCGAAAGTAACTATCAAGCCTGTAATACCTGACTCCATTTGAGCTGTTGCATTGTTAATGGCATCCATATTACCGCTTTGTAACGCGCTCATCCATTGACTGCGTAGTGCTGTAATATTTTGCAGTATCGAACCTTCATAGGTCATATAAGCTTTTGCAGCGCTTACAATGTTAGGTATTAAATCGTACCGGCGTTGAAGCTCCTGTTCAACTTGAGCCCATTTTTCATCAACGGAAGCATTCAAAGCCACGAGGTTGTTGTAGGTTGAAAAATACATTATCGCGAAACTCGCAACTACTATAACGGCAATTATGGCCACTATTGAAACTACGATTTTTCCCTTCATGGAAACGCCCTTTTTCTTTAAGCTCTACTTGACCCCGTGATTTAAAAATTGCGTAAATCTAGGTTTAGTTGTCCTATGAGAAACCTAAAGCGGTTTCTGGATTCTAACTGTTTAGGCACAAATAATAAATTGGGTGATACAATTGCCTCAAAATCAGTTTTTTTGCCTCTCTGATGCGTAAATATGGCTAAAATCGAAGTAAAACACATTTTATATAAAAAGTAGCCGCGTAAGAAAGCAGACTTTAATGCTTGCCCGTTAAGAAACTTTTGACAAGAACATTTTTACCCTTCGGAACCCTAAATTTACTAGAAACTGCTATGGAGAAAACGAAAGCGGCAGAGGAAGCAGAA
>JAWBOE010000008.1:0-53936 GCA_038826755.1 Bathyarchaeia archaeon | reverse complement strand
CTTTTCGTTCGTACTTCATTTGCAAGTCGTAGATGTTGTTGAGTGCCCACTCGTACTCTTCAGGTGAAGGCGCCAGGTCAGGCATGTTGGAGCCTGCTCTGCCGACAGGTACAATGTTGTGGAAAACCACCATTTTCGCGCCATGCTCAGCTGCAAGCTTCACCGGATGCTCCAAGTCTTTAATGTTATATTTAGTCATCGTAGTAACAACGCAGTCTAAAATGCCGTTTTCTGAAAGCCGCTCCAACGCAAACAACGCCTTATCATAGCTCCCCCTACCACGAACAGCATCATTAGACTCCCTGCCACCATCAATACTAACAGCAGTATGAACCTCATAACGCACTAGGTTGTTAAGACGTTTCTCGTCGAATGCGAATCCACTTGTGATAAGGCTTACTTCCATGTTATAGGTTTTTTTGGCATATGCTATAACTTCAAAAATGTCTTGGCGAACAAGCGGCTCGCCACCACTAATGCCAAACCACGGCGACCCAAAATCATAGATCTCATCAACAATTTTATAAGCGGTCTTCGTATCCACTTCTTCATCCTTAGCATAATCACGTATATAACTACAATACACGCAGTTACCAACACACCTACGAGTACAACGCCAAGTCACCATATACAACGGTGGTTTACTCATTAGATTCATGAACCTCACTTGCCTGTTTGTGCGCTATCCTTGGCAGCGCACAGCTTTGATTGTTGTTATGATAAGTTATTTTGTACATTAGTCTACTCTCCTTTTCTACAGGTATTTCAGATTTTTTTGTAATAAAAGGTTTTTTGTAAAGGTTTTTTGACTAAATTTAGTTTATACCTTCGTCTTTTAGTCAAGGTTTCTTGACTAAACTATTTTTGCCTTAGTCAAGATTTCTTGACTAAAAGTTTTAAGACTTTATTCTGCTAATAGTATTAGCAGAAGGCTGCAAAATGGCAAGTTCAGATGAAGAAATATATTCAATTATGTTCAGTTCTCTGAAGCATCCTGTACGCCGCAAAATTCTGCGCATGCTTTGGGAAAAACCTATGACTTTTTCCCAAATAGTTGAGGAGTTGGGTGTATCTAGCTCGCACCTGACGTATCATCTTGAAAGTCTAGGTGAGCTTTTATCAAAATCTGAGGATGGCCAGTATAGGCTTTCAACGTTTGGTGTTGCTGCTGTAAGTACTATGAGAATCGTCGAAGAAACGCCGGCTTCTCCGCCAAGGCATCAGATGTCCCTGTCCTTAAGATGGAAGGCTATCTTGACCGTACTTATCGTTGCTACTCTTATTCTCTCATGTGTGGTATGCATACAAGTGTTTTCCTTTGATCAATTGTCGAGGGAGCATACCCTTCTTCGATTAGAACATGAACGTCTCTTATCTTGGAGTGCTGGAACAGACGAGTCTATCCGCTTCTTACAGGATGTTTTACTAATAAATATCACTGCGTATAAGGCCACTTTGCTCAGCAGCACTGTGGATTATCGTTCCGATTTGGGCGGAGTTGTTGAGGAAATCTTAAAATATTCGCTTACAAGCAGTGAAAGCCAAATTGACGTAATTTTCAGGTTTAGAAATGGAAAGCTATCACGGTATCAGTTATCTTCTTTTGAGGGGGCACCGATTTATTCCCAAACACAACCAGTTAATGTTTTGGAGGCGGCAAAGAGTTTGCTTGCCAGATTTAGAGCATATTCAGATTCTTACTACTTGAAGAATATGAGTGATATGTTATCAGCTATTGCTGATACTAATAACGCTGTATTAATCAATGGTAATATTAAACTGGTGATTTCAACATCAGGTGCTGTTACACAAATACAGTGGTTATATACGGAAGATGGCATTGACTTTCAGACTAAATCTTTAACTTTTGTATTCGAGAACCGTGTTCTGAAAGAATTGACTGATGGGTGGTATCTGTTTACTATTGGCTCTACTGCTGTTAATATTTCACGTGAGAGAGCCATTGAAATCGCAAAAGATTACGTTAAAACTTACAAGTGGGCCGTTAATGGAGAAATAATTTCAAATTTACAAGTTTTGGATGAACCTGTTTCTTGCGCCTTGTATCCCCATATCAGAGATGAAAACTCTCTGGCGTTATTTCCATACTGGTATGTGACACTCTATCTTGACAAAGTCTACCCAGGAGATATTGACCGTATAACTGTTGGCATATGGGCTGATACTGGCAAGATTGCCAATGTGAGGTTATTAAGCACTTAACTTTGCAATTGCCACAGGTGTTGATAAGAGTGTGATAGCTCACGTTATATTTTAAGTAGTGTAAACGCTTAAGGTGGTAAAATAATAAAAAAGCAAATTTAAACTAGGTCACATTGCAAATATATTGCACTTAATCATAAGCTTATTTTATACTTCAAAAAAGGTGATCCCTTGATCAAAAAAGCCAGCGCCGTAGGTAACAGCCTGAATTTCCAAATTGTAGATTTTTGCAGACGCATAGCTGGAACAGCTACTATTACAGCAGTGAGCCTACTCGATAACAATATGGAATCATCAGGAACGCCCGCAGAACTAATAATAATTATCAAAGATTATCCGCCACGGCTATTAAGTTTAGTAAAATCTATAGGCGGCAAAATTTTCATAATTTTTGCTGTAGATCAATGGATTTTCGAAAGAGATGTTGAAAAAGGCTTTCTAGGCGAAGCATTAGCAAGCGTATTACTTTTCGATTACACGGCGTTGTATGGCCAGACCTACTTGCATGATCAAGAAATTTTGTTAAAGAAACGATTAATCTTGGAGCTCTTATCAAATTTAGCCTTAAGCTTTTCTGAATTGGCTTGCCTTATTCAAATTAAGCCACAATATTTTATGTATGAAGTTATCTTAAACAGAATCCGAGTGTTTCCTCCAATGGTTTACGGTGTTTCACATTTCTTCCGAGGAGAATTATCGAAGAATACGGCTGATTTTGTTCTAAATGGGTACATAGAGGCACTAAAACAACTAGAGCAGGAGAAAAAAGTTATCTTGTCTAATGGTTATGTTATGGTTCCTAGAGCATTTGTAAGTGGAAGTAGGAATCCTCGAACGCGCCTTGCCAATATTTCCAAGAATGCACCGCGAACCCTGTTTACTTCACTATTTGGGCTTTTCCCACAACTACTGAATTTTCTGTCGCGGAATACTGAGGCTCTCCTGAAGTTTAAAGGGTTTTCTCTAAAAAGAACTGTTCAGAAGCCGCAGTGTTTTGTTGACCCACAAAAGTTCATTTTTATTCCAACCGCGCAAGGCTTTGTTTCGTTAGCCGATAAAACTGACATTAAGACTTTGGTTCAAAAATTGTACCCTAAAAGTACACATGTAAAAGTTGAACGGGTTGGCGGCGTATTGAATGATGTGTACCTTGTCAGGGTTAACTCGAATAACGGTGAAATAGACGTTCTTGTTAAGCGATTTAGAGATTGGTCAGGTTTCAAATGGTTTCCACTGACTCTCTGGTCGCTTGGAACAAAGACCTTCACGGTTATGGGACGCTATAGACTAGAAAGTGAGTGCGCCATAAGTGAATTTTTGCGACGCGAAGGATTCAATGTTCCAAAAATCCTGTGCGTAAATCACAATGGGCGATTATTATTTATGGAGTACATAAAAGGAGAAAGCCTTGTGAAGTTCATCAAAAGAATTGCTGCGGCAAAAAATAAAGATGCAATAGAGAAAGAGTTTGCCTTGATACAAGAAATTGGTAGAATACACGCACGCGTGCATGCACTTAATTTTGGGTTAGGCGACACAAAACCTGAAAATGTTATTGTTGACACAACAGGAAAAATTTACCTAATAGACTTTGAGCAAGCCGCCTACGGTGGCGACAAATCTTGGGACGTAGCTGAATTCTTATATTATTCGGGGCATTATCTTCCACCATTAAATAGCGCAAAAAAAGCCGCGTTAATTGCTAACGCTTTTATAACAGGCTATTTAGAAGCTGGTGGCGATGTACAAGTGATTAAAAATGCTGCAGCACCAAAGTACACGCGGGTTTTCAGCATTTTTACGCCACCGGCGGCAGTACTTGCGATATCAGATGCTTGCAGAAAAGCCGACAAGCAAGGGTGAAATGTAATGAAAAATACAACGAGCCTAACGTTTTACGGCGGTGTAGATGAGATTGGAGGTAACAAAATTCTGCTTCAAGACGGCGATACACGGGTCTTATTTGATTTTGGAATGTCTTTTGCTGCTAAAATGCGTTTTTACTCGCCGCCTTATCTTTCACCTAAAAGCGAAATAAGCCTCCAGGAACTCGGAATCCTTCCAAGAATCAAGGGCGTTTACAAGTTTGATCCAGCGTCTCCTGATATTTCAGCGGTTTTTCTTTCACACGCGCACTTGGATCACTCTGCTTACTTATCCTTCATAAAGCGGGAGGTACCTGTCTACTGTGGTGAAACCACAAGCATAATTTTGCAAGCACTCAATAAAACTCGGCGTTCAGACCGCGAATTCCACATAGCTGAATTGGGCTTCAAAACTTTTCGTACTGGAGACAAAAAAATTATTGATAATATAGAAATTGAACCCGTTCATGTTGACCATTCCGTTCCAGGTGCCTATGGATTTATTATACATACGTCTAATGGTTCAATCGTTTATACAGGTGATTTCAGAGATCACGGTGCTAAATCAGCAATGACTCGCGATTTTATCAAAGCAGTTAGCGCTGCGCGACCACAGGTTGTTGTTACCGAAGCAACAAACATGACTGGCGCTGTTGTTTCTTCTGAAGCTGAGGTTGAGGAAAAATTGAATCAAATTGTCATGCGTGCAGATGGCATAGTGTTGGCTGGTTTTGCTGGTTCGGATGTTGATCGATTGAATTCTTTTTATTCTGTTGCTAAACGGAATAAACGTTGTTTGGCTGTTTCCCTGAAACAGGCATATCTGATGGATGCCTTGCATCAAGATAAGGGCTTAAAAATTCCCTGCTTAAGTGATGATGAAGTGCTGATTTTTCGAAAATCGAAGAAGCGCTTTGACAAGTGGGAAGAACAATTGATTGAAAAATATTCCCTCCAAGGTAAAGTTTTAGATGTATTCGACGTTTCGAAGCAACAATGTAAAGTGATTTTGGCGTTATCATTTTATGATTTTGAAGAACTAGTAGCGTTGAAACCAACAGCAGGTAGCTGTTATATTTTGTCATCTTCTGAACCGTTCAATGAGGAGATGGAAATTGATCATGAACGGTTGACCAATTGGCTCAGTCATTACGGCATTCCACAGTATCATGTTCATGTCAGTGGGCACATAATGCCGTTGCAGTTAAAGTCTGCGCTTAGGGAAATGGACGCACAGCGAATTTTTCCAATTCACACGGAGAAAGCGGAGTTATTCGCAAAATTTATGCGTGACCTGAAAGCGGAAGTAGAGCGTGTGGAGAAATGCAAAGAATACATGCTGTAACTTATGCTGTCAATTACCTGTGATGGACAGTTTGTTATCTCTTTCAATAGCAACCCGCTCAGAGGCAGCTATCCGAGAACAAAACCTGCAAAATTATCCTAAACGATAATAACGTTGCTGAAACTAGTCGTAATACGACTACTGCTAAGCCATTGGTTTTGCCTAAAATAAAAAATGGGAAGTTTTTGGCAGCATCCTTATGTTTTATCATCGTTTTTTAACTATAATTACTCCCACGATAGCTATCGCGAGTATTATCGCTATGCCCATTCCAATGATTGTCCATGTGTAGTCTATTGGCGTCTGTGGTGACTCAGGTGTAGCGGTTGCCTGTGGTGCTTCTGTTACGGTTATGTATGTAGTTGCGAACGAACTGCCATATGATTCGTCACCCATGAAGGTTGCTGTAATTTTATAGTCGCCTGGAATTTCTGGTTGCCACGAGAAACCAAAAGTGCCACTGTAACCATCTGTTATGACATCCCCAATATGCACGTCGTTACCGTTCGGATCAACAGCATCTAACGACACAGGAACGCCGATTATTGTCTCATTACCAAATATCCCATTGATTGGCATCTGGTTATGTAAGTACTCCATCTGCAACGCCATTGATTCTTTGCTGACGCATGGTGTGCCCGGTTGAGCGGGTGACATATCACGCACAGAACCTTCAATTAGCACTTTGCTGCCGTGCACTGAAACTTTTGGAGAAGCTGTGACTGTGGTCGCACTCTTGCCTTTGCCGAACACGTACATGTATCCATCTCTGGCACCGAGGGTCAAGTATCCGTCAGCTATCCTTAGCTGCATTGCGGTTCGGGTGTGTTGTCCAGCTCCGGATAAACCTATTTTCCATACGAGTTCGCCTGTAGTAGCATTGATGCATAAGAGTGGTAATCCTCGGTAGTAAGGTGTTTCAGGTGAATGTTCGCTGGCGTATATGTACAATTTTCCATCCGCGCACAGTCCAGGCGCATGAAAAGGATAGACAGTTGTGCCGTTGCGACCAGTATACTCTGTCTCGTACGGGAATGGTGCTTGTATTTCAAATTTCCATTCTATTTTTCCATTGGCCCAGTTTATCGCGTATATGCCCGATTGAGCTGTCCAATATAATTTTCCATATGCGCTTATTACAGAGTAGCTGCCCCAGCCAGCTGAATCCCATGGGTAATCAAACTTGTTAGTCTTCCATGCCAAATTGCCTGTTCTCAAGTCATATGCCACGTAATAGCCTTTCGCTGACAGTACTGCGATCTTTCCATGATCAGCAACGTTTGATGCTCCACTGTATTGTGGTTCATCGATAGTTTTATTCCAAAGTAGCTGTCCTGTCACTAAATCGTAGCTTTCAATTCGTTGCCCTTCACGGCTTCCACCCAAGTCTACACTACTTACTACACATCCTATGCCTACGTTCCAATCGGTTGTGCCTGATGATGGTAAACTGCTACGTGCATAAGTTGTATTACTTATTATCCTTTGAGTAAGGTTGGTATACGTGTAGAACGTGGTCCAGTTGATTAAGCGGTAGCGCTGTGCACCTGCAGTAGCGCCGAGGTCTTGCACCGACAAAACGTAACCGTTCCTGTAGTAGGTTCCAGTGGTCAACGGTGAAATTGAGTAGTTCCCAACAAGAACTCCTGTCATTGGATCGTACTTTCTCAAGTATCCGCCGCCTATTGACAGCAGGTAGGGTTTTGATGGTCTAGTTGCTATCTCGATTCCAGCAGCTTCGCAAGTAAAGACGTAAGGCGATGGCGCATATTCAATAATGTCCGGCTCTGACTCGCCTGCAAAAAGTGGTCTTTCCCAGTACATTTCTCCTGTGCGTATGTCATAGCACTGCCAGTATGTTTGCCCGCTTGGTCCACTTGGACTGGTTTTTGTAACCGTCTGGTAACCTCTTCCAGCTAGGATCACCGTCGGTCTAATATACCAATCAGGGCTCCAGTAAATGTCGGATGCTGCTCCCCAGTCGCCGCCTATAATTCCGCCTAACTCGTATAAGCGTTTCCATACTATGTGCGCACTATTTGGTCCGGGAACATATGGGATAAAGGCGTAGCTGGGGTTATAATATGGGTTTGTGTCTGGATATAACCTGTCCCATTCTGCACCTCCTCCTGGGCCAAACCATGGATAGTTTCCCAGAATCGGCCACCATTCTCTGTGTTCAGTGTTTACAGGACGTGTCCAATAGTCTGTTGGCAAAGGCGAAGGCGGCCAAGATTCTGCCACATAATCCGATAACACTGTTATGGCTATTTCTTGTGTAGCGCTGGGTTTAACGTAAACTGAGTCGGCGTAGTTCTGTCCGCCTGTGGTAGCTGTTGTCACTTGGCCATTAATGTACCTTCCAGCGGGAAAATAGATGCCTTGAAATTCAAATTTGAACTTCCAAGTGCCAGGTTTGTCGACAACCCATTCGAACCATGCTGTTCCATCAGCAACATACGAATCCATCGTGACAGTTTCTTGTGACCCGTCAGGCATTGTGATTGTAACTTTGTGGTTTAGGTATTTTCGGTGTGCGCCAGGTGCTGGCATGACCCAAAGGTTAACCAAGACAGTTTGGCCAAGCCCAACAGGGTTAGGCCTAATGCTAAGGTAAGCCTCTGATGGAACTTCATATTTAGGGGTCACGCCTGCTGGCACAGTGTTACTTGGTTGTTGCTGAGCCGCGGTTGTTGATCCAAGTGCAAGTACAGAAGACGATATTAGCAAAAGAATTATAGAAAACGTGGACATTTTTGGTTTTTTAGCAGATATCCCTGATTTAAACGATTGTTTTAATGTCTTACTTGTCATTTTTTCACCATTTTATTCTTCTAAGGTGACTTTCTGTCTGCTGCGTATTTTAAATTTTTGTAAGTGGTACTTCCACTAACTACTACTGTTGCTGCACTCAGAACAAAGGTGCATCAGTTACTTTTTGCTTAAAGAGTCGCCTTAGTGTTATTCAAGGTTTAAATGATACGTCATGTAATTTTACTTCCATCTGAATATTTCAGGAGAATTGGGTAATTGACTAATCAGAAGATAAGTGAAGGCGACTACGTGATCCTTTACTTGGATGTGCGGCGAACTTACATGGTAAAGGTGGAATTGGGCAAAACTTTTCACACGCACAAGGGCTACGTGAAGCTGGATGAACTTATTGGCAAGGAGTTCGGCGCGACCGTGCAAAGTAGCCTAGGAATGGCATTCACAGTGTTAAGGCCAGCATTGGTAGATTATATTATGAAGTCGTCACGTAAGACCCAGATAACTTATCCGAAGGATGCGGCGTTAATCGTCATGTTCAGCGGTATAAATGCTGGGAGTCGTGTGGTTGAGGCGGGCACTGGTACAGGTGCTTTGACGACAGCTTTGGCTTATTATGTGAAGCCTAGCGGCAGAGTGTACAGTTATGAGGTTCGCGAGGAGTTTCAAAAAGGCGCGGAAAAAAATTTGCGACGTAGCGGTTTGTTGGAGTTTGTTGAATTGAAAAGTGGTGATGTTACTGCAGGCATAGCGGAGCGTGATGTGGATGCTGTTGTGCTGGATCTGGCGACACCGTGGTTGGTTGCGCCACACGCTTATGAAGTCTTAAAGCCTTCTGGAAGCATTGTATCTTTTAGTCCAACTATAGATCAAGTTGTGCGAATGACTGAAGCTTTGAAGGAACAGAATTTCGTAGGTGTTGAAACAGTCGAATGTTTTATGCGTGGAATGCAAGTTGAACGGGGAAAGACGCGCCCTCAGACTTTAATGACGGCGCATACGGGCTATATTACTTATGCAAGGAAAGCGTTAAAAGGTGAAAATTGAAACGTTTAAAGATTGTAGATGACTCAATATACTATGCTTCAATCGGCTTTTGAGGCATACCAAGGCGCCAGAACGCTTCCTTCAGTTGCTCACTACGTTTCCAGCCATAGTAGTAGCCCATTATTTTCGCGAATAGCGGTATAACAGCGTTGTTCACTGCTGTGTAAAGCAAAGGATTTTGGAACCGGTTTCCTAAGAATGTGTCGCGCCAGATGCGGATGTTGTATTCCCAGCAACGGATGAAGAATTCCCATCTTGCCTTTGATAAGGAGTCTAATTCCGCGCCCTTCTTGTTCATTAATATACAGTTTTCTAATGGCACAAAGAAGAGCGGTACGTAGAATGCCTTGTAGTCTTTCAGAGCGTCCATTAACTCAAGCGTTTGAATAACATCTTCCTCATTTTCTTCAGGTAATCCGATAATTAGGGTTGCTAACGGGTACCAGTTATTGTCATTTAGTATGCCGAAGGCTGTTGTAACTATTTCCTGCCATTGATCAGGCTTGTAAGGTAACATTTTTCCTGCCATATACTTCTTCATCAATCGTGCACTGCCGGTCTCGATGCCGGTTTCTGCGGTTATTATGGGCTTTTTTCCATGTGAATACCAGCTGCGCTCAATCAGTATTTCAGCAAGCTCCTTAATCATGTCAGGTTTGCAGACAACAGGCGCCAAAGAAATATGTGATGTCTGGATGCTTTTAACTCCAGGATAGTCAGCTACACTCTTAACGAGCTTCACAACGGTTTCTTTGTTGGGTACGAATTTTTTGTCTTTTGCACCGTAGAGGAAAAGGTCTTCGGTGATAAGCGTAATGTGGTCGCTGCCCTCTTTTACAGTGATCGCAACTTCTTTTATGATATTTTCTAATGGAATGTCCACTTTGCGTTGCATAGTAGGCGTGCAAAACTGGCAGTTTCTACCACAACCTTTGGAGATTTCAACTTCGCCGTGAACAGCTGCATGTTTTATCAGTGGCATTGTTGTGTAGTCCCAGTTGTCTTTAGGATTATCAACTCGAACAACACGTGGAAGGGGTTCTCCGTTGACGGCTTTTTGGAAAACTTGCACTATCGCGTCGGGTTTGCCGCCTATGAATACGCAGTCCACACCATAACTGTCAGAGACCTGTTTGCGCTCCAGCTGCCACGAGCCGAAGCCGCCTACAATCACTTTTGGTCTGAATTTTTTAATGCTGTTGTGTCTTACAAGTTTTCTGAACTCAATAGCGTTAAGTGGTTCGCCGCCACCAATTATTGAAGAGTAAGTTTTACTTACATATCCCATACCTGTTGGATCCATTGAAGAAATGCCAACTACCTTTGTTTCCGGACCAACAAACATGTTCAAATCTTCAGGGTGGACCACTGCAACCTCGGATTCGCTAAAACCATTCTGTAGTAGTATAGCTTCAACTTTTCTTAAGCCATACGGAGCGTACTTGGCCCTACCGTCAGGCTTGCGAGGAACACGCGGATAAAGTGCTTTTCGCGCGTAGCTAAGGGGGATGGGACCTATACCAAATCCACCTACAAACGCCATAAAAGGATTATTGAAAAAGTCGCTCATTTCAGTAGCTGAAGCCGTTAGGACTATTTTAATGCCTGATACCGTTGCCATTCTCTCCTTGAATTAATGTAGTAGTGAAGAGATGCTTGTTGGGCTATTAAAAATTACTGTTGACAGCTGCCGTCCGAGTAACTCTGAATTGTCATCCCATGTACGGTCAAGCTAATGCCTTCTCATCATCCGGCACAAATTAGTAGGCTTAAACGAAAATAAAAGTGTTCGCAAGTCAATCTTTGCATTGGCGTTTGCAGATTTCCGAAAAAATATAAAAATGATTTTGTAAACTCTTTGAGAGTGGTAATGCGTATGAGCAGTAGGGCTACTTTATGAAGAATTCTGAGTGCACTGTATATATTGTATCAAAGAAGAAGTGGTTGCAGAAGTTTAAGAAAGAAAAGACTGGCTGGACACTGACGACTACAAAAGGAACTGTTTACGCATGCACTGCAGAGCAAGTGCTTTCGCATATTCTCCCTGTTTTGGCTGGAGTAAAAGGTTCTTCTTGTAGTGTTAAGGTTAAATTAAACGTAGAAAACGTTGTTTAACTGGTTACCCGAAAAGTGCTGTGTGGAGCACCATGAAATCTATGACGCCCACTATGTAGGAAGGCAACCAAAAGATAGCTGTTAACTGTGCGATCCTCCTGCTTTTAGCTGGAAATGTTGCCGAATAGGGACGCCAAAGTAAAACAAGCCATAACCCAAAAACTAGCGCTGGAATCGAAAAGATAGCATGTAAACTGTTCATAAGCAACCGCAGAGGAGTACTAGAAAATGTCTCTGTCGAACCGCTGAGTGGATCCATGAACAATACTGCGATAAAACCAACTGCCCAAGCGCACATCACAATTAACATTAAAATCTCATGAGCAAAATAGTTGCCTTTCGCCCGAAACCACATGCTTAGAATAACCAAAGTTGTCCACGCAGTTTGCATAATGAGGTTTATTTGGGCAAAGCTCAAGCCAACGGCGTAGAACGGGAAGAAAAATATGAAGCTAACTTCACCTAAAACAACCATGGCTACCGTTAAAAGTGCAATTTTTCCCTGCGGAAAATTGCGCGAAATAGTTTTCTGGCTTTTAATCCGCATACCAATGGCTACCAGAGAAACTAATAATACAGGCACTATACAGGCTATAAGCATCGTATAAAATGTGGCTGGGTCAAGCCCGACAATTTGCGGTTTCCACATATTAGTCGCAATTGCCTGTATCGTGACAGTTAAGTCCTCAATGTACCAGCCTGCCTTGTTCGTAACGTTCTTAAGATGCTCATGTGAAGCGACGAAGACACCTGTAGTTTTATCCCATTCCTTATGTCTGAAGGAGTCATTTCCAAAAGTTACCGTTCGAATTGCGCCAAGAACAGTTTTCTGTTCCTCTCTTTGGACTGTTACGTTCACAGGCTTGCCAGTATGCTTTGACGAATCATAAAATGTGTCTCCTGCGCCGAGGTTAGCAGGAATTATCATCCAGCCCCCAAGGTTTCCTTCAGTAAAATTAAACTTCCAAATGGCGCTTCCGACTGTTCCATTAGAGTATCTGGCGGTAAGATTAACGGAAAAAGCTGCACCTTCTATTTGCAGAATTTGCATCCTAAACCACCTAACGTCATGCGTAGGAGGCGGTGAACCCTTGCCAGTCACACTAACGACGTATTCAATCCAATCGCCCTCCTTGACGCCTACTAATGGTTCACAGTAAATACATGGAACCGCTTGAATAATCAAAACAAAGAAACAGGCAGAAGCGACAATCATGACCTCTACGATTTTCATTCTGCACCAATTCTCACTTGAGAAGGACATCTTAAATCTTTTTTCGTCAAGAAATTTTGACTAAACAGGCAGAAGATAGAGGTCCCCAGTCAAATATTCTTGACTAACAACCAGGTTTATTAGTCAAAGTTTTTTGACAATGCTTGCGTAGCAATTGTATCAAAAATATGGTGAAAGTTGGGTTATATAATAGAAAAAAACGTTTTGCCAAGTTGAGTCTAAGCCTGAACGACCAGTTTGGTTCAGCCAGCTGTTAACCTACTGCTAGTGGCCCATTCCCATTTGATGTTATCTTGTGAGATGGACTTGACAGCAGGTTAATGTTTCAACTGTTCCTTACTGGCTCGCTCCAGCCTGCTCCCCAACTTGGGTATACAATATACGTGTAAAATAAAATATAAAGTTACTTGAACATGTCTGGCGTAAAATAATTTCTTTATGTTAGAAAATTTTGACGGAGAAGATAAAATAAATGCATGGTACAAAGAATAAAAAGCTGTGAGTCATGGAGACTATTTAAGGTGAAAAGTCATTTAGTTCTCAAAGAACCTCTTATAAGTCTTGTTTTAGAGCTTATATACTATGAACATTCAACTTTAGCACACAACTAATGCGAAGCGTGACAACAAGTGATCAACAAGGATGGGCGTCATGAACAGTCAAGAAATATTTGAGCAAGATTTATCCACTCTTTTGCTGCGGTTAACCGCTAACGTGAATAAAGATACAAAAAACAAACTTAACGCGCTCAAAGAATGGCTGGTAAGGCTTCACAAAGAAAATTTGGTGAAAATTAACCATTCTGTGATGGAGCTTGTCTGTGCAAAATATCTTATTCTAAAAGGCTATGATGTGCAGCTTGAGTACAGGTTAAATGAGTTGTTAACATGTGATTTATACTCAACCAAAGGCTATGGAAATTTTATTGTTGAAATAGAAACAGGTTTTATCCCACCGGAGCACGCTTTGGATCCATTAATGTACACTTCAGCGCGTTTGGCTAGCAAAATCATCCGTTACAGTAATTTTGCGGGAAAATTTGCTTTAGGCGTTCCACCACATTATGTGCTTCCATTTCCTCGTGCGTTGTCCAAACTACCACGGAAGAGATCGCCTGCAGATATTAAGTTTATCCGAGGCCTTTGCGACAAATACTATCGTAACCCACCAGTTACAGAAGAGGAAATCTGTAATGCGCGTATACATGAAATCTACGTTATCGACGTAGATCAAGCACGGGTTCAAGAAGTAGATCCTGAACGCTACCTGAAGCGTATGCTGCATAAAGATCTTTTTGCTGTTGACGGCGACAATTAGCAATAGGAGCTAGAACATATGCACTTTTACGTATACGTAATTTTGTGTGCTGATGGAAGCTTCTACACAGGTTATACCAAGAACATTGACAACCGCCTAAAACTGCACGAAAATGGGAAGGGCGCCAGATATACGCGAATGCATAAGCCACAAAAAATTGCTTACATTGAAATTTTTGAATCTCGTGCTGAAGCAATGAAACGCGAAAAGCAAATAAAAAAATTAACTCATCAGGAAAAACTTGAGCTTATCAATTCACATAGCAACCCGAAATAACGTTAACTTTGAAATGAACTTTTTATTAAGAGGCGTAGAAAAACAAGTTTTAAATGGTCGAGATCGATATGGATAAAAAGCCAACGTGGGACCGGAAACTGAATTACGCCAAAACTTACATAAAGTTGAAATTCCATCGTTTTTCAAGATCAAATAGGTAAAGGATTCTTTGGAATTGTCTTCACGTGAACTAGTGTTTAATCGTTTAAATCAATTTGCTTGTGCGCAGACATACTTTTCGTTCTTGCGTTCCAAGGGGCATCCGCCACCACACACTTGCAACTGTGGGCACTCTACACATTTTGCTTCTATATACGATCTAGTTCGAAGCTCTTTTGCTAATATGTGGTTCCAAATTTTGTCCCATGGATCGGCAAGCATGTTACCCAAGCTTTCGAAATAGCTTTGGCATGGGTAAACGTCGCCGTTTGGCGCGATGCACATGTTGATCATAGCTGCTGTGCAGGCCTTAACACCTAAACCTAGTTGCACAGGATCTAATCTGCAATACTGTGTGGGGGTGTACCAGAGGAATTTCATGCCGAGTTTTTGTGCTTTATCGTTGATTTTTGGTAGTAGCTCCTTTAACTGTTCGAGGGGTAGGGTAAATTCCTGGTTTATTGTAGTAGCTTTTCCTGAGTAGATGAGACTATTACATCCGAAAGCAGCGACATTGAGTTCCTTAATGTAGTCAACAGTTTCCAGAAAGTGCTGCGCGTTCTGTTTGTTTAGCGTGGTGTTTGTTGTTACGTAGATTTGCGAAGCTACGGCGTTTTTTATACCTGCCACTGTTTCTTTCCAGCTTCCTTCAGCAGCAGTTATCAAGTCATGGATATGGGGCAAATGTGACTCAAGCGTTACTTGGACAAAGTCTAGCCCTGCCTGCTCAAGTTTTTGCACATATGTCTCGTCTGCGAGTTTTCTGCCATTAGTTATCAAGCCTGTTACCATTCCCTTTTTCTGTGCGTAATGTAGCAATGCAGGCAAGTCTTCACGTAGAGTTGGTTCTCCACCTGTGAAGGTTAATATGAAAATGCCTATTTCGTTAAGTTTGTCCATTATTTTTAGCCATTGCTGAGTGGTTAGTTCTGGTGTTTCGTGTGGACCGCCTGCGTAACAGTGAAGACAATTGTTAGTGCATTTGAACGTAAGTGCCATGTCCATTCGTAAAGGCGCCGAATACTCGTAGGTGAATGGTTCTTCCTTAGTTACATCTAGGAAAGATACTGGGCAAACTTTCTCGGTTTTTGCCAACGTGCTTATTGCGTAGACAAGTTTTTCATAGTCCTCCTTTGCTTGGGAAGCGCTTACATGGTACATGCGGCGGATGCGCCTAATAACTTCGGTTTTAGGTATGGCCTGCATGAAATAGTAAGCATAGGCCGTTGCAGTTGCATTCAAATGCAACACAGTGTTAGCGTTGATCACCATGACGCCGTTTTGGTCTGGCTCAATGCGAAGTTGTAGTGCCATCCCTTTAAATTCATCTTTTCCGCGGTAAGTGTAGCGTCCTCGGGGAATTAACTCTGTATGCAGAATTTTTCTCAAGAAGCGCATGTGTTTAGCCTACTCCTCCTCCAGCACACGCGCATGCGCAGGACACGCAAGCACAAGCACAGGCACATGCTGCGCAGGCACAGATACATTCTGCATTATGATTGGCGGGTTTATGCGACACTGATGCGCTCGGTGCTGGCAGGATGGCGTTAGCGAATTTTTCGAGGTTAAGCACGATGTTGCTTGAGGTTTTTTCTAAGGCTGTAGCAATGTTGTTTGCGAATTCTGCGCCTGGAATTGACGGTGGTTTGGTTGTTTGGGCTGTTGTGTCTATAGGTGTTTTATATGTGGAGTTTGGATTGTAGTGGTTGTAGCAGTGCCAGTACCAGAACCAGAGGGGGTTTGGTTCGAAGGCGCGGTTTTGGAAGGCTGTTTCAGTGCGTGCGCGGCAGTTTGGATCAAGGATTAGCCATAGCAGTTGTTCGTTGTATGTTTTAGATGCGAGTTCAGCTGTGCCCGTTTGTTCTACTTGTGTCCATGCTTTGTCTACTATTTTCTTGTAGTATTCTATGGTGTCATGTCGACTGTATCCGCGGAGTTTCTGCTCTACTGTGTCTCTCAGGTACATTATAGTATGGGCTAATTTCTCTTCGTCCAAAGTGCCGTCTTCGCGTATGGCGTGGAGGAAGTCGATTTCGTAATAGCGTAAGGTGTTTTCAGCTGTGCCTGTTTTGTCTTTGAATTCAGGCATTAGGCGCAGTTTAAGCGCTGGTTTTGTTGCTTCTGTCCATACAACGCGTTTGTGCAGTAAACTATATAGGATTTCTGTGACTATTTGGTTGGGCTTCATTCCAAGTAAATATGAGGCTTCGACTGCGGTTAATCCGCGTCTTACACCCAAAGTTTCTATACTTACTTTTGGTGTGATATATGCCCTCTTTCTTAGGGCTAGTGTGGCAGCAAATATGCCCATTAGCATGAATAATAATGCAATGATGCTTATTAAGCGGATTATTTCGGAGTTGTCTTCTACAGGCGGCGCTGTAGATGTTGGTATATAATTGGGTAGGTACTTTGCAGGGAATGAAATGCCTATTGGGAATTTCTCGTTTGGTGCAAGGTTTTGTTTTTCCCAGTAAACCATTAGGCTTCCTTCTTCGTATGCTGTGGCGTTCCAGAAAGTTGTTTCTGTGGTCTTTACCTCGTTTTTAGTGACGTTAGGCGGGAAAACTACTTGTATTCGCAAGTCGTTTACTGGAGCGTCGAACCAGGAAGGCATGAACTGCATACCTATGTTTCCAAGGTTTATGTTGTCGTCATAGAGCATGCCGGCGACGTTGGTTTTGAGATAGAATTTCACGCTTTCTCCAACGGCTAATTCATGGTTTAAGATCACTTGTGTTTTGTAGTCGCCTTCTGAGCTTACATCAGAGGCAGCTAGTTCAAAACCGTACTCGTCGACGGCCATGCCTATTGTAAAGTCGCGGTTGGGTTGTCCGATATATACGCGGCGGATGGGATCACCTGAGTCCAAAGTTAATTTAACATCATAGAGTAAGTCTATTGTGCCATCTTGGTTTATCCAAATTTTTACCCATTCATGGTCTAAGTGATAAGTGCCGCTCCACGCTTGGGCATTAATTGCAAAAAAAGATAAGAGGACAAACGTGAAACAGCAGGTAAAGGGTAAAAGGCGTTTTTTCACCATTTTGGCTCCTCAATTACTTCAAATGTACTGCCACAGTAAACGCATGTAGCGTAGGGTACGCCTGAAACAATCTTTACCTGTTTTGCATCAATTGTACCTGAACAGTGTGGGCACTTAAGATCTGCCGCCCTCAGCTGACCTGATAGGTCTAGTTGGTGAATTACTGTTTTAGGCTTATGTGTTGCTGAGTATGTTGCAGCCAAGGTCGCAAAGCCGATGGCGAAAAGCATAATGCTCACTATTAATCTTGTGGTGGTTGCCGTTACCGAAGCCGCCAAGGCGAAAATTACTGCAAAAAAGAAAAGAACAACCGTAACAATGGCGCCCGCTACAGCCAAGAGTTTCATGCTACTTATTCTATAGCAGGCACAACTTTAACTTTATCCCTTTAATGCATGTAATTGCTTTTTTTACGCGAATTGCGTTTCCACGAAGCACTCAGCAAATAACTAAAAATGCTACAACACTTCATGATATTCATGTTTGAGTTGCCACCACAGCTGAACTACCTGCAAAAACATGCCAAACGAATCCTTAAATAAGCGCACCTTAGTTTCCCGGGTGCAGTGCCATTCAACAGGAATCTCCTTAACAGTAAGATTATTACGCATTGCCCTAACAAGGAGTTCAGTGTCCCAAAACCAATGATGAGCACGTACAGCGCCTAGTAAAGGTGAGATAACTTCACGCCTAAACGCCTTAAAACCGCACTGATGATCCCTTACCTTAGAACCAAGCAACAAACGAACAAAAAAATTATATATTTTCGACGTCAAGGTCCTCGCCCGTGTCCTTTCTACCTTACTTTCAGGAAGCAACCGAGAACCAACAGCAATATCAAAGCCCTCTTCTTTAACAGCGTTAATGAGTTGAGGCAGCTGCCTCACGTTTGTTGATAAATCAACATCCATATAAACTAATATCGCGCCACTGCTCTGCCTAAAAGCGTTATTCAGAGCTACACCTCTGCCAAGGCGCTTATGTCCATGCAGATGCTTAACAAACATGTACCGTTCTGCAAGTGCCGCTGCAATCTTGTCGGTTCCATCAGTGCTTCCATCCTCAGCAATAATTATCTCATAAGAAACACCAATATTACCCAAAACATTCACAGTTTCCTTTACTGCATGCTCTATTCTGCGTGCCTCATTGTATGCTGGAAAAACAACCGAAACCTTTATGCAACCAACCAAGCTGGATGCACCTCTCATTTCCTTAAAACACCCAACTATTGAACCACCTTAAACTGCTAATAGTCGACTCAGTCGCTGGGACCCCTGAAATGACAGGATAAAAAAGCATAAACAACAAAACCACAACCACAAAATACGCTACTGACACAGCCTTACCAAATCGAGTATTCCAATGCGCGTTCACAAAATACGTTATTGCTAAACAAAGTATTGGCACATTAACAAAAAAGTGATAAAGAAAAGTAATCCTTGAAATCAACACGTATGGAAGCCATTGAAAAAAGAAAACCGTCATGATGTACATGCATGAAAATTCTCTCCGTCGCAGGGCACCATCTAAAGCCATAATTACTGCCGCAAACCCAACCCACCAAACTGCAGGATTTCCCATAGCTGCAATTGTTGATGTAAAACCATTAGGCAAATGAGAACTCGAAAGCCAAACAGGTCTCAGAATAAAGGGCCAGCTCCACCATGGCGAAGAAAACGCGTGTGTTGCATTCAATGTTGAATGATATGAAAACATTGCGCCCTGTAGCTGAAATACACCTATAAATGAACGACCAGCGAGCATGTCTGGAACAAACATCAGCAAATAGATTGCGCCAGCCAATAAAACAAAATAATATAAATGAAAGAATGGACGATCAAGCAACGCTTTCACTTTGGCTGAAAAACTTTCAACGCCCATTAGTGCTTCTAAACGCAGCAAAAGAAGCAACATTAACTGCCCAACAAAACCATAAAGCACAATCCACTTCGTAGAAAAACCCAAAGCAAAAAATATCACAGCACAAACCAAAGGCACAAGTGATGTCCCCCAACCATTTTTTAGCACCCCCTTGAAATATAGAAGAAAGAAAAAGTGAGATACAAGTGAGAAAAACACGACATAAATGTCTACAGTTGCCATACGCCCCATTGTAAAAACCATAAAATCAAACATTAACAGAAAAGCTGATGCAAAGCCGCCAATCCACGTTCCAAATAACTCCTTACCAAGAAGATAAATCACAATTATCATAGACGTGGCAAATGCTACCCCCATTATTCGCCAGCCAAAAGGATTAAAACCGAATACGCTAATGCTTGTGGCAATTATCAATTTTCCCAAAGGAGGATGTGTCCATTCATAAGGAAGTTGCAACGCCAAGTATTGTTCTGCTGTTCGAACATAATAAACCTCATCAAAATACGTCTGCGATATATAAGTTGGTGGACAATTAACAAGGTCTTGTTCATCAAAAAGTCTAGCCAACGTTGCAACAGGCATATTTTCACTTAAAATTGCCACAATACTCAGTTGCTGGAAGTTCTGGTCTAGTACTGCTACCTCTGCTATTTCCACATATGCTTGGGTAAAATCAAGCCGAATATACTGCGTATGGCTATTAACTGGAATTTTACTCCACACATAATAACTCCAAGGATATGTAATACTGCAATTATATATTGAACTGCTCCAGTTTCCTGGCTTGCCACTGTGTACCTGAACGTTTGCTGATCCATTTTTGACAAGCAAATAAACGCTACTTACGCTCTCAATTTTTCCCAAATCAATGTAAAAACTTACGTTATCTCGACTTTGCCACGTCGTGAGCGGTACTTGTGTTAAGCCAAGGTTCCATACAGCTATAGAAAAGAAAACTGATGACAGAATAATTATTGTTAATAAGTCGTATTTGCTGATTTGCATTTTCGCTTAACCGTCCTGCTTTGCCGTGTCCAACCGAGTGATTTGTTTTGTTCCAATATTTGTTTTTAGATTTGCTGGCAGAAATATTAACGCATATAGGAACACTATTAGGTTAATTGATGTTCCAGCTAATGCAACAGGATCACCAACTGGAATATAACTGCCGCTGTTGAGAAATGCTAACACATAAGCTTGATTAAGCAAACATGTAGCTGTTAAAACTCCGTAAATAGGTCTTATTTTTTTATAGAACGGAAATAACAGCGCTAGTAGGCTTAATGCAGGAAACAAGTAACGCTCGTGAATTCTGGTTGGAAACATAAAAAAGCTAAACAGAAGCATGAAGCCTACAAAAAGTATGTGCAGTCGGTTTTCCGGATCCAGTTTTTCATTTAGCAAATATAGCATGAATGCTACGATTGCTCCGAACATACTCCAACCGAGAATAAAATGTATAGGTGCTTCAGGAACCCACATGCCGCCAAAAGCCCAAATATTAAACGCATTGACTGTAGTAAAAGCGTAGCCTTCGTAGGCGCCAAAGTAAATTTTTGTTAGAAAGCTAATAGGATTGCTCCATTCAAATGGCGCAATAATTATGATTGTTGTTGTAGCTACTGTTAGTATTACAGTAAAGATGTGTCGCAAGTCATGTTTTTTGAAGATTAGAAATATTATTAATGGTGCAAGTGCGATACTTTGAGGTTTAGTCAACACTGCTAGTGTAAATGTTACTGCTGAAAATTTGGGTTTTGAGTCAAGTAAAAGTAAAAGCGATAGTGTTAAGAAGAAAGTGTATACTGCATCAAACTGTCCCCAAACAGCAGTGTTGAAAATTACTGCGGGATTAAAGGCGTAAATTGCCGTGGTTAAAATTGTTGTCTTAAAGTTAAATTGCTTTCTCGTAGACGTGAAAATCAGGGCAAATGTGGCAACGTCAAAGAGGTTTGGGACTAATTTGATTAAGTAGGTGATTTGTGCTGGAGGTGCAAATTTGGCAAGTGTTCCAAAAACCCAGAAGAGGTAAATATTAAATGGTGGATAATCACACCAAACAATATTATAGAATTCTCGAATGCCATGTTCAGCAGCAGTGTTAAACCACGCTGTGAACGTGTTCATATCAACTCTATAACCAGCAACGGAAAAAAAGAGTATTCTGATGCCGAACGCGCAAACAATTAAAGCTGTAAGAAGTATAATTTCTCTTTTAGAATAAGGAAATCCCATTTTTGTTTCCTCTTCTGTCAGATTTGTGTCGAAGCCATTAAATAAAAACTTAACCCAACAAACGAAAACCGACGGTGTGGATGAATTCAGGGAAACAGTGTAATCAACTGTACACTTGATTTAGGGTACATGTAAACGTGGTTTTGAGGATAATCAAGGTTTGTAAGTCTTGAATCCATTATACTCTTTTCCTGAATTTTGCTGTTTTTCACAATTCCAGTAGAAAGTTGGCTCGTAGATTAAAATTTCTAGCAAAAAGGAAAAACTAGCTCAGGCATATTATAACCCGATCTGATAAGTATCTATTGGTAGCTTAATAAAACTTTTTTCTCAGCAAAATTATGCTAGGCACACCAGATTTTTTTAAAAAAAAGAAGTGAAAAGTAAGCGGGTTTATTCTGCTGCTTTTGTCATTTTCTTTGTTATGGCATATGCTATGGGTATCAGCATTATTCCAAGAGCTACGGCGAAAGCCCAAGAAATGTTGGCTACGATGTCGGTAACGCCAGGGAAAGTAGCGAAAATTGCGCCTGCGCCAATTATCAGAAAGATGGCGTAAAGCAAGAACTTGCCATATCCTGCAACTTCTCTGAACTCTATGTGGTCGTCAGTAATGGACTTTATAAGTCCGTCGGTTAAGGATATGCCTGCGCCAATTATTACAAAACCAAGTATTAACGGATAAACGGTGCTGCCTGAAAGAAGCATGGTATCCAGCGCTAGCAAGAGGATGAATGCTATTAAGCCTATGAAAAGCAAGTTCTTTAGCATGTCAGCTATTTCGCTTTTTGCTGTGGGAAACATGGGTTTAATCATTTTACCAACAAAGGAAGCTAAGAAGTCAACGAATACCGTTCCCAAAATGATAATCAGAATTCCTCCGAGCAGTCTAGGCAAATAATCCGCTATGCCTGCTAAATAAGTGCCAAAGGTACCGCCAATATTCAATATCTGTATCGCCAATATTATCGACAGTATTATAATAAATGCCTTGACTATTCCGCCGATCAAGTTTGACAGATCTAAACCTGAAGACTTAAACGCTTTACCAGCCATTGACTGGTCAAAAGTCTTTTCAACGCCCAGTTTCTCCACAATCTTATTAACTGCCTTGCCAACAACCGAACCCACTGCCCACCCTATAAGGATGACGATTACCGCAACGAGGATCGCTGGAATAGCATTAAGCACATCCGTCAGCATGTTGCCCAAAATTCCAATAATATCAACCATGTCTTCTCCCCAAGAGTAATTAAGCGCGATTTGCATATAAATTTATTTACAACATGGGATATAGCGTTAATTGTATATCTATGGAAGGGTTATTCTCATATTTCCTTGTCATTCTATCCCATTTTATTCCACTTCGTCTCCCTTCGGTAATGCCGCACGCATAGCTTTAGAAATGGAACCCCGATAAGTAGCGCATGCCTCCTTTTTTAATCAAATTTTGATTGAACTAATAGTTTCTGAGTATCAAATAGAGCAGAATGCGCTTAAAGACTAAATTGATTTGGTCTAATAACGAAATAGTTACATGAGGGCTGCGACTGCTGACTGATAGTTGGCTGGATAAAAATTTAAGTTATTATCGCCTGCTACTGTATTATTACTGCCTCTACAGGTAGACTTTGTATATTTTTAATGTTCCATTGTTCAGTTGTTTTAACCACGAAATTTGATCAAACCTCGATATACATTGAGGATAATGTTTCTGTTCTTCTCTGCCTACGTAGATATACGTTATATTGTATTTTAGGATAGTTTGCTTCAGTTCCTCTTCTGTGCCATTATACGCTTTGTCTATATCTGCAAATCTTTCGTAAATGTCCTCAAGTGGAATTCCATGTCCATATGCCCAGTTGATGTAGGCGGCAACCCTCAATCGGCCGCCTATCATTGTTGGCACAGAGTGGATGGAGTAGTAGGTTAGAAAGACTGCTTTTTCTTCGGTGTTATTACGTATCCACATGCCTAAATTGTATTCATCCCATGTTGCTGCCGTGTAACTTGTTCCAATGTTGTATAAAATAACGCTTAATGAGGGCAAAATTGTGATTGCGACGAGAATAAATGCAATTATGCGCTGTGTTTTTCTTAATGCTATTCCTGTGAGTGCTGCGATAGGTACCCATGCAAATGTAAAGAATTTGTACATATCCCATGGGTTGGGGGATATTGAGAGTATGTTCGGTATTAGAAAAAGTGTGATAAATACAGTTTGCAAAAGTTTCTCTTTCAGCTTTATGGTGCTGATGATGGCCGTTATAAATGGAATGCCCAAGTTCATGACATAGTAGCTGAACGGGTTTTCTTTAATGAACATCAAGGCCCAAAGTGGTGCAAACGTTATTGATGTTGTTGCGTTACTATTAGCGAGAAATGGCAGTGCAATAGGAATGGATATAAAAAAGAGCAAGTGACGTTTTTTAGGTTTTACGTGTTGCGTTAATAAAGCGAGGAAGTAAGCAACACATGCACAGATGAAGGAGAATACATGAAAAGGAAAAACAAGTCCTGTTAGTATTCCTGCTATTAGTATTTTATTTTGGTCATCACTGTTGCGTAGCAGTGTTAAGACGAGAGCGAATGTTGGTAGACCCACTAGAAGAGGTCTTTGCTGCAATAGGTTATCAAATATCGGTGGTAAACCGAAGAAACTGTTGTATTGATAGGCATAGTTTTGTGCTGCGTTGAATTGTCCGTTGGTGATTGCTGATACTAAAAGAAAGAAGCTGAAACCCCAACCGAATACGGCAATTACAGTTGCATAGTTTGCTTCTTGTTCGCCATATGGTCTTGTGAGGGTGTAGGCGGTGATGGCGAATATTAGTATAAAAATTGCGTTTAATGCAGGCAGAAGTGTGGGCAGGAACCCACAGGTTTTTGCGATAATAGCTGTGTGAAAATCTACGAAGTAGTGATAGGACATTTTGGTTCCGGAATAAAAGGGGTTTTCTGGTGGAAAATTACCGTTATTAATGCTCTCAATTATTTCGTAGTGGAGTGGTGTGTCTTGCCAGTTAGATCCTGTGATGACTATTCCTGCTTGGTTATTACGCCATACACTTTGAAAAAGCACATATGCTGCTATAATGAAGATCAAAAGAAAAATTGTAGTTGTTGTCTTGCTAAATGGGTTGCGTTTGAGGGCGTGTTTAAATGAAAATTGCGGCGGTTTCTTCCAGTCTGTTATAAAATGAGCTACTGCCAAAATTATGAATGAAGCAAGTATTGCTGTGCTTGAATAGTCCATGAAAAGTGACAGGTAATACACGAGTTGTACTGATGCAAGTACGCTAAAGATCGGTATGAAAGCTATGGTTTCATAAGCGTTTAATTTTAGGAATTTGTAGGCTGCCAAGCCTGGTACAAGTAGCGTGAAGATGAAAGCTGCTGGCAGTGCCACATATGCTGAAGTGAAAGATAACGCTGCTATAATCAGTAACAGTATTGAAAGGTAGTATTTCTGAAGTAACTGCTTGCTTAGTTGTCGTAACGTACTTGTTTCTTGAATTTGCACGACTAGTAAAATTGGGTTTGCTGCTATAAAATTTATTATTATAACTTTGAATTGCTGGTTTTTTGGAAAAGCTAATAAAGTCAGATTTACGACAGCTAACGGTTATTATATTCCATGTTCAAAAGTGAGGGGAAAGCGCTTTTGAAGAAGGTCTCCGTGGGCAAATTTGGTGGCAGTTTGTTGGATAGTAAGGGTGATGGAATTCCTAAAATTTTGCGGCGCATTAAGGAGTTAAGGGCGCGTGATGGTTTAGGTCCTGTTGTTGTTTTTTCTGCGCCGATGGGTTGTACTGACGAATTAATACGAATTGGAGAGGCATATGCACGATCTATGCGTATGTCTGTTGATTCTGTTTTTGAGATTTATTTTCGGTTGGCTAAACGTTATGTTAAACCGAGTTTTTTGCCTCAGGCGCTGGCGGTGGTGGCTGATTATAAGGTGAAGACACTTGAGACTTTGGCTGCTGTAAATAAGCGTTTTACAGGCAATGTAAAAGCAAAACTGCTTACTTTGGGCGGTGAGCTTCCTATGGCTTCGGTTATGGAGTTTATTATGAAAAGCGAAGGCATAGATAGTTGTTGTATTTCTCTGCGAGATTGGCCTGTTATCACGGATGATAACTTTGAGGATGCATCTCCAGTTTACGAGCTAAGCTTAAGACGTGTTGGTATGTTAAGTGAACCGCTGGAATTGGGTAAAGTAATTTCTCTGGCAGGCTTTCTAGGTGTAACTGCTGATGGTTTAGAGACAATTTTGGGAAGAGGTGGTTCAGATTTAACTGCTGTTTTTGTTTCTTGTCTTTTGAAAACGCAATATGCCGTTGATACGTTGCTGTTTAAAGATGTGCCTGTGCAAAGTGCTGACCCGAAAGTTGTAAAGGGACAGCAGACACGTCATGTTGCTTCCCTTACGTATAATGAAGCTCATAAGGCGAGTATGATGGGTATGAAGATTCTGCAGGGTCCTGCGATAGCGTGGGCTAGACGGTTTGCACAACCATTGCGTGTTGTGCCCATTGATAATACTGATAAATACTCTTTAATTCAGTCTGAACCTTGTGGGAGTGAAATAGTTAAGTGTGTAGCTGGCAAGACTGGTTGTGCCATTCTCTCAATGGACGATGAGAAGAGCAGATCTCTTGAGGATTCGCTGAGAATTTGGGAAAGGCGCAATGACTTTATGGATTTGGGTGCTGAGACGTTGGAAACTGGTGAGCGTATTCGTGATTTTCTATTTTTAGATTCGGAATTTCTACGGCGTAATGAAGACAACTTGAAGAGGTTTGACAAAAATTTAAAGATTCAGTATGGTTTGGGTGTGGTTACTCTTATCGGTGATAGAATGAAGGATTCTGCGGGTGTAGCATCGATTGCAATAGGTGCCATGCAGAGAACGAACATTAAGAGAGGTATATTTGCGCCGCACACATCGCAGATAATTATAGTGGTGGATGAAAAGAACGTGAATAGTACAGTTGCTGCAATTCACTTGAAAATAGACGAGTTGAATAGACAGCCAAGTTAACTGTTGATTGTGGCATCGCTAAACCCCATTATTTAGGGTCCTGTATACAAAAGCATAGACAATTTTCCTTTTTCAGTCAAATTTGTATTATTCATGTTACTGGTTATGCGTTTATCAGTTCGAAGTGTGGCGAAGCTTATAAGGGTACTTTTGGCATGTGTGAAAAAGTCGTTGCTGCCTTTTTTTGGCGGCAGAATTTATTGTTAATGGTGCTGCCTTAGTGGAGTTTTGGGTTTCTTCGTAAAAGTGATGCGGTGTTTTTTTGTCGGACTTCTGATTTTTTTTGTTTTTCATGTTATTTATGGCGTTTTTCTCGTTTTTCTTTTCTGCGAACTATTGCCGAATATGAGAATTTTTTATGAGAATATTGTAATTATCGAAGTTTGAAATGGTAAAAAGTGCTCTGTTTATGTTTAAAAGTTGACCTTTTTAAGCTGAAACTGTGGCTTCGTGCGGTATTAAGCACCATCGCGAGGACTGAGAGCAAGCTATTTCAGCTAGAAAGGCTATGGGAGCCATATGACATCCTTACATGGTGAATTGTTGATGCTTTTGTATACGATTTGTGCGCTTGATAGGTTGCAGTTCCGCATTATTGCTATATTTCAATCAATTTTCACGGTTTTTGTATATTTTTTGAGGGATATACAACGACAATTGAACTAAAGATGCTAATTTCTTTGTTAAAATTGACCACTACAGGTCCTGTTTTAATTGAAACTGTAAAAAACGATGCAAAGACAACTCGTGATTTATTGCAGAGGTTGCTGGAAAAGCTACAAAAACAGGGCATAGCTTATTTAGATAACAATTTTGTAGCCATAGACAGCTATGGCAGATTGAATATAGCGATCAAAGCGATTTCTTTAGGTGCAGATTTTGAAACGGTTGCAAGGATGCTGCTTTGGCGAGAATTTGAAGAAATAGCTGCAACCGCCTTAAAAAGGGCTGGCTACATTGTTACTAAAAACTTGCGCTTTAAGCAGGGTGAACGAAAATGGGAAATAGACATAGTAGGTTGCCGCAAACCTATAGTCTTATGTATCGATTGCAAGCACTGGCAGCGCAGAATAAGCCCAGCGGCACTTTGCAAAATCACAGAAGCACAAGTAGAACGAACACGTAACTTGGCAGCCACGTTACCCCATGCTTCGCTGAAACTGGAATGCACTAAATGGGAGCAAGCAAAGTTTATTCCTATAATACTACTGCTCGTTCCAGCCAGCTTCAAGTTTTACGACGATGTTCCAATTGTACCTGTGCTTCAATCACAGGATTTCTTAAATCAATTACCGCTTCACATTGAATCACTAAAATACTTTACTAAATCATTTAATCACCTAAGCAAAGATAACAATGGCGTCTTGGCAAACTTTACAGGTGAATAAAGGCTTAGCAAAAATACACCTAAAGCGGCAGTCAGTAACCATATAGCTATACTTAACACAGTGTTGGCAGTCACCGCTGGTTGAGGTATCAAAATCATTAAGGTAACCATAATCCCTAAGTACATGCCTATTGCGTAGCTGGAAAGTAGCATAATTGCATTCTGAAGTGTCAAAACAGACAGAATAACTCTTGGTTTTGCCCCAGTAATCCTCAGAATTGCAAATTCTTGGCGTTGTTCGTCTGCGGCAAGAATCATGTGCGCTGTTAAACATGCCGCCGCAGAAACTAACGCAAACAAAGGCAGAGTGCTCAACGTAGACCATATAGAGCCAAGAACGGTCAGGTTTTGGTCAACTATCCCATCTAATTCAAAAACAGCTATATTGGAACTATTAATGCGTACAACTTTTCTTATCTCCTCTAAAACTGCTGAACGATCAACTGATGGCGCCAACTGAACAAACACAACATTTGGCCCCGTCAACCCAGTGATACACAACAATGACTTGATGGGCAAATAAACAAAAACCCCTATTCAAGGGATCAAAACAAACACCAATTATTCCAAAAGTTACGATATTCTGCGGATTCATACCAGCCAACCACCAGTGATTCACACACGATTGTCACCTATCGG
Organism: Bathyarchaeia archaeon; assembly: GCA_038826755.1. Lineage (GTDB taxonomy): Archaea > Thermoproteota > Bathyarchaeia > Bathyarchaeales > Bathycorpusculaceae > JAWBOE01. Next base: position 25,348 of record JAWBOE010000008.1, on the reverse strand, counting down.
TATAGTCGCCAATGTTTCAGGGTCAACTGTGAAATTGCTCACCTTTTGCACATAATCTCTCAAAACAAGCCGTGTATCCACAACTGCTATACTCGGCATTGAATAAAGAACATGCAAAACCTCATTAGATATAGAAAACGCAGGATCAGCCCAGTTAAAATTGCCTGTGACATGCGTTTTAGTGAACTTCAACAAAAGCGAATACTATTCCACAACCCGTTCGTGTGCAATCATAATTATGCCCCCTGCCGATGGCACTTTCAACCCACGTTGCAGAAGTATATTTGGCAATTATGCCGCCTGCAACAGCTATGGTAAAAAGAATAAATATGAAACTAAGCAAAAAACACGAGGCGCAGTGTTGTTGTCTTATGCCGAAATAGATTTCGCAATGCCACCTTAAATATAATCCCTGACCGTGACAACGCTCTGTATTTGACAATTCCGCCTAGCTTAGAATAGTAAACTGGTGAAAGGGCATTTACTGCAGATAACTTTGCAGCAGCCATTATCGGTTTTATGCCAAAAACTAACGCTAAGATAAAATACACAGCAAAAACCCACAAGGCAAGCCATGCATTAGGTGATTTTTGGTTAATCTGAAAGCTGCTTGCACCTGTAAAAGTCATATCAGCAGTAAAGCCAAGTGCCACGCCTACAATGCAACAAACGGAGGTTAATATTAGTAGTTCAGTAAAGATAGCTGAAAACAAGACCGTTGGGACAGCCAGCTGCTTTGATTAATCCAAAATCGCGTGTACGTTGTGCCATCATTATGTGTACTATATAAGACACAACCAATGCCCCAATGGTGAAAATTAGTATGCTCGCGAAAAAAAAACTGTGCAAAAACCGCAGATAACGCCGCGGTCAATGCTCCACTTACTGAACGAGTTATTCCGAAACCTGTACGATCAGCTAAAATCAGCAGAAAGACCGTTGAAGCCACGCTGCACGTTAAGCTCACTGATACCAAAAATGTTTGTAACCGTCTACGCCAAAGATCCTTAAATGGAAAAGTTCACTCATGTTGATAAACCAGAACGCCGTCTTTTAGATGTAACTTTCTGTCTGCAAGCGCGATTATCTGTTGATCATGTGTTGAGACAATGATAGTTTGGCCTTGCTCTTTCATCATTTGTAATATTTGAATAATCTTCTTGCTACTCGCAGCGTCTAGATTTCCTGTTGGCTCGTCAGCAAGAAACAGCCGTGGCTCATTTGCCAAGGCACGTGCAAAAGCCACACGTTGTTGCTCGCATCCGCTTAGTTGTGCAGGGAAATGGCTAGCTCTATGTTGTAAACCAACAACATTCAGTAACTCTATAACACGCGCCTCTATGTCGGCTTTATGCATCTTCCGCCATTCCATGGGAAACGCAATGTTCTCGGCAACAGTCAAAGTTGAAACAAGATTATATGTTTGAAAAACAAAGCCGATTTCCCTACACCTAAAATCAGCCAAGTAATCCTCATCTTTATTAGGCAAGTTCTCACCGAAAACAATTATTTTCCCGCTCGTAGGCCTATCGATGCCACTGATTATGTTCAGCAGTGTAGTTTTTCCTGCGCCAGAACCCCGCAAATAGCTACAAACTTTTCTTCAAAAACACTCATGTTAACGTTTCTCAAAACTTCAAGCCTTGCCTCTCCAATTTCGTACGATTTGCAAAGGTTACGCGCCAAAACAGCAACAACCACATCCACAGTTATGCCCACGACCTACGCTAGGCAAGTTGATATGCCGTTTGATATAATTATTGTGGTACAATTACTTACTGCGTGCTGTCACAGTAGCTTGTCTCCAGATTGAGGTTACCCCTGTCCCGTTTCAAAATCCTCACTTTGTCAGGCAACTTATTTTTCTCCCACTCAAGCCAGCTAATCTCCTTAAATAACCATTTCTTACCCAGATGGGCTGCAATCACCGCATGTTTAAATTCATTGCCAGTTGGAATCAACTGATCTAGAAACCTGAAAAGCTTGTCAATTTGCTGCTTAGGAAAATACGCGTAATAACTCGCGTTCTTAACCTCAAAGGCAAAAATATGAGCACCCCTTCGCGCCATAATGTCCGGCAAAGGGTTCAGACTTGGATTACTGACAGGGATCCGTACAGCGTTGTATCCATGTTTCTGCAAAAGTTTTACAAGAACATTTTCACTGTAAAAGCCTCTTTTTCGCCATCGCCGAAGCCTTATCCTATCAATCTCCCTAACCACAGTATCCTACCTCAACAAACTTTGCTACTTGTAATGTATCCTTCAAAAATAAAATTACCCTTTTTGGGTATAACAATTTGTTTTGTTGTGTTGATGCTTTTGTATACCGCACAATTCTTCTCAGCGTCTTCAGTTAAACTTTGTTTAAGTATGCGGTTACGGGTGACTGTTTTTGATTTTCCACAACAGAGCGCCCAGCCTTCATTAGGCTATCTTTGTCATGTAACAAGTATCTTAGAAAGGTGCATAGAAACGAGTTACCGATAGGCGTTTTTGAATTTAACCCCTATTAAACATGGCGATTTTGACTTTAAAAAGATTCTTAATAGCTGTTCAGAATCGAAGTTTGTTTTGGCCGACACAACTGCTTATTCCGGCAAATACTGAAAAAATAAAAAGCCATAAAAAGGCTCCAAATTAAAAAATACCATTTTTTACAGATTTTTTGCCCGTCACTTTAAGCAAACTGATGGAGATAACGGTGGCCTCATATAAAGACAGACGAAAATCTCCATGGTACGCTAAAAGGTACATGCTTCGATAAGACTTCGTTTTGTTTCACGGTACTTGACCCGCCCACAAAAGGTGCATAAGGCCTCAACTATCAAAGTCTCGCTTTCAAGAAAACCAAAAAAAGATGTCGAGCAAACTGGGTATCCATAGTTTTGAGCGTTCCCTGCGCATTAAAAGCTATCTGTAGGTTGCTGTAATGATAGGGCATCTTTTGTTTTTTAGTCTCACACCCTTTTTATTTGCTGTTTGAGAACTCTTTAAGCCGCCTATGCAAGAGTCCTATGCTGGCGGCGTCTTACGAAAGCGCACTTCTATATTTATTGGTGTAGACTAAAACTTGCAGTTTTTTTAACAATTTACGATTGATTTTTCAGTTTATGTTATTCTGGTTTCACAAGTAATACAATTGAATAAATACCTTCACCAGCACCACCGAAACCAAGACACACTGGGTCACCGTATACAAAAGCATCAACCAAAACCAGCCTTAACACTTACCAAGATTTTCGATAAGCTGACTTTGTATGCGAATTACTTCTGCACTATCCTGCGCCGCTGCGTAATTCTCCAAAAACATGGCGTTCAACTCAAAAAAAGTGTGACCCCAAATAAAAATGGACAACAACTCTTTTGCCTCATCTTTAAACCCCATTATATACAAGGCTGCAGCCAAAGCCTCTGCAGTAGTCAACTTTGTAGCCTTCCCAAAATTAACAGGGTTACCTGCCAATAAAATGGGTAAACAACGCGAAGTACCTCTCACGTGCTTCTGCAAAACCTCCTGTGCATGCTCCCAACTACAATCTAACGCAACCAACCCAAAATCCTCTACTCTCTTGCGATCAGCAGGCGAAAGAGCTAACTCAGAAAAGGGATTAAGCACAACAGCACGCTTGGGCAAAAAACGCGTTCTAGTAACTAGCCTTGCCATACCGTGGCGTTTAAGCTTCAAACCAGTACAACGCTTAGGATCGCATTGCGCCGCATGATAAATCGTTATTCTAATCACTGTTTGCACCTAATTTGCGCACTTTTGCATGACTAGATGGGTCATTCAAAACGTGAGGAATCCACTTAAGCAAGTCTGTTGCCACCATATGATGGCCAATCTCTTTTGCCACAAAGTCGCCTGCAGCGCCATTAACGAAGGCACCTGCAACTGCAGCTTCAAATGGATCAGCCTTCTGCGCCAAAAAAGCGCCAACAACCCCTGCAAGCACATCACCAGTACCGCCAACGGTCATGCCTGCGTTGCCTGTAAAATTGAGCTTAAATCTCGCATCATCACAAACAGCATCCACTTGCCCTTTCAGCAAAATTACCACATTGAGCAAGGCGGCAACTCGTTGAAGGTCAACTATTTTTTGAGATAAATCGTCAGGTAATTTACTTCCAGTGAGCACAGCATATTCTCCTGCATGTGGTGTTAGTACACAAGGAACTTTCAAAGGGATCTTGAATTCAGCAAAAGCCTTTAAACCATCTGCATCCAGCAGTAACGCCTTGCCTGCGCTTTCAACACTGGCAACGCACGCTTTAACAAATTCTTTGGTTTCAGGATGCAACCCAATTCCAGGACCCAAAACAACGGCGTCAACTACATTCAGGTAGGGCTTTAACGCCGCTACGTTAGAAGGGTTCAAATGGTTACCGTCAAGCTTTAAAGTTATCAAGTCAGGCGACATTGTGGAAATTTCAGCAGCTGTTTTTGCTGGTGCCGCAATATACACGAGATCTACACCTGTTCTTAGTGCAGCTAACGCAACCAGCGCAGGTGCACCTGAAAAAACTTCACTTCCTCCGATAACTAGTAGCCGCCCAAAATCACCTTTATGAGCACTAGGCGATCGTGGTTTTGTTAAAAGAAGTACGTCACCTGGACCTGCATAATGCTCTAGTTCATTAGGCAAGCCTATATCCTTTACCACTAGTTCGCCTGTGTATTCTCTGGCTTTTTCTAAGCCTGCCTTCGGCCTATGGAAAGTCACCGTGAGGTCAGCCTTCACAGCTACACCTAAAACTTCACCTGTGTCAGCGTCTATGCCAGTTGGTGTGTCTACTGCAAGTTTAAACGCCTTCAGCGTATTAATGTGGTTTACTAATTGAACTATTGGCGGTTTAAGTTTACCTTTTGCACCTGTGCCAAGTAACGCATCAATGGCTATTTCAGCATCGACATATGGTAACGCAGAACTGTCAGTGACTTCATACAGAGGTATTTTTCCATGTAGTACTTTAAGTGTACCCAAGTTTTGCAGCGCTGCAGGATGTGCAACATCTCTGCTTTTCCCCGCAAGAATAACATTTACATTGTATCCCATGGCTGCGAGATGTCTTGCAGCTACAAATCCGTCGCCGCCATTTCCTCCTAATCCACAAAAAATTGCTATATTACGCGTTTTTGGAAAACGAGCAGCAACTTCAGTTGCCACATTGCGACCAGCGACCTCCATTAGTTGCAATAAGCTGATCCCAAAGTACTCAGCGTTTACTTCTAAGGAACGCATAGCCCTGCTTGAGATGGGTTGCGAATCGTCATTTTTTAGCTGCATGACTAGGACCTTCAGTTATCTAATTTGACTCAATAAGAGATAAGTCTATCCTAGCATGTTGGCTATACAAGAGCATTGGTGAATGTCCTTTTCAGAAATGTTTTTGAGCGGGCATCCTAGAAATAACAAATGTCGGATCCCAAATTGCCTGAGTTTAAGGTTTTCAGTGCCACTCATAGTTTCAGCACAAAAGGCGAAATTGACTTTGTAGACTTAACCGATATTGTTCAATCAGTCGTAAGCAAGTCCGGCATAAGGAACGGCATGGTTCACGTATTCGCTCCGCATGCAACTGGTATACTTATACTGACGGAAAACGAGTATGGTTTGCTGGAGGATATTAAAACTTTTTTGGAAGAGCTAGTATCACGTCGAAGAACATATAGGCACCCTTCTAATGCTCATGCCCATTTGCGCTCTGTGCTTTTGCCGCCTGATAAAACTTTGCCTGTTATTGATGGACGGGTGGAATTTGGAACTTGGCAATCCTTACTTTTTGTGGAGACTGATGTTTATCCAAGGAAAAGAACCGTGATAATACAAGTTATGGGCGAGCCATAGCCTGCTAAAAATTAACTTCTTTTTTTTGACGTATCTGCATCTTTGTGCTTCTTCGCAGTTTCATTACGGCGAAAAATGTTTACGCATATCCTAGTTTAACTATAAGCTGCTATTTTCACAGGTTTACAGCGTATTTTTTAATCATTTATTGTAAATTTTTCCATTTCGAATATTTTTCGCTACGAAAAAAAGGAAAACTCGGGGATAGCGCGTTACCAAAAAAGTTGGTGACAAAAAAAGGTATGAAAAGTTGCATCAGCGGGCACGAACAATAAAAACTTGGATAATATGTGTGACGAAAATTTCCGTGACATTGGCTCTAAAACGGCGTAACACATTATTTGAACATCAAATTTCTGCCTCTACGGAAGATGAATACTGCTTCTCGCAGGGAATGTTTCTTTGATATTTCCGTTTTGCCGCGGATTAACTATGTATTTATAAGATTCGCTTAACTTCGAAAAAATTCACAGCAGGCTAAACTGCATTAGCGGAAAGTTTTAAAAAAAGGGGTTATTACCAACCTATGGTGCCACGCTCTCTGATAAGAGCCAAAAAGTTAAGGCGATATTGGCCAATAAACTTCAGAAGGTCAGTAGGTCGGTTGATGCTTTTGTATACAAAAATTCTTAATACAACTAGTAAGTTTGAAAAGGGAAAAACTAATTAGATGATGTTGTTAAATGAGAATGCTGAAACAATCACGACAGCTAACACATAACATAGGCGGCGATTATGGAATTTATCACCGACTTCTACCTGTTCCTAACATCAGTAGTTCTCATCTCCCTGTCAGGTGTCATGCTGCCTGGACCGATGTTTGCCGTTACAATCGAAAAGGCAGCAAAACGTAAAACAGCTGGCATATTTATAGCCGCTGGTCACGGCATAATAGAGTTGCCATTAATGTTTGTGATTTATTACTGGCTAAGCCAATTTGATTTACCTAGCTCAGTGCCCATTGTAATAGGCCTTTTAGGCGGCTCCATGATGACTTACATGGGTATCCAAACATTCAGAAACAGAAAGAACCAAAGTGAACAATACCAGACTTCAAAGCATGAAGCTCTTACTGCAGGGTTATGGACCACGGCTATAAATGCAGGTTTTTACCTATGGTGGCTTGCCATCGGGCTACCGCTCATAATTAACGCACAAATATTTGGGTTAATAGGTTTCTCAACGTTTGCCGTAGTTCACTGGCTCTGCGACTTTATTTGGTATACCAGTGTAGCATTTATAATTTTCAAGTCACGCCGCTTTTGGACTAAAAAAACCCATCAAGCAATTATAATATTTTGTGCTGCAGTTTTTGTGGGTTTCGGGCTGTGGTTTCTTAGTTCAGCAGCATGGTCTGCTATCAGTGCATTCATTATGAGAGGTCAATGACTTCGATGGCTTATGAATTTAAAGTTGGAAAAGCCACAGTGCAATTAATCAAAGGCGATATAACCGAAATAGAAGCAGATGCAATAGTAAACGCTGCTAATCCATCGCTGATGGGCGGCGGAGGAGTAGACGGCGCAATTCACCGCAAAGGTGGATCAAAGATACTTGAAGACTGCCGAAGAATACGTGCAACAGATTACCCTAATGGTCTTCCCACAGGAAAGGCCATCATAACCTCGGCAGGCAACCTCCGAGCAAAATATGTTATTCATACAGTAGGACCAGTTTGGCATGGAGGAATGTGTAATGAACGTAACCTCTTGGCACAAGCTTACCAAAACTCGCTGCATCTAGCGGTAACGCATGGATTAAAAACAGTAGCATTTCCTTCAATTAGCACAGGAGCCTACGGCTACCCCGTAAAAGAAGCTAGTTGCATAGCACTTAACGCAGTGATAGAGTTTCTAGAAAGAAATGATAAACTCGACGCAGTATTTTTTGTTTTATTTTCTGAACATGACCTGCAAGCCTACGCGGAAACATTGAAAGATATCTCGGACAGAGATAGAATTCAAAAAGCATAACAGTTGTCCAAAAACGCCGAGAAATAGCGGTGGGCCACTGTGGTTTGACGCTTAGACTCCGCCCAGCGCCTTCAGGCCCTACACTCGTATCCGCATCCCCTTGAGCGCTGCACGTCCAAGCTTAGGTTGCTCTCTCCCGAGCCTAGCCAGGTTCGCCTGGTTAACATGAAGCCAGCTTCCCTACGGAAGCCGCTCATTGACCGCCAGCCCCAAGAGACGGATAGTCAATGGTTCGGAAAGGAAGGTCTAGGCGGCCTTTAGCGCCTCATCCACAGCTGTCAGCCCATCGTGTAGAGGGTTTATGGTGCAAGGGACCCCTAGCCCCCCGCCTAAGACCCACCGCCAGCACTATTAATCGCTTTCATTACTATAAAATGTTTCCAACTAGTACATTGCATATTTATCGCTTGGTCCATTAGCGAATTGTTGCTTTCTTAAGTTTACACGCCATTCCGTTAAGTTCATCAAGCAGGTTATTTATGTCAGCCTGATGTTTGGCAATAATTCTGACGAAAGCTGAGCCTACTATAACTCCATCTGCACCTGCTGCTATTATGCAGCGTACATGTGAAGGCTTTGAAACGCCAAAACCAACAGCCAAAGGTATTCGTCCATCCGTGTATGGTTTAATTCGCTTAATCAGTTGAAGCGTGCCCTTTTCAATTGAAGCTTTGGAGCCCGTTACACCGAAGTGCGAAACTAGGTATAGAAAGCCTGAAGTGGTTTGTATAATGTTGTGCAGTCGCTGTGTAGAAGTGGATGGTGCTACAAGGAAAATTGTATCTACGCCACAGGCGTTTGCTGCTTTTTTGTAGTTGTTTGCCTCTTCAACTGGCAAATCAGGAACAATTACGCCGTCAACTAAGTAACTTTTAGCCAATTGGAAAAAATTATTGAGCCCCATGTGGAACACTGGATTATAATAGGTCATAATGACTACTGGCACATCATGAGTTTCTCGTATTTCCTTTGCCAATTCGAGTACTTTTCGCGGTGTGGTTCTTGCCTTTAAAGCGCGTAAGCTTGCCGCTTGAATTGTTGGTCCATCCGCAATTGGATCAGAGAAAGGTAGACCTAGCTCAAGGATATTAGTACCGCCATTGATTAATGCCTCAGCGATTTTTGGTGTATACTGTGGTTCAGGATCGCCTGCAGTAATGTAGCCGATTAATGCACCCTCTCTATGGCTCTTAAGTTTCTGAAAAGTATCCTCTATCTTGCTCATATTTTCACACCTAAGTAGCTGGCTATAGTTTCAACATCTTTATCTCCGCGACCTGATAAGGTCACCACAAGTATCTCATCCTTTCGCATCTGCGCTGCTAGTTTCAAAGCGTAAGCCAGAGCATGGGCAGACTCCAAAGCTGGTAGAATTCCCTCTTCCTTGCAAAGCGTCAGAAAAGCATTTGCTGCTTCTTTATCCGTAACTGAAACGTATTCAGCTCTACGTAGGGCTTTCAAGAAAGAGTGTTCTGGTCCAACACCAGGATAATCCAAGCCTGCAGAGAGGCTGTGTGTAGCCTGAATTTGTCCATCAGCATCTTGTAGCACGTATGTGAGCATGCCATGGAAAATGCCTTCAGTTCCTGCGCCAAGCGATGCTGCATGCTTACCAGTTGCTATGCCTTCGCCTGCCGCTTCCACGCCAATTAACTTTACATTTAAGTTATCCTCAAAAGGGTAGAACGTGCCAATGGCATTGCTTCCCCCTCCTACACAGGCAACAAGTGCATCTGGAAGACGCTTTTCCTTATGCAAAATTTGCCGTTTAAGTTCGCGGCCAATGACGCTTTGGAAGTCTCGGACCATCATCGGGTACGGGTGAGGTCCTACCACTGAACCTATCAGGTAATAGGTAGTTTGAACATTAGTTACCCAGTCTCTTAGAGCTTCGTTTATGGCATCTTTTAGTGTTCTGGAGCCAGACTTAACGGGGTGTACTTCGGCATTCAGTAACTTCATTCTAAACACGTTAGGTCGTTGTCGCCGCATGTCTTCGATGCCCATATAAACCTCCGCCTTTAAGCCCAGCATAGCGCAGGCTATGGCTGTGGCGACGCCGTGTTGCCCGGCGCCTGTCTCTGCGATGACACGTTTTTTGCCCATGCGCTTAGCTAATAGTGCCTGTCCAAGGGTGTTATTGATTTTGTGGGCGCCTCCGTGAGCTAAATCTTCACGTTTTAGGTAAATCTTTGCTCCGCCTACTTTTTTTGTCAAATTCTCCGCATAATAAAGGGGTGTTGGTCTTCCCGCGTACTCGGAAAGGTAATAGTTAAGTTCCTTTTGGAACACCTTGTCCTTTTTGGCCTGTGTGTAGGCTTCTTCCAACTCGTTAACTGCCGCCATTAGCGTTTCTGGAACGAAGCGCCCACCGTACCTGCCGAACTTTCCATCTACGGGATAACTACTTAGCTTTTTCATACTTGTGCACCCTTTGCGTTCTTGATGAAATCCAACATTTTTCGCTTATCCTTAATTCCCGGTTTAAGTTCAACACCGCTGGAAACGTCTACAGCATAGGGTTGAACTATTTGCACTGCTTTTACGACGTTAGTGGGGTTTAATCCTCCTGCAATGATAAGTGGTTTTGGGTGAATGCTCTGCTTTACAAGTTTGCTTAATTCCCAGTTGTGACAGACACCTGTTCCGCCGTACTGGTCGTTGACAATAGAATCAAGTAGAACGGCGTCGAATGTTTTGGAGGCTTCTAAGGCCTGTTCAAGGGCGTCAGGAGCATTTGCATTGACTGCGGCTATTACTTGCGTATTTAGACTTTTGCGTATGTTTTTATAATCAAGTAACGTTTTCGCGTGAATTTGAACTACATCGGGGTTTAATCTTTTACAAGTTTTGCTAAGTTCCCCAAGCTTGCCTACTACTGTAACCATGACACTTTTAACAAACGGTGGAACCTGTTTCAGTAATTCTTCAGCCTTTTCTATCGGAAGATTTCTTGGTGAAGCTGGTGCACCAACTACAAAACCAACAGCGTCCGCTCCAGCTTCTACTGCAGCGTCCAAGTCTTCTCGGCGGGTGATACCGCAAATCTTGACTTTAATAGTATTCATAAACTTTTCACAAATGCCCTAATTTTTTCTGTAATATCGTCTGCCAACATAATTGCCGAACCGATAAGGAAGGCTTGAGCACCACATGAGCGAAGCATGCACAAGTCTGCAGGCGAGCCAATACCGCTTTCGCTCACAATAATCTTTCCCATAGTGCCGTTCCTTTCAAGAATTCTTTTAGTAACGCTCAAATCCACCTTTAATGTTGTAAGATCGCGGTTGTTTATTCCAATCAAATCCGCGTCGGTATTCGTTGCTGCGCAAAATTCAGTTTCATTATGAGTCTCCAATAGTACTTCAATGCCTTTTGAATGCGCTTTTTCTATCATTTCTCCAAGGCTGCACTCACCATAACCACGGTTGAAGATAGCTTGAATTAGCAGAATTGCATTGGCGCCAACCTGTGATGCGGCCTCTATTTGTTCTGGACTGATAATTATGTCTTTCATTAGAATTGGAATTCTGACGGCTTTGCGTGTTTCGATTAGCGCTTCTAATGAACCATGAAAATATTTTGGTTCAGTTAACACAGAGATGCCTACTGCTCCGCTGTTCGCCATAGCTTTCGCGACTTCACATGCATCAAGGTTTCTTCTAATAATACCCATAGACGGTGAAGCAACCTTGAGTTCACTGATAACCGCAGCGTTTTTACATTCCAAAATTGCTTTCTTAAGGCTAATTGGCACAGCTGTCATTGGGGTTTTAACTTTGTAATAGCCCTTTTGCAGTGTTTCTTTCGCAGCGTGAGCAAGCATGTCCAAAAAATCAACCATACTTTGACTCCAGCTCCTCAACTTTGGATAAGTTACCATTAGATGCCTTGATTAATGCCCTGAGCTTTTTGTAGGCGTTGCCGCTTTCAATCGACTCACGGCTTAGCTCCATGGCACAATTGAAGTCGTCAGCTTTCCCTCCTACAATAATGCCTGCAGCAGCATTAACTAGAACAATTTCGCACTTAGGATCATCTAAACAGCAATGCCCGCTTAGGATTTTGAAGAGCAGTTCAGCATTTTCGTCTGGTGTAAAGTCTGTTATTGCTGTTATTGGTGCTAGTTTGGCACCGAAATCCTGCGGCCTAGTTGTCAATGTTTTTATTTTGCCATCTCTTAACCAAGCAATGTATGTTTTTCCCACTGTAGAAATCTCATCTAAACCATCTACACCATGAACAACCATTGCCTCTTCACAGCCAAGGCGCTGCAATGAAAGCGCGATAAGGGTGGTAAGCTTGTGATCGTAAACTCCAAGTACTTGTGCTTTAGCAGATGCAGGGTTAGTCAGTGGACCTATAATGTTAAATATTGTTCTGATTCCGATTTCTTTTCTTGGCGCAACAGCATATTTCATGGCTGGGTGAAAGGTAGGCGCAAACATAAAACCTATACCTATTTGTTCAATGCTGTTTTGTACAGCTTCCGCCGTCATACCAAGGTTAAAGCCGAGTTTTTCCAAAACATCGGCGCTACCACACTGGCTGGTAAATGAGCGGTTTCCATGTTTTGCTATGGCAACACCAGCGCCAGCAATCACGAAGGCTGCAACAGTACTTATGTTGAAGGTTTTTATTTTGTCACCTCCTGTTCCACAGGTGTCAACTAAACGACCATGTACATGAGGGTAAATTCTATTGGCGTTAGCCTTCATTATTTCTGTGAAAGCTGTGATTTCTTCAACTGTTTCGCCTTTCATCCGCAAAGCCGTTAAGAACGCAGCGATCTGTGCATTTGTGGCTTGACCATGCATTATTTCCTTCATAACAACGCTTGCTTCTTCATACGTTAGATTTGATTTTTCAACAAGTTTTTGTATACTTTCTCTAATCATTACTACCACTTGGTCTTCAAGAAATTTTTTATGATTAGTTTCCCAACTTGACACAGTATAGATTCAGGATGGAATTGAACACCCTCAATCGGATATTCTACATGTCGAACACCCATGACTTCGCCGTCATCAAGAGTTTCTGCTGTTACTTCAAGACACGAAGGAATTGTACCCTTTTCGGCTGCAAGCGAATGATAACGCGTAGCGGTAAATGGGTTGTGAACATTTTCAAATATTCCTTTTCCATCATGCCGTATCTTGCTTGTTTTCCCATGCATCAACTGCCTTGCCTTGATAACTCTGCCGCCGAAAGCGTGGACTATACCCTGATGCCCAAGACATACGCCTAGAGTAGGAACCATAGGGCTCACTTGTTTTAAGATTTCAGTACACACGCCAAAATATCGTGGATCCTCAGGTGTGCCCGGACCAGGTGAAATTATGATGCGGTCCGGGCTAATTGCCTTAACCTGACTCAAAGTTACCTGATTGTTTCTATACACAATAACCTCTGCGTCTAGCTCTCCAATATACTGGACTAGGTTATAAACAAAGGAATCGTAATTATCTATAACAAGAACTTTCATATAATTTCTCCATCAACCATATGTAGCGCCTTCATTAGTGCCTCTGTTTTGTGTTCGGTCTCGAACCATTCTCTTTCAGGAACTGAATCAGCTACAATACCTGCGCCTGCTTGGACATGTGCTCTGTTTTCATCTGTAAAAAGTGTACGTATAGTTATAGCGAAGTCCGCGTTGCCATTATAAGAGAAGTAGCCTACGGCTCCTGCATATGGTCCTCTTCTGCTATGCTCAAGCTCTTCAATAATTTCCATAGCTCTAACTTTTGGTGCTCCTGAAACGGTTCCAGCGGGAAAAACTGCCCTTAGAGCGTCATAGCAATCACGATCTTTTCTGAGTTTACCTACTACTTGTGAAACTATGTGCTGTACGTGGCTGTAACGCTGGATTTTCATGAATTCTGGAACACGCACTGTACCGAACTCGGAAATTTTGCCTAAATCGTTCCGTGCTAAATCGACGAGCATCACGTGCTCCGCCTGCTCCTTAGGATCAGCGAGCAATTCCTCGGCCAATTGTTGATTTTCTCTTTCAGAAGTTGTGCAAGGTCTTGTTCCAGCAATGGGGAATGTTTCTACCTGGCCACCATTGACCCTGACAAGCATTTCTGGACTTGACCCCACGATATGTCTATGGTTTATTTTGAGAAAATACATGTATGGAGAGGGGTTTATTTCTCGTAGCGCTTGATAAAAGCCAATGAGATCACCCTTAAAATCTAGGGTGTAACGTTTTGAAAGAACTACTTGAAAGATGTCACCAGATTTAATGTATGCTTTAGCTTTTTCCACTGCTTGTTCAAAACGACTTTTAGTTACGTTGACTTTTGGCTGTGTGCACGATAAAGGAATATTTTTAACCGGCTGCCTAAGCATCCACTTAACAGTGTCAAAGCGGTTATTATGTAAGTAATAATAGAATACTGTTTTATGTCTATGGTCAATTACAATTCCGTCATCAAAAATACTGAACTGCACATCAGGAAATCCCATCTCGTCATTTGTCATATTTGGAAGTTTTTCCCAATATCGAATTGCATCATACGAAATATAACCAACAGCGCCTCCTGTGAATCTAAATGAGTTAACACACGTTCTTCGCTGTGCCATCAAGCATTTAATTGTGTGCAAAGGATCTGTAGTTTTTTCTCGAATTTTTTCCCCAGTTTCTTCATTGCAGATTATTGCTTCGTTGTTTTTTATTTCAACAGTCACGATTGGACTAAATCCAATGAAAGAAAAACGTGCCAATTTTTGTGGCCCTTCAATAGATTCAAGAAGGTAAAGGTTTTCGCTTTGATAATATATTCGAGAGAAAATTTCAAGAGGTGTTTGATCAGTTTCGATTTTTTTAAAGTGCACTATATGCGTTTCAGCTGGTTTTGATGTGCACATCGTTTTTGAGCCAAACGCAATACCTCATGACATCGGCACTCCTTAGTGCTGAAGACTACAGGAAAGCACTATTTAAGTGTTTTGAGTACATAAATATACATTGATGCTAAAATTCTACTGCAAGCACTCGTCCAACCATTTCAAGTACGCCTTTAAACCATCACAAATAGGCAGCATCAAAATTTCTGGGACTTCATAGCTGTGCATTGCCCTAACAACTTCAGAGACTTTATCGAAAAGGTCTTCACGAGTTTTCATAAACATTAAATACTCCTCGCTATTCTCAATTTTTCCAGCCCAGTGAAAGAACGAGTTCACAGGACCAAATAAATTGGCACATGCAATCAACTTGTCTTGGAGCAGCAGTTGAGCAATTCGCTCTGCTTCATTCTTGCTGGCTGTTGTAATCATTATCACTACGTACTTGCCATTCAAAATTCTCACCTCGCAATAAAAATACTCTTTTCTATAACTTAAGACTGCTTGCTCAAATACTTTTACTGAAGATTACAAATAGTAAAAGAGAGAACTTGGTAAAATTGTGCTTGTGAAGGCGGCGACAAATATTAAAGATTTCATCGTTAAATATGTATCCATGCAAATGTACCTTCATAAAAAAAAGAGGTTGAACTATTTTGAGAACTATTGGTGTCATTACCACAGGTGGCGATGCACCAGGTATGAACGCGGCTATACGTGCTGTTACACGTATTGCATCTGAATATAATTTCAAAGTAATAGGTTTTGAGAGAGGTTGGGAAGGATTATTAAAAAACACATTTAGGCAACTAACTCCTCGTTCAGTGGGCGGCATTATACAATTAGGCGGCACAATTTTGCACACATCACGATGCCCAGAGTTCAAAACACGTCAAGGTATTGAAAAAGCAGCTGAAAACTTGGGTAAAGCGCAGATAGATGGGCTAATAGTAATAGGTGGCAACGGTTCATTTAAGGGTGCTCTCGAACTCAGCGAAAAAACTAACACCTTAATTACATGCATCCCTGCCACAATCGATAATGACGTGTTTGGAACTGATGAAACAATAGGATTTGACACAGCAGTAAATACTGCTGTAGCAGAAATTGATAAAATACGCGATACAGCTATTTCGCATGAACGAATTTTTATTGTTGAAGTTATGGGAAGAGAGAGGGGATTTATCGCGGTCAGTGTTGGTATAAGCGTCGGTGCCGAGATAATTCTAATCCCAGAACGCGAATACAAGATAGAAAAAATTCTTGAAATATTACGGGAAAATACACGTAAAGGCAAAAAAGCAGGTATTATAGTAGCTGCAGAGGGGGTAGGAAATTTAAATGCCCTTGGGAGGGAAATCGAGGCAAGTACAGGATCCGAGGTTAGATTATCCATACTAGGTTATGCACAGCGCGGTGGAAGCCCTACAGCGAGGAGTCGTCTTTTGGCAGGCTTATTTGCTGAAAAAGCTGTTGAGCTAATCTGCAAAGGGCAGAGAAACATGGTTGTTGGTTTACAAAATGGAGAAGTAACCTGTACTGATCTGCGAGTATCGGTTGAAAAAATAAAACCGCTTGATTTACGTTTAATGCGCCTCGCAGAGATGCTGTCAACGTAGTCTTGTTTAACTGCGTGCGAGTAAGGTTTCATATATTTTTATTGTTTCCTCGGCTGCCTTGCGCCAAGTGAAGTACTCTAACACGCGTCTACGTCCGTTCTCACCCCAATTTTTAGCTTTTTCAGGATTTCGCAGTGTTTCTTTTATGCCCCACGCGATATCTGCAGGGTCTTCACCGTTGACATGTATGCCATTCTGTTCTGGCCCCGAGCTTATTACTTGTTCACGAAAGCCAACCACGCCACGTGCACCTACAACTACCGGTTTCTCCATCGACATAGCCTCTAAGCTTACGATTCCAAAAGGCTCATAAACAGATGGAAAGACGCATACGTCTGATGCTGCATAATGCAAGATACGCTCGTCTTCAGGCACAAAATCAAAGCGGTAAGCAACTCGGTCAGCTATACCTAGGCGTGCAGCTGTTTCAACTATATCCGTTTGTTGCTCACCCATGCCAAGAATTACAAGTTTAGTGTTAGGATACTCTTTTAGTACACTTGGCATTGCCTGCAAAAGATTCCGGACACCTTTTACCCATGTAAGCCTACCTATAAAAAGAAGCATATTCCAATCTTTATGAATTCCATAGCTTTCGCGCATTTCCTCAACAGCCTCTTTACTACATTTGCGTTGATCGTATCTCTCGGCGTCCACACCGTTCCAAACTACACTAATTTTTGAAATTGGCCATCCGTGTCTTGCCAAGTCTTCTTGCATTGCATAGCTAACAGTTATGATTTTGTCTGCACTTTGCGCCATTGCCCATTCTAAGTGAGATACAACTTCGGATCCATACCCACCACTTCTGCCCCATTCAGTGCTATGGACATGGAAGATTAATGGAATTTTAGATTCATTTTTTATTACAAGTCCTGCAATACTGCTTAACCAGTCATGAACGCAGACAACATCAAAGTTATAATTTTCTTTCTTTATTAACCCATTCAAAAATTTTGTTGCGCTTAAGATATTGTAAATAAAGATATTATTGAATAGCTGGATGTTTGTGCCCCATTTTTTTAAGTCGTCCACCACAAACATGGGAAAAATGTTACTGGCATCTGCGATTAGTGGCCTGTGTACTTCTACACCGCGAAGAATTTCTCTTGTCTTGAGGCTGCCTGGGTTAAGTGTAAAAACTGAAACATCATGTCCTATATCAACGAATTCATGAGTTATATACTCTGCATAAGTGCCTAAACCGCCTACGAGTTTAGGTGGGTATTCCCACACAAAAAAGCCAATACGCAGAATTTTCACCTCAAACACTTTTTGGTAATCATCAAGATTAATGTATTGAACAATATAAATAAATTCTTTGAGTGTGCTGATCTTTTAGGTTGACTGGTACGCACGCAAGTAGTTATATGTGAGAAAAGTTATTTAATACAAAGAATTGAAGTTTTATGAGTGAATCGCTCTCCTTTAAAATTAGAAGTGAAGTCCCTGCCAGCTACATGGAAAGACTATTGAACTTTATTTATGTACACTACCTACTACCTCAAACACAGCGGTTTAGCAGTTTTTTCAAGGAAATAACCCCTGAAGGTGCTGTGTTATCATATTTGATCTTGGATACTCGTGGAAACGCAGTGATCCAAGCGAAAATTAGGGGAACTACGCCCTTAGATGTCACCTTTACCCTAATTAACGATGCTGTGCCGTTAAAGCTTATCGAAGATGCAAAACAGGATATTGTTATTGCGGTGCACCTCTTTGAGGAACAAGTGCGAAGAAATACTTTGTACTTTGCGTGGAGAGAAGGAGAACGATTAGTTCCTGAGGAGATGAGGCTACAAAGAAGTTTTAATCGTTTGCTGCTTGAAACGCAGATTCTTCTGTTTACCACATTTATAATTTTAGGGATGTTTTTGTTCGCGGTTATTGGCACGATTTTTCCAGACGCGTTCTGGGTTATGCCAATCGTGCTTCTATCTGTCCAATTTTTTATTATGTTCTACTCGAGCAAGCTTATCACGAGAACAGCAGATTGGGGCATCACCGAAGCTAATCCGACAGTGCATTTTCTAGAGTATCGGTTACCATTTGAGTCACATGGCGATTTGAAGCACATGCTCTCTGCTGAGAAGTTAGCAGCAATAAAGAAAGAAGTATACGATGAAATACTAATGAAGCAAGGTGAAATAGACTGTGAATCAACAAGAAGAATTTTTGAGAAATATGGCATTCTTTGCCAGCCTGAAAATCTATCTGCGAAAAAAGTTAATGTTTATGCACTTGTAAAAAAGGTTGCAACCGAATTTGATTTTCCAATGCCTAACATAGTTGTTTCAAACACCATGGTACCCAACGCTGCAGCTGCTGGGCCAAGTCCCAGTCGCGGCGTAGTTTTGTTGACAACAGGCTTACTTATTCAACTTGAAGAGAACGAAATTTTAAGCGTGCTAGGACATGAATTCGGGCATCTTAAGGGGCGGGATCCGCTTATTCTCTTTGGGTTAACTTCAGCGGAATTTGTCTTTAGGTTTTATGTATTATTTCCGTTATTTCCTATACTTTTTTCGTCGTTCTTTTTCTTTATCTATTTTTGGTTTGTGATGACGATAATATTTTTTATTGCAAAATTTTTTGAGGCACGGGCAGATCTTGTATCAGCCGTTAAAACAAAACAGCCTGAAGCGTTGGCTAGCGCCTTAGAAAAAATTGGTTTTCAAAGGCTGCTCTATGAAAGAGCACCCTCATTTCGCAGGCAAGAGTGGCTGCGTTTGGATGCTCACCCACCTGTATCCTTCAGACTCAGTCGTTTGAGACAAATCACGCCTGCTAAAGAGATAAAGTACCCCCTAATTCAATCCATCAGGGATGTAATTGCAGGTTTTGTTGAAAGCTTCTGATGATCTACATTTTTACGTAATAAAGGCAGTAAAAATGGATTTAGTGGTGATTTCATAGAATAAACCTTAATATGTTAAAGCTAAGTATGGCATACTCGTAAAGCATGTTCGCCGATCAGACGCAGGAAGTTGACCAACATTGAAGCTGATCTATGTAGTTATAGATGGAATGGGCGACTTACCAACACCAGAGTTAGGTGATAAGACACCGCTGGAAGTTGCTGACACGTCTAATATGGATTTTCTCGTTGGTAAAGGAAAAGTTGGCTTAATGTATTCGATTGGGCGAGGCGTGGCGCCTGAAAGCGATGCTGCTGTGATTTCCCTTTTAGGTTACGATCCATTCAAGTATAGTACCGGTAGAGGTATAATAGAAGCAGTAGGCGCAGGTATAACGTTGAAAGACGGTGATTTGGCGTTAAGGTGCAATTTTGCGACGTTGGGTGAGGGAAGGCGCATAATCGATAGACGTGTACGCAGAAGTTTGACTACTGAAGAGGCAGCAGCTTTAAGCGAGACAGCTAATCGGGAAGTTAAACTTGAATCATGTTCAGCAACCTTTGATTTTAGGCATACTTTTGGGCACCGTGCTGTTCTTGTCTTAAAAGGCAATCAGAAATGCCTTTCAAGTAATATAACAAACAGTGACCCCGCGTATACTGTTGTGAATGGTATTGGTGTGGCTACGCCTAATGTTGAAATGGTTCTGAAAAAGTGTGTACCTACCGATTGCACAGAGGAGGCAAAAAATGCTGCAGACTTGGTAAACGAGTTTATTGAAAAAACTCATGTGCTATGGGAGAACCATGAAGTGAACAAAAAACGCGTGGCAGAAGGAAAGCTCAAGGCGAATGTAGTGCTTACAAGGGATGCAGGTCATCTTTTACCTAGATTTTTTAATATTAATGAGCGGTACCGTGTGAGATTTTCTGCTCTTACGGATATGACCGCAGAAAAAGGCATTGCAGAGTTGGCAGGTATGCATGCAACGCTCTTGCCGTTGCCTTCAAATGACATAGAGAAGGATTGCGAGTTACGTGTAAAGCGCTTGTTGGAGGAGTTACCGCGATATGATTGCTTCTACATTCATTTGAAAGGCCCTGACGAGCCAGGTCATGATGGCGATTGTCGGCGTAAGGCTGAAGTGATTGCAGCTCTTGATAAGTATTTTTTTGGTAATTTGCTAAGGGAAATCACGTTGGACGATCATATTATTTGCGTTACTTCTGATCATGCAACTCCTTGTGTCTTAAAGGTGCATAGTGACACGCCTGTTCCGATACTTGTTGCTGGAGGTAAAATTCAGGGTGGCAATCCAAGCAAGTTTTGTGAGAGGAACTGTCAAAATGGCGCTTTAGGCTTGCTGGAACATGGCTACGAGTTGATGCCTAAGTTGATGGCAATGTTGAAAAAACAATAATTTATCTTATGACGGCTGAATTGTAAACTGTTAGGCTTTCCCAGAGCTTCTGAATAGTCGCATTTTAGTTTTAGCGATCTCTTTCATTGCTTCTTTTGCTGGTCCTAAAATTTTTCTTGGATCAAATTCTTTAGGAGAGTTTGTTATTACTTCGCGTACTGTGGCTGTGAATGCTAACCGCAAATCTGTGTCTATGTTTATTTTTGCTATGCCTAACGCAATAGCTTTTTTGAGTTGCTCTTCAGGTATGCCTTTTGCACCACTGAGTTGAGCACCGTGTTTTATGGCTTTTTCGATGAGCCATTGGGGTACGCTACTGGCTCCATGTAAGACAAGCGGTATAGTAACTTTTTGGCTTATTGCTTTAAGCCGTTCAAGGTCCAGTTTTGCTTCAGTTTTGAATTTATATGCGCCGTGTGAAGTCCCTATGGCTACCGCGAGTGTATCAACATTTGTTTTTTCTACAAAATCAGCTGCAGCATCAGGATCTGTTAGTATAGCTTCTTTTTCTTCCACACTTCGCTCTTCGACACCTGCTAATTTTCCAAGCTCTGCTTCTACGGAAACCCCTCTTGCGTGGGCAATGTTTACTACACGTCTGGTTACCGCGATATTTTCTTCAAATTTTAGGAATGAACCATCGATCATGACGCTTGTGAAGCCTGCGTCAATGCACTTGACAGCGGTTTCATAGTCTTCTCCATGATCAAGATGAATGGACATGGGTATTGGAACTTGCTGTGCGGCAATTTTTGCCAGCGCAGTTATATAGGGTAAACCAGCATACTTGATGACACTTGGCGTGATTTGTAGAATGACAGGAGACTTTTCTTCCACAGCGGCTTCTGTTACCGCAATCAAGCTTTCGAGATTTTGCACATTTAACGCTGGAATTGCATAACCGTTTTTGCGTGCTGGAACCATTAACTCCTTGTTTGTGACGAGCAACTTAATTCGCTTCCTCTCGTGTTAAGTGCTGTGGGTTAATCGTTGATTTCGCATTAATTAGGCTTTCTAATGGATCTGCTTTTCTGCGATTTTTCTCTTATACCTCTATATAAAGCATAAAGATAAATAGACTTGGGCTTAATTCAGAGAAGAACTTTTTCTTTTTTGGTTCAAAGTGTTATCTGTGTTATTTCGTCACAGCAAAGTTTACATGCTCACCTGTATAACATTGATTTGGGTGTTTATGTTGACGTGCTACTTTAGGCACATCAGTGAAATCTTCCGCAAGGCAGGCATCGAAGTTACAAAGGAGAGCAGTCAAAAAGTTGATAAAGTTATCCATGATATCGTCGGCTTGAACTATAAGAATTGTCCTGCCGTGTGGCGTCAAGTAAAGAAGCAAGTGGCAGAAGATGAGGCAGCCTTTGTTGCGGCATTAAAAAACGCGTGGGACAACCAAAAATAGCATATTGTGGTCAGTACAATCTGGCAAGCGGGGGAACAAGTATACATAAACGCTTGATGGTTTACTCAGATGCCGGCGCCAGAGGCAACCCTGGACCTGCAGCCGCAGCCTGCATAGTCACTACTGAAGATGGCCAAGTGCTAATGGCAAAATCGCGGTACATAGGCGTGCGCACTAATAATCAGGTGGAGTACGAGGCCTTAATAATGGCCTTGGATTCAGCACTGGCACTTGGCGCTGAGGAAGTGGTAAGCCACCTTGACAGCGAATTAGTAGTTAAACAGCTTCGCGGAGAGTATGCTGTAAAAAACCCTGAATTGAAACAGTTGTGGAAGCAAGTCCAAGAATTAGTGAAGCAACTCAGGGGCATCCAGTTTATAAATATGCCCCGAACACACCCTCAAATTCAGCAAGTAGATAAACTTGTCAATAAAACCCTAGACGCGGTAACAGGTAAGGCTCAAGAAACGTGATCACAAGAACCTTAAAGCTTGTTCGGATTATTCTTCAAGTGCCACGTCATACTGGCTACGAAAGATATTTATGATATTTGCATAGACTTTCAGAAAAGGGATTAACGAAAAAGCGGTGAAAATCGGTAGGGACGTAATGAAATCCACAAATTCAAATGTGAAACAGACTCCACTAGACCAAGCGACAATGACAATAACCACCCTATGTTGGGCGGAACCTGAATGAAACGGCAAATGCTT
The DNA here is from genome assembly GCA_038826755.1 of Bathyarchaeia archaeon. Classification (GTDB taxonomy): domain Archaea; phylum Thermoproteota; class Bathyarchaeia; order Bathyarchaeales; family Bathycorpusculaceae; genus JAWBOE01. Next base: position 2,648 of record JAWBOE010000008.1, on the reverse strand, counting down.
CAGCGCAAAATCACTGACGCACTGAATGCATTGTCATCGAAAAAACCTGCAAAATATACGATGTATCTCACCGCAGTGATCATCTTTTTTATACTGATTTTGATACCGCCAATATTGGGCATATTGATAAAGTGGGGATCACTTCAGCAGATTCTCGACCAGCCACAGCTCATAGAGAGAACCCTCAAGGCAGTTGCAAACTCCTTTATCATAGCATTACTCGTCTCTGCACTAGATGTTTTAGCTGGAATCCCGATGGCATGGCTTATTACGCGTGGAAAATCAAAATGGTTGAGTATCCTTGACACCTTGGCAGATGTACCTTTCATAGTGCCGACTGCAGCATTAGGCTACTCGTTACTTCTTTTTTGGAACAAGCCAGAGGGTATATCAGCACTTTTTGGCGGTTCACTCGTTTCCACTGGCTGGCTACTTGTTATTTTACTTCATTTCACTTTTTCATACCCTGTTGTTGTTCGCGTATTAGTGGGTGCACTATTGGATTACAAAAGAGAATATGAACAAGCAGCAAGAACTCTGGGTGCTGCGCCGTTCATCGCATTTCGTACCGTAACATCTCCAATATTGAAGCCTTCCTTCATAGCTGCGTTTGTCCTTGCTCTTGCAAGATCACTTTCTGAGACGGGGGCGACTTTCATGATTGCTGGCGACTTCGAAAACGGGCCTGTATTTCTACAAAATATGAAAAACGAGTTTGCAATAGTATCGCCAGCTATTTATGAAGGGGCTACTGTTTTCGCAAGCATTATTCTGATAATTGTCTCATGCGTGCTTTTTGCCTTAATCCAGATGTTTGGTCCAAAATTGAAGCTGCCATTCAAAGGAATTTGGCCTATCGCTGAAAGAAAGTTAAGCTACAAAAAAGCTGAAGTGCCCAGAAATACCGTTACGTTGGTGATTTTTATCGCAGTTGTGTTATTGCCTTCGCTTTTTGTGGCGTTGCCTGCGTTTCAAGCTGTTTTCAGCGAAACATTAGTTGCTGCGTTCGCAGGAACAGGATTGTGGAGTAATTTTTGGCAAAGCTTGCTGCTTTCATATGGAGTTGGTGCCATAGTTACAGTTCTCGGTTTCATATTAGGTCTACCTATGGCGATATTGATTGCACGAAAAAGATTTGGAAAAATGATTGCAGCGTTAATGGATATTCTCGTTGCTGTTCCGTTGATTGTGCCTTCAATAGCGCTAGGTGTTTCGCTGAAATTTTTCTGGAAAGAAAGTTTACCATTTATGCCTGAAATTTTTTTGTTGATCTTCGCGCACTTGGCGATCACGTATCCTTATATTGTCAAGGCAATGGCTGCAGCTTTTGAGCGAGTGGGTATGGATATAGAGGATGCTGCGCGAACTCTTGGTGCTAAACCCTTCAGGTTATTCACGTCTATAATAATGCCATTAACTAAATACTCAATATTTTCGGGTGCGGTAATGGTTTTCACAAGAAGTGTAAGTGAAACAGGTGCCACGATAGCAGTGGTAACGAACCTGCGTACGGCGCCAGTAGTTATAGTTGATTGGGTGAAGGGGGCGGTTCCAGCTTCTTCATTGGATATAGGTTTAGGATGTGGCTTGCTTGTGTTGCTTTCGTTCGTGATACTGTTTATGTTAAGATTGTTTACGCGAGAAAAGAGGCGACATTGACATGATAATTTATAACCCGCAAGGATATAGGAGTAACTGAAAAGTGTGAGGCGATCTTTGGGCGATGCCTGATGTGCGTGTGGTGAACCTGACTAAAAAATTCAATGGAATAACTGCGCTGGATAAAATAAACCTGCATATTCATGATCAAGAATATTTTTCGCTACTTGGTCCAAGTGGTTGTGGAAAAACCACGTTGCTTAGGCTGATCGCAGGTTTGATTGAACCTACGAGTGGCGAAATCTACATTGGAGAGAAACGCGTTGATAATATTCCGCCTGAAGATCGGGATATAGGTTTTGTTTTTCAGACGTTTGCGTTATTTCCTCATATGTCTGTTTGGGACAATGTACTTTATGGCCCTAGAGTTAAAAATTATGATTTAAAAGAGGCAGAAACGATTGGCGACGAAGTTCTTGAGATGGTTAAGTTGCATGAGCGGTTAAACGCGTATCCCAACGAGTTAAGTGGCGGTATGATGCAGCGCATAGCTGTTGCCCGTGCATTGGCAGCTGGCGCCAAGATACTACTTTTGGATGAGCCGTTAGGACAGTTAGACGCGAAGGTAAGAAATGAGATTCGTTATGAAATTCGAAAGATGGCTAAAGATTTGAATTTGACGGCTATTCACGTCACACATGATCAAGCGGAAGCGATGTCAATTTCTGATAGGATAGCTGTTATGAAAAAGGGTAAAATTATACAGGTAGGCACACCACAGGAACTGTATTTGCAGCCTAACAGTTTATTCGTGGCGCATTTTATTGGCGAGTCTAACTTTTTGGAGGGGTCAGTGGTGGAATCAAATGGTAATGACTTAAAGATTGAGCTTCGTGGCGGCGTTAGAATTGATACACGTGGTTCGGAATTGGCGAAGAGTGAGCGAGTTGTTTTGGCAGTTAGACCTGAGCTTTTCAATGTGGAAGTAGGTATGCATAAGGGTAAAAACGTTCTTAGAGGTAAAATTGATAAAGTAAGTTTTGAAGGTA
>JAWBOE010000007.1:0-62379 GCA_038826755.1 Bathyarchaeia archaeon | reverse complement strand
ACCGAAAGAACGCATTAAAGAAGCTTGTAGTAGAATTGCTAACGCCTTCTAACGTCGCTTTTTTGAATTAAGAAAATAAAAAAATAGGCTGTTTATTGTTTAGCAGATGCTTTTGCTAGTTTCTTCATTATGGCTTCTTTAGCTATTGTGTATGCTATTGCGTAGTCAAACAGTCCCTGTGGTTCAGCTGTAGCACGCTTAATCATTTCTGTCTCAGTCTTAATTTTCAGCTTGCCAATAGCTAAAGCACCTATGCCGTAAACGCCAGCTTTAACCTCTTTTCCGTCGTCATTCACGTTTACCCCTTCAATGCCAAGCGGTTTGATGGCGTTTATGTCAGCTACTATTTTGCATTTTGCACCATATTTGTTTAGTTCAGCAAGTGAGAGCAGTTGGATACCGCCTGCTCCTGCAGAGAGGACAATTTCGGCGTCCTTGATGGCAACACCAGTTTGCTCAGAACTGGTAACTTCTATTACCTTGACTCTTTTTGTTCCAACTTCTGCGTTGATTTTATCAGCTACAGCTTGCCCCTTAGCTAAGGAGCGGGAAGTGATGGTTACGTTGGCTTTTTCTGAAGCATATATTCTAGCCGCTGTTTGTCCTACTGGACCCGTACCCGCGAGTACTGTCACATTTTTGCCTTCTAGGTATCCGAAGCCCTTTTCAAGTGATAAGCCAAGAGTTTTTGCTACTGCTGCAGCCGCAGTTGAGTATCCACCTCGTGGATCAACAATTATAGAGTTTCCCCAAGGAGCAGATTTCATACATCTCAGTGTTGCTTCAACAACCTTGTTAACCATTTCAAAGTTACTGCCGTTAATGAATATTTTTGTGTACTTTGCTCCCTCAGGCCCGCGTGGAAACAGTAAGTCGTAGACTATTTTTGGGGCATCTTCGTCAGTGACGTTTTCATACTTAAATATCATCGAGTCTGGAAAAGCATCCAGAGCTACAAGCATGTCAAATGGGCTGCAATACTTGTCTGTGTCTAGAAAAACGAACACTTTTTTGAAACTTGGTTGCTCCGTCAAACTTTTTCACCATAGCTGTGTTTGAATGCAGTTTAGCAATTTAAGAGTTATCACAAGCCCCCAAGATTTCAAATATCCCCCTGTTGCTCTAGTTGCCAAAAATTCCAGCTATCAACGTGCATATAAAGCGAAATGTACATAACTCAATTGTGCATTAATTGATTTTCAGATTCTTAATAGCGGCACGCTTCTTATAGATTTAGCTTTCTCACTCCATAGGGCCTAATGAAGAAACAATGAACTCATAATAATTTACAAAAGAATTTTATTCGGCTGCAGATCAATTCAGTTTATGCCCCTGTGCCATTTCCAAAAAATCAAGACAAAGGCAGTTGCCGCCGCCAGCTTTCTCGGCTCTTTGGCAGCATTATGGGAAATAATTCCTGGACCACCTTTCGACATTCCATTTCCACTCTACCCTCGCGTCTCATGGGACCTTACAGGGATACCAATAATGATCAGTCTCATGTTTTTCGGGTCTATTGCTGGCGTATATACCAGCTTGATTGGTTGCTCTGTAATTTTCTTAAGAGGAAATGTCCTTGGCGGAATTTTCAAGCTAGCTGCTGAATTAGCGACGCTATTGGGATTTATAATGTTAAGAAGAAGCATGCTCTGGAAATCAGTTCTCGCGATTGCCTCACGAGTGGCTATAATGACCGTGACTAATTACATTCTGCTGCAATTATTCTATAAAATGTCTGGGCCTGTTGTAGTGGGTTTACTCCTTCCAATCGCTTTATTTAATGTATCTCAAGCCCTAATCAACATAATTCCAGCATATTTAGTTTATTTTAGATTAACGAAAACCCAAAAGCCAAGCGGGCCAGCATGCCAGTGCAGTTAGCAAAATGTTGGTCATTTCTGACATTTCTAAAAACTTTGTTATTGATCAGGTTTCTTCTAGTTTTCCCGATTCGTGCTTCAATAAAGTGAGATGCCACCGCAACCATTTAATAATATGCCCAGTTGTTACTATACCAGTTGAAGGGAACGTGATATGACGCTGTCTGAGAATCTAGAGAAGCTTTCAAGCGCTTGCGGCGTCGCAGGGAGAGAGGAAGAAGTTAGAAACTTGATGATTAAGCTGCTTAAACCATATGTGGATGAAATCCGCGTTGACAAGCTTGAAAACGTCATTGCTGTTAAAAAGGGTGCAAAGTCAACGCCTAAGGTTATGCTTGCCGCGCATATGGATGAAATCGGCTTAATGGTGAAAACAATCTCTAAGGAAGGTTTTTTGCAATTTGCAAAATTGGGCGGTATAGACGACCGTATACTGCTCGCTCAAAAAGTAATAGTGTACACCGCTAAAGGCACTTTGCCAGGCATAGTAGGCTCCAAGCCTCCGCATATCCAGAAAGAGGAAGAACGTAAAAAAATTGTGACCTATGACGAACTGTTCATAGATGTTGGTGCAGAAAGCCGTGAAGACGCGGCAGCGATGGGAATAAAGGTTGGCGATGTAATAGGCTTCGATGTGAAGTACGAGCGCCTTGGAAAAGAACTTGCTATTGGCAAAGCATTTGACGATCGTATTGGCTGCGCCGTAATGATAGAAGCACTCAAACTGCTGCAAAATGTTGATTGCACAGTCTATGCAGTTGGTACAGTTCAAGAAGAAGTCGGCTTAAGAGGCGCAGGAACAGCAGCTTTCGGCATAGACCCTGATGTGGCATTAGCTTTGGATGTTACTATTGCAGGTGATGTACCGGGCGTTAAAGAATTCGATACTTCCGTAAAGATGGGCAAAGGACCTACCTTGACAGTATCCGACTCAGGATTGATAGTGCATCCGAAAGTGTTGCGTTGGCTTATTGACGTGGCTGAAGAAAACAAAATCGATTATCAACTTGAAACGGGTTTGATGGGCACAACAGATGCGGCGCGTATCTCCCTAACAAGGCAAGGTGTTCCAAGTGGCACAATCTCTGTTCCGGCACGTTACATCCACAGTCCAGCAGGCATAATCAGCTTAAAAGATGCGGAAAACGCAGCAAAACTAACAGCAGCGGCAGTGCAGAAAATCCAAAAATACTTTTAGTTTTACACGTGTACGCTGTTTTCTAACGTGTTGCCGGAGCTGTTAAAGGTGACGGAAACCAAGAAATTTGAGTTCATGGAGCATACTGCTGATGTTTACGTTGCAGCCCATGGGGCGACTTTAGCGGAAGCTTTTGAAAATGCTGCTTTAGCCCTGTTTAACGTTATGACTGACACATCAAAAGTCAATCCAAGTAATGAAGAATCTCTAATTGTTGAGGCAGAAGACGAATACGCTTTGCTTTACAATTGGCTCGAGGCGCTGCTAGTAAGATCTGAAATTAATAGTATGCTATATTCAAAATTTAAAATCTTCTCCTTTGAAGAAACCGCTGATGGCTTCAAGCTTAGAGCAACAATCTGGGGTGAAAAATTCAATTCCGAGAAGCACATACAAAAAGTCGCTGTAAAAGCAGTCACATATCACCGTATGGAAATAATCAAGACTTTCGATAAAGTAACTTTGGAGTTCATCCTCGATATTTAAGCAAGCTTCAACCTTTGCAGTTCTTTTAGAATTGCCTCTACAACAACCTCTGGAGGAGTATCCAATTTATCGCAGGCTGCTTCAACAAAAGGAATGTTCATTTCCTTGAAAAGTTGCAGAATTGGTTGCGTTTGCTCTTCGTAAACTTTGATGCGTTTCCTTATCACTTCTGGTGTATCATCTGAACGTTGATACAAAGTACTGCCACACTTGTCGCAGACACCTTCCACCTTGGGCTTAAGAAAACGTATATTATAGACTGCCCCACAGTTTTTGCAAACCCTCCGCGTAGACAAGCGCTCAACAATTATCCAGTCTGGCACCGACAATAGAATTATTACATCTATTTTAGCAATTTTTTTTAGGATTTCAGCTTGTTTAACTGTGCGTGGATAACCATCTAAAAGAAAGCCTTTGCTTGCTGGGATTACAGCCAAATGCTTCTTTAATACTTCAACTACAATTTCGTCAGGCACAAGTAACCCTTTTTCTACATAACCCTTAACTTTCAATCCAAATGGCGAGGCCTCCTTCATTATCGCGCGAAAAATATCTCCCATAGCGATTATTTCAAAGCCCAACTTCGACTGTAATCGTACGGCATAAGTGCCCTTCCCAGAACCTGGGGCACCAAATATGACACCGTTCACTTCTCTTACCCTCTTCTTTTTTCTCATCTATTGTGTCTGTAATTAATTTTTGTGTTCAGTGCATATTTAAATATAGGCGTATTCGTGAAGTTTAAAAACATCTATCAGCCTCATATTCAAGAATAATGTGGTGAGCCTATTTTTATGCAAAACAAATCGGCAATAAGCTGTTTTTAATAGAAACTGGTGGATATAAGAACCTAATCGCTAAAGATCTTGTAAACGCCTATGTATGCCTCTAATGCTCCAAAAGTTACTAATGCCAAATTGAGCGATGATGTATTCACTGGAGATGCAGCAGACATTTATTTCAGTAAATTTGCCTTGATGTTCCAGCTAAGCCGGCGTTATTTCGCCTCGATATGACTTTTAAGTCGTTAGATAAACTTGCTATGTTACATCCTAATTTTAATCTGTATTACCGTCATTTTGGAAAGGCATCTTTTAGTGGTTCAGCGTCTTAATTATGCAACGCAACTAAAGTTATGGTCAACTGCAGCAGCAGAAAGAATCAAGATCAAGGGTAGTGCTGAAATAGTGCGCCATAAGAATGCGGGATATCCCGATAATGCAGAAACTTACCTTTTCTAAAGCAGCATTCAATTTCAATGAAAACTATAGTGGACAACAGTATCCAAGGTTTTATCGATTTCGCGATAAAGCATTTTAATAGTTATATGTTTCAAAAACTGTTTTATATGTTAGATGTTCTTTTTTGTTTGAACGGTGAAAAACTATGGCAGAAGGTGAAGGTCGTCCACCTCCAGAAAAAATCCCGCTGGAAAAACTAGATAACTACACATGGCGTATCCCACGATATAAGCCAGGAATGCATGTCCCCGGCATGGTTTTCGCTAACGAAGGCTTACTCGAGAAGATGCAGACTGATCGGACATTGTGGCAATGTGCAAACGTGGCACATCTGCCTGGAATCTACAAGTATGCCGTTACATTACCTGACGGGCATGAAGGGTACGGTTTTCCCATCGGCGGCGTAGCTGCAACAGACTATGAAGAGGGCGTAATCAGCCCAGGCGGCGTTGGTTACGATATCAACTGTGGCGTTCGCCTCTTAACAACAAACCTTTCTGAACAAATGTTGCGACCAAAACTTGCAGAGTTAGCCAGTGCTATTTTTGAGAATGTGCCTTCAGGGTTAGGCAGCCGCCGCAAAGACTTTAAAATAACACCCAACGATTTAGACAGGATGGTTGTCGAAGGTGTACAGTGGGTTATCGATAGAGGCTTAGGATGGGACGGAGATGCTGAACACTGCGAAGAGCACGGCTGCATGAAAAACGCTGATCCCAGCAAGGTTTCCGCTACCGCTAAGAGCAGGGGACTCACACAAATAGGCACTTTAGGCTCAGGAAACCATTTTCTAGAAATACAGAAAGTTGACAAAATATTCAATCTCCATACAGCCAAAGCATTCGGAATCGAAACAGAAGGGCAAGTTACAGTTATGATCCATTGTGGTTCACGAGGCTACGGACACCAAGTGTGTTCTGACTATCTCCGAGTTATGGAGCGCGCAGTGCAGAAATACAAAATAGCGTTACCTGACAGAGAATTAGCATGCGCGCCAGGAAAAAGTTCAGAAGCTGAAGACTACTTCCAAGCGTTGGCTTGTGCAGTTAACTTTGCGTTTTCAAATAGGCAAGCCATAACACATTGGGTGCGCCAAAGTTTTCAACAAGTTTACCATGAAGATCCAGAAAAGTTCGGGTTAAAGCTAGTTTATGATGTGGCACATAACATTGCAAAAGTGGAAACACACAAGGTTGATAATACACAAAAGAAAGTTTGGGTTCATAGAAAAGGTGCCACACGAGCATTTCCACCAGGCCATGCAGAGTTACCAGTTGACTATCGCGGTGAAGGGCAACCTGTTCTTATTCCAGGAAGTATGGGAACAAGCTCTTGGGTGCTGGTTGGCACTGAACGTGCTATGGATTTGTCTTTTGGTTCAACAGCTCATGGCGCAGGTCGCATGTTAAGCAGGGCGGCTGCGAAGCGCCGTTATTGGGGCGGTAACATTAGAACTGCCTTAGAAAAGCGTGGCATCGTTGTGCGGGCGGCTAGTAGCGAGGTTTTGGCTGAGGAAGCTGACGCTGCATATAAAGACGTGGATATCGTGGCTGACGTCAGTGATAGACTGGGCATTGCAACCAAAGTGGCGCGGTTAGTACCTATCGCAGTCATTAAGGGCTAAGTTCTGCCTAAAGTGCATATAGGCTTCCTGGCAAATAACATTTTCATCTTTTGTTACGTTTTCTTTTTTGGGCTGGGCTATGACAAAGCTAAAAAGGGAAGAGAACACAGAAGTCTAAAGAGTTCAGGAGGCAAACCATGTTTAATGCTAAAGAGTTTATTGTGCAGTCATTAAAAGAGATTAGAGAAACAGTTAGAGACGATAGCGTAATTTCCGCTTGCTCAGGCGGAGTAGACAGTACAGTAACAACTGTGTTAATGCATAAGGCAATCGGGGATAAGCTTGTTGCGGTTTTCATTGATGATGGGCTTCGAAGGGAAGGTGAACCAGAATTTGTGGTTCAAACTCTGAAAAAACTAGGTATTAAACCACGCTACATTGATGCAAAGAAAGAGTTTTTTGAAACCTTCAGAGGTAAAACGGATGCGGAAGAAAAACGGAAGGCTTTTAGAGAAAAATTCTATAGAACACTGGGCAGAGTTGCCAAGGAAGAAAAGATCCAGTTTATCGCTCAAGGCACAATTAAAGCAGATGTTATAGAAACCGTGGGCGGCATAAAATCGCAGCACAACGTTCTTGAACAGATTGGAATCAACCCTGAGACTTACGGTTACAAAATTATCGAACCGTTAAAAAATTTGTTTAAGCCTGATGTTCGAAAGGTTGCTCGCGAACTAGGGCTCCCGCTCGAGGTATCTGAGCGAATGCCCTTTCCAGGACCCGCCTTATCTTTAAGGGTTCTAGGCGAAGTCACGCCTGAAAGAGTGGCGATCATTCGGAAAGCCACGGCTATTGTTGAGGAAGAAACAAGGCAACTTGATGTGTTTCAGAGTTTTGCGGTGCTGCATAACGATAAGGCAACAGGCATTAAAGGCGGTAAGCGTGTTTACGGCAATATAATAACTGTTCGAATCGTGGAGTCTGAGGACGCCGTCACAGCTAAAGCTTGCCAAGTTCCATACCAAATTCTCTTGCGAATTGCAGATCGTGTAACAACAGAGATTCCAAGCGTTGTTCGTTGCTTGTATGATATAACTAATAAGCCGCCTTCAACAATAGAATTTGAATAACTACCCGTGCAGTTGCCTCTTTGGAGGATCACTCCATTTTTACGAGGATGAAAAAGTTAAGGTTAATACTAATGTGTGCTATTGATTTATGTAGGCGTTATTAAGTGACATATAAAGACGAATGCAATTTATGCGGTAGAGTGCTTTCTACTTATCGCTTAAAAAAGTGTGTGCGCTGCAATAAGTTGTTTTGCAGGGACTGTATGATCGAAGATGTCACTACAGGCGATCCGACACGGTTATTATGCCTGAATTGTGCGCGCCGTGTTGCTTCACCGCAATTCACTTCAAAATATGCTGGACTTACGAACCATTTAAAGTTCAGGGGTTCCTTCACTAAGCTCGTTAAATTATCTTTTGCACGAATAGATGGGTTAATCGGCAGTAACCTTCCCATGGACGCGTATAGAGATGCGGCTTGGTGGTCCAATTCAGCCACGGTTGCGCATGCAAAGGCGTGGTTGGACGCAGGTTGGGCAGTGCAGGAAGCTAATCTCAAGGAAGGCTACGTGCTGTTTAAAAAAGTGCGTGAGGTATCATTTAAGGGCAGCATTCAAAAGGGCAAGATTAAGAAACCTTTTACGCCCGTGCGTGTCAAATCACATAGACGGAAGTTACCTTCTAAGACAAAGTTGTCCAAGTTGTACGCGCGTATAAAGAACTTGGAGCGGCAACGAACTTCCCGAAAGACCCTGCGGGGACTTTAAATATGTGTCTTGGCATTAACTGCGCTATGCCAAACATCAAATTAAATATTACAAACTGCTGGCTGCCTTTGCATAGCAAATTAGGTGGCAGGGCATTAATGGAAAACTGCAATCTGCCTTTTTCCAATCGTTAACTCCATTTTTGTTCAGGAATAACCAACATTAAACATAACCGCACTAGTGGTTCTTTTTGCTTGATTTTGCTACTACTACCCACAGTGGAACATCATTTGTGCTGAAAACTTTATTACTGAAACAAGATATTTTTCTCTCCATCAAAAAGGCTGAAATGAGACGTACAGATCAATGGCAATAGATAAAAACCATGACTAAAAAAGACTAATTCGAGCCTTAATTAAATATCGTTCGGCGGTCGTCGTCTAGCTGGTTTAGGACACAAGCCTTCCAAGCTTGCGATCCCGGGTTCGAATCCCGGCGACCGCACTTTTTAGTTGCCACGTAACTTGCGCTGCTAATTATGGGCATTTTTGCTCTCCTACGCTGCAGATAAATTGTAAAGTTATAAATAACCAACATAGTCAACTGGACTAACCAGTGTATGGTGTACTGTATGTCAACTGATATTCATTCTGCTTACAAGAGACTCTTAACTAAAACCCGAGATCTCATAGTGCTTCAATCTATTGAAGAATTGGTGCGCTGGGATATGGAAACAATGATGCCGCCAAAAGCAGTCGAACAGCGAAGCCTTCAACTTGCGCTATTAAGCAGGCTTAAACATAAAATGAGCACCGCCAAGGAAATAGGAAAACTACTAAACACTATAATCAACCACCCAAAGTACGAGGCGTTAAGCAGCATCGAAAAACGCAATGTGTACCTAATCAAAAAAGAATATGACGAGCAAACAGCATTACCTGAGCAGCTTGTCGCTGAAATCGCAAGACAACAAGCAATCACAGTTAACGCTTGGAAGAAAGCAAAAGCCAAACAAAACTATGCCCTATTGGAGTCTGAACTTGAAAAACTAGTGTCCCTCAACCGCACAGCCGCAAAGATTCTGATGAAAACCAAAGAAACTGCCACGCCATATGATGCGCTTTTAGACATTTTTGAACCAAAAACAACAACTACCCTGCTGAATGCCGTCTTTAGCGACCTGCAAGAGGGGCTCACGGCACTTATGGAAAGAATTCAAAAGGCTCCAAACCAACCTGATACTCATTTACTCAATATAACTGTGCCGGTGGAAATTCAACGCCAAATAGCCGCAATTCTCGCCGGTGTACTTGGTTATGACATCGCTTCGCCAAATGCTGCAGGAAGGATAGATGAAACGGAGCATCCATTCACTTCGGGATACTATGATGATGTTCGAATAACCACTCATTATTATCTAGACAATTTCACCAGTTCAATTTTCTCAGTGCTTCATGAAGCAGGGCACGCGCTATATGAGCAAGGTTTACCTCAGGAATGGAAATATCAACCAGTAGGCGCGCCTTGTTCTTATGGCATACATGAATCACAATCTCGTTTTATTGAAAACGTAATCGGGCGTTCTAAAGAATTTTGGAACTATGTCCTTCCACAAATCAAAAAGCTGACACCTGCCTTATCAAACATAACGTTAGACTCGTTTGTGCACGCTATAAACAGGGTTCAGCCTTCAAAAATACGTGTTGAAGCTGATGAAGTCACTTACTGCATTCATATAATAATTAGATTCCAAATTGAAAGTAACCTCTTCGCAGACAAAGTCCAAGTCAACGAATTGCCAGAGATTTGGAACCAAAAATACAAGCAGCTTTTGGGTCTAACAATTAAAAATGATTCTGAAGGCATCATGCAAGACACCCATTGGGCAAGTGGTTTGTACGGCTATTTTCCGAGCTATGCGTTGGGCAACATTTACAGCGGGCAAATGCTAGCTCAAATTAGCTCCGACCTTCCGAATTGGCAAAACGAGCTAGCACATGGCAACATGAACAATCTGCGATTGTGGCTGACCGAAAACATCTACCGGCAAGGCAACCTGTACGATCCAGCAGTGCTTATCAAGAAAATAACTGGAAAAACACTTGATGCCAAACCATACCTGCAGTATCTTGAGAAAAAATATACTACTCTCTATGGATTCTGAAATTTTTGCTCTTTCGTGCGACTGCTATAAATATACAAAATTATAAAAACCAAAATGTCGCCAATTGCGAGCACAACTCCTGCCCAACCAACCGTTGAATCATAATAATTTGCGCCATACAAAAAAAGTATCAGGCCGACCACCAACACAAGTACACATGCCCACGTCATCAATCTCATTCTAATAAACCTCATAGCATTAAGTGTAGTCCTATTAGACGCTTAAAATATATAGAGCTACCGATACTTAACCAGAATCTCCTATAAGCTCTGATTAAGAACTCTTAATGTTGCCGACATTTGATACAAGATTTTATCTGCGATTACAACAAAATAGCAAGTTTTCCGACACTTTTATATATCAGGCAACACACAAGAAACGCAGAGGCGACAAAATGTCGGGAAGAGACGTTAAAAAACCCGAATCTCGTGAAGAATTTATAAAGATGTTGACGGAAACAGCAAAAAAATCAATGGACATGGAGCTCCAATTAAAGGCAAAACCGACAGTATCTGCTGTAGCAAAAGCGTTGAACATACATAGAGATACACTTTATACATGGTTAAAGGAATTTAACGTCGATTTCAAAGAAATAGTGGACCAAATACCGACACGCACTGCTACCGAGACCAAGAATGATGCAAGCTATACATATTTGATAGGCGAAGCTCTTGTTGGCGAAGGAAACGAGGTTGCACACATAGACCTTCTAATAGGCGACAAGAATGGTCCTGTTGGAAACGCGTTTGCCGTAGGTATGTCCAACCTATCAGCGGGACATACACCTTTGCTTGCAGTTATCCGACCAAATCTTCCACCTAAACCACATACGTTGTTGGTACCAAAGGTCACAGTAAAAGATATGGAAGACACAGGAAAAATTTTCGGTCCCGCACAAGCTGCAGTCGCGAAAGCAGTGGCTGACTCGGTGGAAGAAGGGATAATCCCGCGGGATAAAGTTGATGATTGGGTAATAGTTTGCAGCGTGTTTGTCCACCCACAAGCCAAAGATTACCGCCGCATATACCAGTACAATTATGGTGCAACGAAATTGGCGTTAAGAAGGGCCCTAAGCAAATATCCCCCACTTGAGAAGGTGCTCTACGACAAGGATAGGGCAAAGCATCCAATAATGGGCTTCAAAGTACCACGTTTGTGGCGACCGCCGTACCTACAGATCTCGCTTGATGCTCCAGAGCTTGACAAAACCAAGAAAGTTATCGAGCAAATACCTGGAAGCGACCGTATAATCATCGAGGTGGGTACACCGCTGATCAAGCGTTACGGCACTAGAGTAATACGTGAGCTGAGACAAACTGCACGAGATGTTTTCATGGTGGCAGACTTGAAGACTTTGGATGTTGGAAAGGTGGAAGTAGATATCGCCTATGAGGATACAGCTGACGCTGTAGTTGCCGCTGGACTAGCACCACCTGAAACTTTAGATGCGTTTGTTCACGAGGCGAAGCGATTAGGAATCTACGGCATAGTGGACATGTTGAACGTTGAAGATCCAATCGCTAAGCTAAGTCAACTAAAAGAGTTTCCAGACGTAGTCATACTGCACAGAGGCATAGATCAGGAAACTGGAAGGACAATCGGTTTAGATTTAATCCAAAAAATGCGGCAAACCTTCAATGATAAACGCTTCCTAATCGCCGTTGCAGGAGGCATTGTGCCAGAAACAGCAAAAGAAGCTTTGGAAAAAGGGGCTGACATAATTATTGTCGGGCGGTACGTCACGCAATCCAGAGACATAGAACGGGCGGTAAGGGACTTCCTCGAGTTAACACCAAGCATGCGCGAGGACATAGACCTATTCAGGGTTCACGTTGAATAGGCGTGCATCCTTCGTTTTTCTCTTTTATCTGCTCTGCTTCCCATTTACTGAGTGTAATTTTGACTACTTTTTTTAAAACCTTTAGTTCACAGTTTGTTTTTCCCCACGTTTCCCACTTTCACTCTTTAATTGTATAGAAAAGTTATTACGCTTAAACTCACACAAACCGCATAAATGCAAACGGGGGCACGTTGAAAATGTATGTTATCTTTATTATAGGCACGGCAGGTTCAGGTAAGTCTCTATTAACATCAGCGTTCTGCGACTGGCTAAAAATGTCCAAGCAAGATGTGGCTGTTGTAAACTTGGATCCAGGTGCTTTAAAGCTTCCTTACTCACCTGATGTGGATATACGAAGTTATGTCGATGTTGGAAATTTAATGGAAAAGTACGGTTTGGGGCCAAATGGCGCATTCATCATGGCTGCAGACCTCATAGCAGACGAAATTGAGAATGTAACACGAGATATAGATGCAGTTGGTGCTGATGTGGTTCTAGTGGATACGCCTGGGCAGATGGAGCTATTTGCGTTTAGGGCAAGTGGTCCCTACATTGTGAATGAGCTAACTAAGGCGCCCAAAGCAATGGTTTACCTGTTTGATGCCGTTTTCTCTGTTAATCCTTTGAATTATGTTTCTGGTCTCTTTCTTTCAGCGGCTGTTTATAACAGGTTTTTCCAGCCTCAGCTGCATGTGCTTTCTAAATGTGATCTATTGCCAAAGAAAGATGTAGCGCAAATAACTGAGTGGGCAATTAATCCTAAAGCTTTAGAACATTCGATTGAGGGGTTGGAGGATTCAAAGCGGCTCTTCAGTAGAAACGTTGTGCGTGCTATTAGCAGTATTGGTTTGAAATTCATGCTAATTCCGGTTTCTGCGAAAACTAATGAAGGCATGATTAACTTTAATTTGGCTTTGGAGCGGATTCTAACAGGTGGTGATAAGTACACTACACAGTAAGTGTTTCATTTTTGACTGTTGCCGTGTAGTAATGCCCAGCTGGCTGCAAACGCTGCATGTTTAGCTTTTTGCAGGTCATCCGCGCCTGCTATTATTATTACGTCGTTGTCTTGTGGTTGGATAACGCTTAGTATGCTGTTGGCTGCTTTGGGGAATTCTTTTGCGATGTCATTGCTGACTGCTTCAATGCTTAAGAAGCCGTTTTTGGATACTATAACAACTGCTCGTTTTGCGCCTGCTATTATGGCCGCGTCTCTTTGTTCTATGCCTGATTTTACTTTATGCCCACTGTTTTTTACTAAAAATGCGTAGTTGTATTGGGATGTTGTTAATTCTGTTTTTTCAATTTCGCCTCTTTGTGGGAAGAATTCTTGGAATTTTTTCCAGACGCTTAAGCCTTCAGGCGTGAGGCTGCAACCTACTTTTGACGTTTCAATTAACCCCGCGTCTTTTAGGTGGTTTATAATTGTTCGCACTGCGCCTTCGCCTATTTGCAGTTTTTCGGCTAGTTTATTTCTCCCAATGGGTTTTTCAGCCATCAGCTCCAGCGCGAAAAAGATGTGTGCAGTGGAAAATGTTGTGGATGGTCCTGGGGCTTTTTCGCTTGCGATTTTTTCTATGAGCTGCTTAAATGTATTAGTCATGTTTTGCCCCAGTTTCTATTTTTTGTGAGTTATTGTTATATAATTTTTAACCTGTTTTTTTGTTGGTATTTTTGAGGCTTATCTCTGGGTGAGTTTTGGTGCGAGTTGTTCTACGGCGTTTTTGACTTTGTTCCATTCTTCTATTGTCCGTACGCTAAATTTGTTTTTGCGTTTCCATGTGTTGTTTCTGTTTTCCCAGAGGTAGAGTCCTATTGAACGTTTTCCTGCAGCTTCAAAGACTACAATGGCTTCCCACCATTTGGTGCTTTTGAAAATTGTGATGTAATCGATAACTTTGTAGAATTCAGAGATTGGTAGTTTTTCAGTTGGTTCGCTCATGTGTGTTTTCACCCGATGCGTAAGTAGGGTTTTTCAACCATTTAAGCATATGCTGGCTACGTCCAAATTTGAATAACGCTGTTGAAGCATGCTTTTGATGGCCAAGATTCGCATGCGCCTTGTTGCTTTTTAGTGGTGTGGGTTGTTTGCTACTTTTTTATTTATGTTGATCTATATTATTTTTTATTCCGTTTCTGAAAAAATTTTGAATATTATTCTATTTTATAAATAAATTTCAAATAGTATTTTGAGTAATTCTAAAGTTGTTGGTTAATCCTTTCATGTAAACTTTCGGTTGATGGTTTACTACGTACAAATAGGTTGCCGAGTGCATGCATAAGTGTTATTCCACTTTTCCGTCTATCAGTTCTTGGACTGTTTGCAAAATGATTTCCACGCCAGCTTGATTCTTTGCTCTTGTAGCCTTTTCGTAATGCTCCTTTCGCGAAAGAGTAGGCAACAATGTACCCTTTTGTCTTGTTAATTCGCCGTATGGCCGTCTCAAAATTATCAACCACATTTCTGCCGACGCCTTCGCTCTGTTTAACCTGAATTGGATAGCCCCCAATATCTCAGGTGTGTAGCCATCTATTCCCGTGTCTCCGCTTTTTCTGGGACTTGCCTTGCCTAAAAACTTGTCAACGATAACCCAATTTTGAAACTCAAATGGAGCAAGGCTTTTCACGTAATTGGCATCAACTTTTCCTCTTATCACATGGACATTAATTTTAAACTCTTTTTGTAATCGTTTTTTCATTAATTTGCATGCAGTTGGAGAAATATCAATGCCTATCCATTTACGGTTGAGTTTTTGAGCAGCAACCAATGTTGTTCCGCAACCGCAGAATGGGTCTAAAACAATATCCCCTTTCATCACTTGCAGTCTTAATTATTCTCTCCAAAAGAGCAACTGGTTTCTGAGTAGGATACCCCATTCTCTCTGTTGATTGGCTTGAAATGTGTGGTATATCATCCCATAAATTTTGCACTGGAAAACCTTTTAATTCATCCAAAAACCTTCTTCGCTGAATACGACCATTTTTAGATTTTGGAAATTCCAGTCTGCCTTCTTTTTCCCATTGCTCCATTTCTTTAGAAATAGCCCAACCATTACGAGGGGGCTTGTACCCTTTGTATTCATACATCAAATTTGGTCGTGGTGAAGGACTTGACAAATCCGCAATTCGGTATCTTCTGCCTTTTTCATCAACATACTTGAAAAACTTTTCAACGTACTCTCTATAACTCTTATCCGCCTCTTCAAGAGGTATAAACTGGGAGTGAAATTCGGCGTTTTTTGTCTTAGCATAAAATAGAATATAATCTACACATACACCAAATTGGTTACTTTTGTGCTGTGTTTCCCCCCTTCCAGTTTTCCTTTTCCAAATAATCTCATTTCTAAAGTTGTTTTCTCCAAAAATACGGTCAAGTAAAACTCTGAGACGTGCTGACGCATGGTAATCACAGTGGACAAAAAGAGAACCTGTATCCTTAAGCAATCTGTGGCAAGCCTCCAATCGTGGTTCCATCCAAGAAATATAATGCTCTATTCCACCTTTCCATCTGTCCTCAAACGCCCGTTTCTCTGCTCCGTCATGCCAAATAATCTCAAACTGTTTATTCGTAAAGAACGGCGGATCAGCTTAAATCAAGTCTACGCTCTTGCTATCAAACTTGCTCATTACTTCGAGGTTGTCTCCCTCATATATGGCATTCAATTCCATACTCGTCATCTTACCTGCTTCAGCTTTTTAACATCTTTGGAAAAAGTCGTGGTTCCATTGGTTTTTGCTCGCGTTTTTATGGTTTCAAAATACGATTCGGAATCGACCTTAATCAAATGTGGCGCACCTGTTTTTTCGGTCAAAGAGTATTTTGCGCATCAATGTATTAACCACACGTAGAGGCGTCTAACCGATTTTCCTCCTGTATACTCTCCTTTATTCTCTATATGCTACTACAGAAATTTCCACTAGCGCGTTAGACATTAGCTTTACTCCTGCCGTGGCACGGGCTGGAAAGTCCTTGCTGAAGTATTTTGCGTATTCTATGTTGAATTCGCTGAATAAATCCATTGATGCAAGATACACTGTGGATTGAATAACGTCGTTTAACTCGTAGCCTGCAGCTTGCAATATCGCTCTGATGTTTTCTATGGCCCTAGCAGTTTGTTCTCTTACGGTTTTAGCGATTATCTTGCCTTCCTTCGGATCTATTGCCACCTGTCCTGAAACAAAAAGAAACTTGCCCGCCTTCACTGCTTGGCTGTATGGTCCAATCGGTTTAGGCGCATTTTCGGTTCGTATAATCTCCACCATGAATTACACTCCTTCTGATTTAGTTTAGTTCTATGTCCGTGTTAGAGTGATAAAGCTTTCAACTTGTGATTCAAGCCTTTAGTTGTTGTGAAGTTTTCGGAGAAAGCCTTTTAAGAAATGTATCCAGTTAATAAACGCTTAACCATAAAAATGCTGAAGGAAAATTCATGAGAAAAAACGGAAAATACTTGTTCACCTCAGAATCTGTAGGCGAAGGACATCCGGATAAGGTGGCAGATCAAATTTCTGACAGCGTTTTAGATGCCATATTAAGCAAAGACCCGAAGGCACGTGTTGACTGCGAAACATTAGTAATGCAGGGTAACGTCGTGGTCACAGGGCAAGTCACAACTAACTGTTACGTGTCCATTCCTAAAATTGTGCGGAATACGCTGAGAGAAATTGGTTTCGACAACGCGAGGGATGGTCTAGATTGGGAAACCTGCGGCATACTTGTTTCCCTTGAAGAGCAGTCGCCAGACATCGCCCTCGGCGTGAATGAAACTCCCACACACGAACAGGGCGCCGGAGACCAAGGCATGATGTTCGGGTATGCCACAACGGAAACCAAAGAGCTTATGCCGTTGCCGATAATGCTTGCACATAAGCTAGTTAAGCGATTAGCGGAGTGTAGGAAACAGAAGATTCTGCCTTACCTACGACCTGACTGTAAATCGCAGGTCACCGTGGAATATTTCAATGGAAAACCAAAAAGAATCGATGCAGTTGTTATTGCTGCCCAGCACACTGAGGATGTTACTTTAGAGCGGATTAGGGAAGACGTAATTAAACATGTTGTTAAGGCAGTTATTCCCGCCGAAATGTTGGATTCAAATACAAAGTACATTGTCAACGGAACTGGACGTTTCGTTATCGGCGGCACGCTGGCAGATTCAGGTTTAACAGGTCGCAAGATTATCGTGGACACTTACGGCGGCGTTGGAAGCCATGGTGGCGGTTGCTTCTCAGGAAAGGATCCGTCAAAAGTTGACCGTTCAGGATGCTATATGGCGAGATACATCGCCAAAAACATTGTTGCTGCAGGTCTAGCCGAAGAATGTGAGATCCAAATCTCTTATGCCATCGGCGTCGCACAACCCATATCAGTTTTCGTGAACACCTCGGGCACTGGCAAAATACCTGACGATGAAATTTTGGAGTTAGTGAAGAAGCATTTTGACCTTAGACCCAAGGCGATTATAGAACATCTTCAGCTTCTCAGACCAATATACAGGAAAACTGCTGTTTTCGGACATTTCGGCAGAGAAGAACCTGAATTCACTTGGGAACGAACCGACAAAGCTGAAGTGCTTAGGAAAGCTTTAAAGTCTGCTGGCAAAACATGAATAACTCTTTTTGTTTTTTTGTCAATGACAATTCTTTGTAATCCTTACGTGTATTAATTGTGTAGACGCGACCCATTATTTTAGCAGTTTTCAGTATTTGTGTCGAACACTGCCTGATTCCAGTATTGTATTAACGTTATTAAGCTCTTAATGTTCTGTTTTCATGTTTATTTCCCATGCAGATATATTGCTGCATCCAGAAGTGTATGCTTGCTTATATGCTAGGATATGCTGCAGTTATGTCTGTACATTTATAATGTTAATTTATGATATATTCCGTCGTGCGATACTGCAAGGGCAAACGTGTTGCACAAGGCAAAACAGGTGAACAAGAAATGGTTAACAATCAAAAAGAAATTCAAGTTAAACTAACAAAAGGTCTCTTAGACATGATAGTGCTACAATTCTTAAATGAGCAGCCAATGCACGGGTATCAAATAATCACAAAGATTCGAAAGTCATTCGGTGTGTATTTCGGGCCAAGTACAGTTTACCCGTTGCTGGGATCGCTAGAAAAGAAGGGTTATGTTACAAGCGTTTGGAACATGGATGGCGAAAGACCACGAAAAGTTTACAAGCTCACAAACGAAGGACAAGAGCTGCTAAATTGCACAGAGAAATCGCTTAATTTAATTGTGAAAACAATCAGCACTACCGCTGTATTAAAGAATGTTAACGGAACTGAACCATTAAGTGTTGTCACTTCAATACCTCAGAAAAAAACAGGACTAAACACCTCTGTAATACCATAAATAGCCTCCATACGCTAATTATTTTCATAATTCCCGCAAACAACATTTACCTATTCTGAAAATTCAAATAATAATAATTCAAGAACCGCCGTAGTAAATAATTTCTGCAATATAAATCCTTAATAGAGAGAGGCTTAATTTCATACTGCGCTGGAGAGTTAGCTATTAAATGGTCAAATTCAAAGTAATCGTTTCCGATCCGGAGACAGGAACTTCAAAAATCGTAGAACTCGAGGGCGCGCGGACTACACCGCTTATCGGGAGAAAAATAGGCGAAGTAATTGACGGTGCCGTGATAGATTTGCCGGCGCATAAGGTGCAGATAACAGGTGGTTCAGACAAGGCTGGCGTGCCCATGCGGCCAAGCGTTCACGGTGGAGTACGCAGAAAAGTAGTATTGAGTGGTGGTGTAGGGTTTAACCCTCGCAGAGAAGGAGAAAGAAGACGGAAAACAGTTCGGGGCAACGTCATAACAGACGATATTGTTCAAATTAACACGAAGATTGTTGAAAAACCCAAGTCTGCTGAAAGCAAGACTGAACAAGCACAACCCTAAGCATAACTGCATGTCAGACTTTGGTTAATTGTACATGGTTCTCAAACAAGTTTTCAAACTAATGCCTAATAATCTTCAAAGAGGCGCATTTGATTTTTTTCTCAAAAATAATTCACACGTGTAGCGAAAATATTGTTGATCCTAAAACAGTTCACTGTTTAAAAACGCCTCATCAAGTTGCCAGCTTTCAGTTGGTGTTTGTACTGTTTTACATTTTTTTATTCTGTTTATGAAAAAATTCTGAATATCATTATATTTTATAGATAAATTTTAAATATTATTTTGAATAATATGTAACTGAAGGAATTTGTCGATTATACAGAAGCGAGTGATCAAGCATGCACCGCGCCTGTATAGTTGTATTCGCGCTGATGCCAAGTTTGCTTATTCTCTCAGTATTACCATTGTTTGGTCTCGATGTTGTTGTCAGTGCGCAGTATCCTGAGGAGTATGGTAGCGCGGTTTTTTGCCCTAACAATTTTGTGGAAGGTTTAGATACCGATTCTGAAGTTTATACGTCGTCGTGGACATGTGCTTACGTACACTGGTTGTTGTGTGACTACTATTCTTATTATCATTCTTCTTCGTTTTGGCATGAACTCTACATCGGTGATAACAGAACTAACCCTGTGGATCCAGAAGATTACAGTTATGTTCTTAGTTTTCTTCAGCAATGGTGCGACAAGGTAGTGTTCTTTTCTAAAGGTCATTGTACTCCTTGGGGTTCAATTGGTCGTCACCGTCAGCTCTTATGCTCTTTATCAGACGAAGGCAACAATTACCAAGCTAAGGATTCTATCCACATTTTTCCTTACACAGATCAGTATAAGTGTCGCTTTGCGTTTATTTGGCATTGCGGTACAATAAACAGCCACAGTCCACCTTGGCTTGATCAGGATGGGCCTGTTAGCATGCCATTGGCTTTCACGCATAACGTTGGCATGGCCCGTAATGGGAACAGTGGATCCTGCATCTTTTTAGGCTTTAGCTGGGCGTCACCTCAATTCACATCTAAAATTTCTTACCAGAATCCCGACAAAAATTGGTGGTACTGCCATTTTGCATACCTCTTCTTTGAAAATTTAAGTTATGGCGATTCAGTCTGGGAAGCCATTAACGATGTCTGCTACAGTATTTATGGCTGTTACTATCAAAATTCTCCAATTTATGATAGCTTGTGGGTTCTAGGAAATCGCGATATGACCTTGGAATTTTAAGAAGGGATGAATAGAGAATTGAAACAGCTAGACAAAAGAATTGTTGTGGTTGCATTTGCCGTAGCAATAACGGCTTCGTTCGCGGAATTTACTGTAGCATATCCAACAGTTTCTACTGCTCAGGATACAGTGCTAAGCTTTATAGAGCATGTGTTACCGCTAGATGCATCGCGGTATAATAAAACGTTGGCGAGTTATAGTGTGCCAGCCTTGCCAAGCATTAAAGGCACCACTGAAGAAAAAGTGTGTTATATGCTTGAGTCTGATGAGAGCGTGATAAGGGTTATTTGTGATGTTGTTAACGGCAATGTGATGTACTGCATTCTAAGTATAAAGAATGGTTCGATGATAAGCGACCGCCCATACGTTGACGTTAAGGATTCTGCGGTAACTCGTACAAAAATACCAAGCGTTCTATCGAATTGATTCGGCAGATATGATAAGCCTGCTCTCCGGTGCTGATTGTACAAAAAACACAACGGCAATATTAGGAAACATTAAGCTAACTATCAGCAATACAGAATTTGAACATGACAAATCAACTGAAGTATGCACAGTTTTTACTTGGGGGTATGTTTACGACGGTTGCGAATACCCTGGATTAAGTGTTACCTTTATCAATGGTGTCCTCCAAGGCCTAATTGACCGAAGCCGCGTCTACAAGTTGGGCAATACTACTGTGAACGTTACAAAAGAGCAGGCTATCGCTGTTGCAATGAAATACATACAAAACTACTCATACAAAATGCCAGATGGCACATGGATAACTGATTTCAACGTAACAGAAAACCGCACAGTCGTTTACCTAAGTCCAGCCGTGAGAGACTCTGCTGTGCTGGAACCCTGCTGGGAAGTTATGCTTTACCTTAATCAAACTTATCCTGGTAGCGTCTATGGTTTTATAGTTAGTGTTTGGGCTAATTCAGGCGAGGTTGCCAGTTGCACTGCACAAGGTGCAGGCGGCAGTGTCCCATCGCCAACTAGCAACTCAGTCTCTGAGTTGTCTGACGCTTGGTTATCGCCTTCTTCCTTTATCGATAAAAGTGTGGCGTCGGCTGATGTTAGTGTCGCGGTTGTAGTGATGGCTATAACGGCGGTAGTTGTGGTGGTAGGGGCATTGTTAATCAAGAAAAGATGCAAGTAGCGCTCATTTTTACTTTCATATGAAAGAAAATTGCTAAGTGCAACAGGCGAAACGAATTATTAAGCCTATTAGCTATTCGCAGGCATTAAGACTTATTAACTCCCTCAAGTTTATTCCTTCACTAACTTAAACGAATATTCGATGGAACAGAAGAGCACATGACCCCTGAAACTAAGGCCTTGCCTAAACAGCCGGAAGTAAACATAGGCACCATAGGTCACGTTGACCATGGTAAAACTACGCTTGTGCAGGCGTTAACAGGTGTTTGGGCGTCACGTCACAGCGAGGAACTGAAACGGGGTATCACTATAAAACTGGGCTATGCGGACATGCCTATCTACAGGTGTCCAAATTGTCAAATTCCGCAGGCCTACTCTACAAAGCCTACTTGTCCAAACTGTAATTCGCCAACAGAATTCATCCGCGCCGTAAGCTTTGTTGATGCGCCTGGGCATGAGGCGTTAATGGCGACTATGCTTTCAGGAGCCGCCATAATGGATGGTGCGATACTCGTGATCGCTGCTGACGAAACGTGCCCACAACCGCAGACGCGTGAGCATCTTGCTGCGGCGGAAGTTATTGGTATAAAAAATCTTATCATAGCTCAAACCAAGATTGATATAGTTGACGAGAAAAGGGCACGTAAAAGTTATGAGGAAATTAAGAATTTCGTTAAAGGTACTGTTGCAGAAAACGCGCCTATCATTCCTATATCCTCTCAAAGAAACCTGAACATTGATGTTTTGCTTAACGCTATAGAGGAGATCATACCTACACCGGTAAGAGATGAGACGAAACCGCCTTTAATGTATATTGTACGCTCTTTCGATACTAATAATCCCGGCACTGCGATTGAAGATTTGAAGGGTGGTGTTATTGGTGGCACCATTGCTCAAGGTAAGTTTACGGTAGGCGACGAAATAGAGATTCGTCCTGGCGTTAGTACTGAGAAAGAGGGGAAAGTGATGTATAACCCGTTAGTCAGCGAAATTGTTAGTTTACGTGCAGGTGAACGAAACGTAACAGAGGCGCGTTGTGGCGGCTTAGTTGGTGTAGGAACGTTGCTGGATCCCTCTTACACTAAGGCAGACGGCTTAACTGGTAATATTGCTGGAAAAACTGGTTATCTGCCGCCGGTGCTAACAGAGTTGACTTTGGAAACGCATGTCCTAGAGCGTGTTGTAGGCACTAAAGAACTTATTAAAGTTGAGAAAATCAATATTGGTGAATCGCTACTACTTCATGTAGGCGCGGCCGTAAACGTTGGAAAAGTAGTCTCAGCAAAAGGTAACATTGTCAAACTTAATCTTGCAAGACCTATCTGTGCACAGCCTAACATGCGCGTAGCTATAAGCAGAAAAATCACAGCGCGGTGGCGGCTAATAGGTTATGGGCTTATAATTTAACATTTTACTTAAGTGTGCCATTTTTCAATTTGAAGGTTTTATTATTCCCTGCTTCTTTAAAAATTCATGGGCGTTGTGGAGTACGTTACGTGAATTTTTGAAAGTTAATCTTTCAATAGCACTCTCGTAATTTAACCACTCGTAACCTATGTGTTCAAAGGAAATGCTAACTTTGTCAGTGTAGGCTTCAACTATGAAGAAGATTACTTCTTTGTGGACGGTTTTACTTTGCCGTTTGTAGAAGTAAACTATTTTTTCTCTGAAGCCTTCTATGAATTTGGCTTCAATTATGCCTGTTTCTTCTTTAAGTTCGCGTTTAACTGTGTCTTTTTCGTTTTCGTTTGGTTCCCTATTTCCTTTTACGAAATCCCAGTATCCTGACTCGTACTGGAGAAGTAAATATTTAACTTCGCCGTTTCTTTTGAAGACAACGGCACCACATGATCTTTCATCAAGCATTTATTCCATCAGCTTTAGTTTCACGCCTCCTATTTTTAGGTGGAGGCCTGTTTAAAAGTTATGCCTTCTTAATGGATTCGGCAGCTTGTGTTTTCTTCATGTTAAAACCTTAAAAGTATCTAATAAGCTATTTCAGGATAAATGTAAACTGGCGTGTGACAAGTCTGTGCAGAGGGAACCTCTGAAGGTTATTGTTGATTCAAATGCGCTGTTTGTTCCTTTTCAATTCAAGATTGACGTTTATGGTGAGTTGGCGCGGTTGCTGAATCGGAGATTCGAGTTGGTTTTGCTTTCCGTGGTTAAACGGGAGTTAGAGTTTTTAGCTACGACGGGCTCGCCGACCATGCGTAAAAGTGCCATTTTGGCTTTGCGGTTTGCTAAAGAGTGGCACTTCGTAGATGTTGATGCCGAATTCGCAAATTCTGTGTCTGCTTTGGTAGATGATATTATTGTTGAGGTTGCCAAGAGATGGGGCGCATTGGTGTTTACTAATGATAAATTGCTTCGGCGGAGGCTAAGAGATATAAGTGTGCCAGTTATTTATGTGAGGCAAAAGTCGCGTCTCGAGATTGACGGGTTAGTGTAAGCTATGTTTAAGCTTGTCACGTTACAGGACACTATTCGTATTCCACCTGAAACATTTGGCAACCCTCTGGAGAAGGTGGGTCGTGACCAAGTTAAGGCAAAATATGAGGGTATGGTGGACGAAGAATTAGGCTACGTTATCGCCGTTACGCATGTAGAAGTAAGTCCTATTGGAAAAATTATTCCTGGCGATGGCGCCGCATATCACAAGGTGACGTTTTCATTATTGACTTTCTATCCTATGCTTCAAGAAGTTGTTGAGGGTGATGTTGTTGAGGTTGCTGACTTCGGCGCTTTTGTGCGGGTTGGTCCTGTTGATGCGTTGTTACATGTTTCGCAGTTGATGGATGATTTCATATCGTATGATGAGAAGCAAGGTGTATTGCTTGGTAAGGAATCTAAGCGGAAACTTGCTGCCGGTGATCATGTACGTGTGCGGATTACGGCTGTTTCTCTTGGTAGAGCGGGTACCTCTGGGAAGATTGGTGTGACGGCGCGGCAGCCTTTTTTGGGCAAGTTGGAATGGATTAAGGAAGAAGTGGCTAAGGTTAGTGGTGGAGCTTCGATTAAAGATGTGGATAAGAATAAGGCTGAGGCTGAAGGGGAGAAGTGATCTGTTTGAGTGAGAAGGCGTGTGGTAACTGCCATTTTATAACTAAAGATAGTGTTTGTCCTAAATGTAAGAGTGCCGCTCTGAGTGATGATTTTGGCGGTTTGCTTATAGTGTTTGATGTTGATGGTTCCACCATCGCAAAGGCAATGAAGATTCGGGAGAAAGGGTGTTACGCCTTAAAGGTTAGGTAAAAACGGCTTACTTAAGGTTCTTATATGCGTTTATGCCTTAGTTTAGTGTGGATGCTGCTTCAGTTTCGGGGGTTGTACATGTTGTGCGTGTAGCTTACTGTTTGACACCAGAGTTGCGTGCAAAGTTTAAGGAACCTTTCGGTATGCTGGTGCGCGGCTCTTTTGCCGAGACAATGCATGTATTAGGCAATATTGTTGAACGTGAGCGGCCGCCTGTGGTTGTGGCTGTTGGCGACACGGTTTCTCAGAATATTTGCGCGTCTGGTATGTCTGTGAATTTGGTGATTACTGATGGTCTGCGGGAACGTAAGCATGTGGCTCCTCTGGTTTTTACTGGGCGACGGGTGGTGCATGTGCGCAATCCTGCAGGCATGATTACAGAGGAGGCAATTGTTGCAGTGCGTGAAGCTTTAGGTTCTAGTGAGCAAGTACATTTGGTTGTGAGTGGGGAGGATGATTTATTGACAGTTGTGGCTGTAGCGTATGCACCTTTGGGCGGGATAGTTGTTTATGGGCAGCCTGGCGAAGGCGTGGTTGTTGTGCGCGTTACTGCGGACAAGCAGGCTGAGGCTTTGGGGATTTTGAAAGAGATGGAAGTTGTTCGAAAAGCTAAATAAGAAGGTTAATGTATGTGGTGAATACTTTAAGCAGGTTGATGTGGCATGGAAGTTAAGGTTGTCTCTGTGCGGAATAATCCGCTTTTGCTACGGCGGGAAGTGGAGTTTAGAGTTGAGCATGGTCCATGTGGTAAGACGCCGGCGCGTTTAGAAGTTAAACGTGGTTTAGCTGCTGCTTTGGGCGCTAATGAGGAGTTGGTTTTTGTTGTGCGGATGGCAACTTTAACTGGGACAGGTGTGGCTGCTGGTTTGGCGCATGTATATACTTCGTTGGAGCAAGCTCAGCTTGTTGAGCCTTCATATATCGTGAAGCGTAATTTGCCTGAGAAGCCTAAAGAGGAGGCAGTTGCTTAATTATGTCAAAGAAACCCGAGAAACCCGCAGCTGAAACAAAAAAACCTGCAGAAGAAAAGAAGCCTAAAGCTGAAAAGTCGCATAAAGAAGAGAAAGGCGCACACACGCTGTATAAGCTGGAGGGCGACAAGGTTGTTCGTCTTCGTCCCACCTGCGAAAGGTGCGGTGCAGGTTACTTCATGGCAGATCATCATGACCGTTACACTTGTGGGCACTGTGGTTTCACAAGGTACAAGCACGCTTAAATTGTTGGTTTACGCTTAGTGTGTTTGTTGGTGCCTGATGATGCGGGTTAACGTTGTAATTGCGGCTATATCTGCGGAGCGGTTTTGGGATTTCCGTAAGCCTGTGCCGCCGATTCAGATTAATACCAACCTTAACATGGTCAGTGTAGAAAAAAAAGTTGATGACACATTAGAAGTGCCCTTTGTTTTGACAATTAACTATAACCCTGCAATTGCGCAGATCAGCATGAAAGGCAGCGCATATGTGGCAGGCGAAAAAGCGGAAATCGATAAAGTGGTTAAGGATTACGAAGACAAGAAGCCGCCGCCACCCATAATAGTACAATCCATATCCAACGTGGTGTTCATCGAGTCAGTGCTGATCTCAAGGACTCTGAATATTCCGCCGCCAATTCCCCTACCTCAGATTCCTGAAGCGAAACCGTCAACTGCAAAACCTGAAAGCAGTAGAGAATATACAACATAAGCATAAAAAACGTTACAACCGCAGGAATACAATAGACTAACTTTTGTAACAGTCCAGCACCGCTGCATCTGAAATAATAGTAGCTCAACAGGCGCTGCGCAACCGCTTCGTTTAGAGCAGCACTAATGTAAAGAAACTATTTAAAGAAGATATGGCTTTTACCACACACTAGCATTACAACACTACCGCCAAAACAGACGGTAACGTTTATAACTCTAAATTCTCATTCCCTAAAGACGCGAAGCGAATAAACCATGGGACATAGAAAAACTCACGCTCCAAAACACGGTTCACTAGCATACTTGCCTAGACATCGCGCTAAAAAACCAGTAGCACGCATACGCTACTGGCCAAAAATTCAAGCGGATACACCTAGGCTACTAGGCTTTATCGGTTACAAAGCAGGCATGACATACATCTTCAAAATAGAAGATCGAAAACGTAGCCCAAACTTCGGCAAAGAAGTCATGCGTGCAGCCACAGTAATAGAAACACCACCCCTGCTCATATGTGGAATACGCACATACGCGAAAACCCCATATGGGCTCCAACACATATCCGAAGCATGGATGAAAGATCCGCCAAAAGAACTCGGACGCACACTTGTTCTGCCAGAAAACTTTAACACTGAACAAATGCTCCAAAAAATCACCGAAAACCTCAACCGCACCGCAGTAATCCGCGTAATCGCCGCAACACAACCCCAACAAACTAGCCTGCCTAAAAAGAAACCCGACATAACAGAAATCCAGATCGGCGGTGCGACAATACCCAAACAACTAGAATACGCCAAACAACTCCTAGGAAAAACAATAACACCCGAAGAAATCTTCAAAACAGGACAATACATAGACATCGCAGCAGTAACCACAGGCAAAGGCTTCCAAGGACCAGTAAAACGCTGGCACGTAACCATACTCCAACACAAAGGACGCAAAACAAAACGTGGTATCGCCACACTTGGACCATGGAATCCACACCACATCATGTATTCCGTACCACGTGCAGGACAAATGGGCTACCATCAACGCATAGAATATAACAAACGCATACTCAAAATAGGTAAAGACGGCAAGGAAATAACCGTCAAAGGCGGGTACCTCAGATACGGACAAATAAAAGGCCCATACCTACTCATTGAAGGCAGCATACCAGGACCAGAAAAACGTGCAATACGCCTACGTTACCCCGTAAGACCACCCAAAGAAACACCAGACCAACCTCCACAAATCACCTACATATCACTTGATTCACCCCAAGGCAAATAAGGAGAAAAAAAATAAGCCATGCCCACAACCAAAAAAACCCTCCATGTGTACGATCTCCAAGGAAACCCGACAACAACTACCACACTACCACTAGTATTCACAACACCCATAAGACCGGACGTAATCAAACGAGCAGTACTAGCCATACAATCACACAAACGCCAACCCCAAGGCAGGGATCCTATGGCAGGAAAACGCACAACTGCAGAATCACGCGGCACAGGCATGGCAATCTCACGAGTACCACGAATCAAAAGTGGAAGCGGAAGAGCCAAATTCGCCCCAAGCACAGTTGGCGGAAGGCAACCCCACCCACCAACAACACAAAAGAAAATTACCAAACGCATACCCAAAAAAGAAAAACACCTAGCACTCCAATCAGCCATAGCCGCAACAGCCTCAAAAGAAACCATAATCAAAAGGGGACACGTAATAACCAACATCCCGCAAATCCCACTCATAGTAACAGATCAACTTCAAGAACTAACCCAAACCAAACAACTAGAAGAAACACTTACAAAACTAGGACTACAACCCGAACTACAACGCATACGTAACAGCAAAAACACGCGCCCAGGCAAAGGAAAACGCCGCGGAAGAAAAACAAAACAAGCCAAAGGCCCATTAATAGTTATAACAGAAAACCATGGCGTAATACAAGCCGCAACCAACATCCCGGGAATACAAGTCACCAAACTTAAAGACTTAAATCCCGAACTACTAGCACCAGGAACACATCCGGGAAGACTAACCATATGGACAAAAAGCGCAATCGAACAATTACACGAATTAACCAACAAACAAGAAGGAGAAACCACATAATGGATCCGAACGAAGTAATCCTCTATCCACTCATGACAGAATCCGCAAGCCTAATGGTAGAAAAAGAAAACAAACTTCTATTTGCAGTAAACAAAAACGCCACCAAACACGACATCAAACAAGCAATCGAACAACTATACGAAGTAAAAGTCCAGAAAATAACAACACTCATAACACCACAAGCAACAAAAAAAGCCTTCGTCAAACTTACACCAGAATACAAAGCAGCCGACATAGCCATAAAACTCGGCATACTATAAAAACCACAAGGAGAACAAAACAATGGGACGAAGAATAAGAGTACAAAGACGTGGACGCGGCACACCAACGTTCAAAGCTGCCACACACAAAAGAACAGCGCCAGCCCAATACCCAAAAACGCTAACGACAAAACAAGCACTCGAAACATCAGTCAACGGCACAATACAAGCGCTCTTGCACGATCCAGGACGTGGCGCCCCACTAGCACTCATAAAATTTGATAACGGCGACACATGCTACATGGTAACCCCCGAAGGCGCACACGAAGGACAGCAGATCAGCATAGGCGGTAAAGCCCCAATTGAAATAGGCAACATACTTCCACTTGGAAAAATCCCTGAAGGCACTCTTATATGCGGTATCGAGCTTAAACCGGGTGATGGCGGAAAACTTGCTAAATCTTCAGGATCCTATGCAACTGTAATAGGGCATACAGCCCAAGGTACGCTTATTAAGCTTCCTTCTGGAAAAACAAGGTACATCAATGATTATTGCATGGCAACTATCGGTGTGGTTGCCGGCGGTGGTAGAACAGAAAAACCCTTCTTGAAAGCTGGCGAAAAATTCCATTTAATGAAGGCCAAGGGTCACAAGTATCCAAGGACACGTGGCAGAGCAATGGTTGCCGCGGTACACCCATATGGAAGTAGCAAGCGTAGCGCGCGTAAGTGTACTACGACTTCTCATGGTGCGCCACCAGGACAGAAAGTAGGTCTAATTTCAGCTCGTGGACCAGGGCAAAAAAAGAAACGTGCTGTGGGCTGACAGAAGGTTTATAGTGTTCATGTAGTTAATCGTATGGTGAGATAAAAATGCCCAAGGAATTTACGTATCGTGGTTTCACTTTTGAAAGTTTGCTAGCGATGTCTATGGATGAGTTTATTAATTTGTTGCCTTCTAGGCAACGGCGTAGTTTGCAGCGGGGTTTAACTCCTGAGCAGCGGATACTGGTGGAGAAGTTGCGGCAGGCGCGGGAGGTTGCAAAATCAGGTAAGGAAGTTGTCATAAAAACGCATGTGCGGGATTTGGTGATTTTGCCTGAAATGGTTGGTATGCGGATTCTCGTGCATAACGGTAAGGAATTTTTGCCTGTGGATATTAAGCCTGATATGATTGGGCATTATTTGGGTGAGTTTGCAATTACAAATAAGCCTGTTAGGCATGGTACTCCTGGTATTGGTGCTTCGAGATCTTCGATGTATGTGCCGTTAAAGTAAATTTTCTCTTATCTTTTGTTTGGACAGAGCTTCACGGCAATACGTGTGTCAGCCTTTCGGCAGCAGTCCGCTCGCAACAGGATTCACCGCGTATTGGTGGAGATACCCCAATCAAGATAATTGTAAAATGATAGTTTATGGCAATGGAAACATACCTCTAAAACAGTATGCTCCGCCGCCAGATATGCCTAATGTTCCCACTGTTGTTAGCTGTCCAACAGAAGGAAATCCCAACACCCAAACCTTCCCCAACAGTACCAGCTGCAGCCTGCGCAACTGCTGTAGTCGTCATCACTGCAGGTTTACTTGTTTACTTTAAGAGGCGCCGTCGCTAAGCTTCAATCTTATGTCGACCAGTTGGTTCAAAGACTAAAAAAGCGGCACATCAAATGTTCGCTAAGAAGCGCCGCTGTTAAATGGTTATCTGCTTGATCTGCGCACAAACAGCGTTTGAACCTGGCTTACGCGTTCTATTTTTCCAAGTTCAGTTTCGAACTCGTCAACTATGCCTGCTTTGTCTTCTGGAAAACGCACCTGCACCAGAAGCGCTTTAAGCCCAAACGCTACTGGTTCTTCACCGTAGCCATCTACTTGTGCAAATTCAGGTAAGCATTTCTCTATTTTCTTTTTCAGATCATCAAAGCTTTCCATCACGTCTTCCGGGAAGACTTTGTAAGTCACAATAACGCTGCCCACTCTTTCATCACCTTATGGTCCTGTAAAGCCGCATTTTGGACATTTGTATGTGCGACCGAATTTTCTACATTTTCCACAGCGCTTAATCTGGATTTCTCCGCAATTGGGGCATAGGAATTTTGTAGATTCTGTACCTGGCGGTATTGGTTTGTTGCAGCTTGTGCAAATTGTTAATGTTAATGCAGCTGTTTTTTCAGACATTTTGGTTTCAACCCTTTGAGTATCGTGTTTGTTAATGTAAGTCTTCCTTATATCTGCTATGCTCCGTTTGGAATGTTTTTGGCAAAAGTTTTTAGGTGGCTTCTGGAAAATTCCAACTATAATTCTTTCAGTGCAACTGCGCTTTTCGCAAGTTTATTATGCAGGTTTTCCACTATACATTTGCGGGGTAATTTTGGGCGTAAACCTCCGCAGCATCGTTCCAGTAACTACGGTTAAGCTAGAGGATTTAAGTGGAAAAATAATTGCCATAGACGCCTATAACGCCTTATACCAGTTTTTAGCTATTATTCGCCAACCCGACGGCACGCCGCTAAAAGACAGCACAGGAAAAATCACCAGCCACATCAGCGGATTATTTTATCGGACAGCCAACTTGGTGGAGCTTGGAATAAAACCCATCTACGTCTTCGACGGCGCGCCACCTGTGCTGAAAGAAGCAGAAATCAAGCGACGAATGAAAGCTAAAGAAGAAGCAACTATTAAATATGAACAAGCCATAGCACGAGGCGACATAGCAGAAGCACGAGTCTACGCACAAGCCACCTCACGCCTCAAAGACTACATGGCAGACGACAGCAAACGCCTCCTAACACTCATGGGGTTACCTTGGGTTCAGGCACCCAGCGAAGGCGAAGCACAAGCAGCCCACATGGTGCGGCGCGGCGACGCCGACTATTGCGCAAGTCAAGACTACGATAGTCTGCTCTTCGGTGCACCAAAACTAGTCAGAAACGTAACAATTTCAGGCAAACGTAAGCTGCCAAGCAAAAACGTTTACATCGACGTCACACCAGAAGTTGTTGAACTCAATAACGTACTAAAGGAGTGCGGACTAAGCCATGAACAACTAATTGATGTAGCAATATTGATTGGCACAGACTTCAACCCCGATGGCGTAAAAGGCTTAGGACCAAAAACAGCACTAAAACTGGTGAAAGAGTACGGCACACTAGAAAAGGCTCTACCACACATAAAAGAAGCAGACTTCCCAGCTGAACCCCAGCGAATCCGCGAAATATTCCTTAACCCAAAAGTAACAGATAATTACAAGTTAGATTGGAAAGAACCTGACGCTGAAGGAATAATTAACTTCCTTTGCGGCGAAAAAGACTTTTCAGAAGACCGAGTCAAAAAAACACTGGAAAAAATGCAGGAATCCACCAAAAAACAAAAGGGAAAAACCACGCTAGAGAAATGGTTCTGCTAAAACTAGAAGCTATGTCCATATTCCCCTGTTAATGGCACAAACGCCACGCCACCCAAATTTTCTCTCCTAGTAATGCCCTTCGAATCTTTCGTTACTTTGAAAAGCGTCTGGAAGAGGGAAACACTACCCACCGGAATTAGCATAACCCCATTAGGTTTTAGCTGCTCAAGCAACGGTGGAGGAAACGAAGGCGCCGCCGCCGTCACGACAATACGATCATAGGGTGCTTTTGCAAGATATCCTTTGGAGCCATCATCACATATTATAGTCACTCTATCGGCATAACCTTCATTAAGTATGTTCTTCCGCGCCACATCAGCTAATTCAGGAACGATCTCCACTGTGTACACGTGACCCCACTCGCTGCGAGGAGCACCATGCGGTGCAATTATTTCTGCTATTGTAGCAGAGTGCCAGCCAGAGCCTGCGCCGACTTCTAGTACTTTTTGACCGACTTCCAATTGCAATGCTTCGTTCATTATTGCAACCATATGTGGTGCTGAGATTGTTTGGCCGAAGCCTATGGGCAGCGGCGTGTCTACAGCACTGTATTCACGTTGATTTTCTGGAAGGAAACTACTGCGAGGCACATCGTGCATAGCTTTGATTACTTTAGGCGAGCGGAGGATGCCTTGCCGTGTTAGGTTGTCGATGAGTTTTTCCCAGTTTGTTTTCTCCACGCTTAGGCACCAAGTAGAATATTACACATTGCTCTTTTTAATATATAGTGAATTCTAAACCTGAAAAATTAGGAAAAAACTATTTCACAGTAATTGACTTCGCAGTGTTCTGCAGCATTATTACTGGTTTCCTTTTTGAGTGGATACATGGATCCATAGCCTGCCATACTCAATAGGGGCTACATAATCCACATTGTTTACGTTTTCTTTAGGGGGCAAAAGGTTGAATGGGTATTTTCTGTGTTTATTTTTCTTTAGTCATTTTTTGTGTTTTATTCGTGTTGTTTGATGGGATATCTTTATATGTAAAATAGCGTTTTTGTTAGTCAGCGTTAATTTAAAGCGACAGAAAGTGATTTACGAATGTCTGTTTGGCATGGCAGCTTGCATAAAAAAAAGCTTACAGGTGGCAAGAAACGGGTTTCAAGAGGGAAAAGAAGCTATGAAACAGGCAGATTCCCAGCTGAAACCATACTCGGCGAACCGAAAACGCGCGTTATGAGAGGGTATGGCGGCAACGTTAAGGTCAAAGTTCTAAGTGCTAAATACGCCTCTGTGACTGATCCGAAAAGCGGCAAAACCGAGAAAGCAGAAATTTTACGTGTAGTTAAAAACGCCGCGAATGTGGATTACGACCGCAGAGGTGTAATAACTAAAGGCGCAGAAATCGAAACGACGCTGGGGATTGCACGTGTTACTTCACGCCCTGGCAGTGATGGCGTAATAAACGCGGTTCTGCTTAGCAGTAAAAAAGAAAAAAGTTAGATAGATCACTTTTTCTGGTTTGAAGCCTCATTTCGTGTTTTCAACAATTGGCTGGCAATTTTCTTTATCATTACCTCTTTTGACCATTTCTTCTCCGTGAGCAACATGCCTGTTTTACTCCACGGCGTTTTGGGATAAGCAACTTCAGCCTTTACTTCGGTTTTTAAACCGACTTTGGTTGCTGCCGCCGCTATTTCCATAATCTTGGGAGAAAATACCGCTAAATTCTTCGGGACTCGTCTTCCTTCTTTTCTAGTTCTAGCCGCATCAAAATAAGCTGGCCAGATCACCGTTTTCTCCTGCTTACGCATATCATTTTTCACCAATTGATTATTTATGCGCATAGTAAGCGGTTAGTTTAGGCGTGATTGCGGTTACGCGAACGAAACCGAAGCGTTCAAACTGTATTATTGTGTCCTTCTTCAGTTTTTCGCAAGCGCTTTCCGCAACCCCCTCACCAATTGTCGCGTCAGGCATAACAATTTGGCAAGGCATATCCCCATTAACAGGAATCCAGTGTATAAGCTGCGCTTTAGCCTTTCGCGCTTCCTCATAAGATTCACTTTCGAACACGGCTTCTACCGAGTATAATTTTACCCGAGTTATTTTGATGTTGAAAAGTTCCATAAGTCTAATGACTTTGCCAACAGCAACATTTTCAACATCCTTTTTTGCAACCCAGAAAATGGCAATTGAATCTTCACCTACTGGTGTTATCGTATATTCTCTTACACCTCTCTCTGGCTTTTCAGGATGCAAAAGAAGCCTCGCTGTGAAGGCACGTGGGATACCTCTCACTTTTAACTCAACTGGATCAAGCACAAAAAAATATCTATCGCTTTGGGCATCAAGGATTTTGCGGTTATAAGCATACAGGTTGTCCCAGCTTAAGGTGACATCTGCTGTTTTAGGTCCAACATCCACTATCATTTTCTTAATTGCCTCAGCTGTTATGCCTCTTTTGCGTAATGCGACAAATGTTGCTAATCGTGGATCATCCCAGCCTTTATAGACACCTTCACGTATGCCCTGAACAATCTTGGACTTGCTTAGAAAAGCACCTGTAATCTTCAGTCTGCCATAATGTATAGCTTCAGGATATTCCCAGCCTAAATGCTTGTACATATATTCTTGCCTAATCATGTTCGTTAAGTGTTCCTTACCTCGGATGATGTGCGTTATGCCGAGGAGATGATCATCTAATCCTGCAGCCAAATTGTAAAGAGGCCATACGTGGTACTTGCTGCCAACTCGTGGATGTGGGTATTTTTCTGTGTCGATGATTCTCAATGCAGGCCAATCTCGTACCGCAGGATTCGGATGGTTTAAATCTGTTTTAACGCGGACTACAGCTTCTCCTTCTGTATAGCCGTAATTGAGCATACGCTGCCATCGTTCCATGTGTTCTGTGGCTGGTAAGTCGCGGCATTTGCAAGGAGCACTGATCAATACTCTTTTTCTAAACTCTTCAGGTTTACAGGTGCAAACGTAGGCGTTGCCATCACGTATTAGACGTTCAGTGTACTCGTAGTAAATGGTTATTCTGTCACTTTGTATGTATTCTTCGTCAACCTTGCAGCCCAGCCACGCTAAATCTTCGCGTATGTAATCGTAGAACTCTAATATGGGTCGTTTAGCTTTGGGGTCGGTATCCTCAAAACGTAATATGAATTTGCCGTTGTATATACGTGCGTACTCGTGGCTTAGTATTATGGCTCTCGCTGAGCCTAAATGCAACACGCAATCAGGGTTAGGTGAAAAACGCGTAACTATTTGTTTGTACCTCGTTGCATTGGGCAGTTCAGGCAAGTGTTTCTGTTCTTCTACTTTTTCCTTTTTTAGGGCTTCAGGCCACTTTTCAGCCACTATGCGCTTTTGTTCGTCAACACAAAGATTATTAACTTCACTGATAACTTGAGCGATTAAAGCGGAAAGCTCTTTTACTTTCGTTTTCAGCTCTTGCTTTTCGCCCACAATTCTACCTATTATCGGGCCAGCTTGCGCTTTGCCATCGTGCTGAATTGCGTTCAGTAGGGCTGCTTTTCGAATAAGCTCTTTAAGTTCACTGTCATCTATTACCAATGTGCACAACTCTGTTCTGGTTAAATATTTCTCTTAATCAGGAATTCTGCGAAGGCCTTTAATTTTTCTTTTGCTGCTGAAGCAGGTAGAAGCTTTTCAACTTCCTTCCAGCTTTCTTCGACGATTTGTGTGGCTTTTTGTTTTACATATTCTATGGCGCCATATTTTTGCATTATAAGAATTGCTTCGTCACGTAGTGCCTGCTCGGAAGTGTGCATGTTAAGAATTTGAATAAGCCTTGCCTTGTCCTTCGCATCGGCTTTTCTTAATGTGTGAATAACCATTAACGACCTCTTGCCTTCAGTGATGTCCTGTCCGAAGCCCCCTTTTTTTTCAGCAAAAGCTTTCCCAGTTAAATCTAGGATGTCATCCTGCATTTGAAACGCCACGCCTATACTTTCGGCGAAAATCCCAAGTTTCTCCACGAGCGTCCTGTCAGCGTCACACAAAACAGCCGCAAGTTTGGCAGCCATGCGCGCTAAAGTGCCTGTCTTGTAGGCGCACATCTGCAGATAATCGGCTTCGGTTAAATCATCAGCGTTAGCCAAACCCCTGTGCCACGCGATGTCCATAGCTTGTCCCATGCTGAGGTTGATCATTTCCTGCACGTAAACCTCGTAAAGGTCGCGAAGCTGTTCTGACTTGAGTTCGGCTTTCTTTGCCATAAGCGGCAGAAGAGGCAAATAATACATGGTGTTTCCAGCGTTTACAGCTATATCTATGCCATAAAGTTTGTAAGTGCATGGTTTGCCTCTTCGCAGTTCCGAAGCGTCCTCCAAATCGTCAATAATTAAGGTGCCATTGTGAACCACTTCAGGAATTATGGCAAAATCTAAATAATCAGCAGGATTCTTGCCCAAAGCTTCGCAAATAAGCAAAAAAAGCGCAGGACGCCACCGTTTTCCGCCTCGGTCAAGAAACTCCCAGATAGGCTCAACTATCGCCTTATTCAATGGTTCCACGTTGTAACTATGCCTAGGCGGGCTGAGATGAAAAAGCACAGCGTTCTCCGTGAGCTTTCTTGGAATATACTTTTCAATCGCCTTATCTATTATTGGCGCTGTTTCCTCAAGAAACTTTTCGATACTCAAGCCTTAGTCACTACTCCTCTTCGAGCATACTTTTCAATGTTAAACCCTCTTACCTTGAGCCACTCAGCCGTTTTTCCAGCAACAACCACAGGAACCTTAGCTAACTGCTCTACTGTATTTGCGCCTACTAAGAACATGGCGTTCCGCAACTCCTCTATCAAAACTGAAAGCAATACATTAGTGTCTTTTGAACCTTTTACAGCGGCTTGGAGTACAGGGCTAGAAATGCTTGCTAAACTTGCACCTAGCGCCAACGCCTTCGCAACATCAACACCGCACCGCACACCACCTGAAGCAATAACGGGAACTCGAACTGTCTGCGCGGTTTCCACAAGACTTGCAACTGTGGGTATGCCCCAATCCCAAAAAGCCTCACCCAGCAAACGCTGAGCATTATCTGCTTTTCCCTTAGCACGGTAATATTCAACCGCTGCAAAACTCGTGCCACCTGCCCCGCTAACATCTATCCCACTCACGCCTGCAGCCTCAAGCGCCTGCGCCTCTTCTGCTGCAATTCCTGAACCTGTCTCTTTCACAATTACAGGCACATCCACCACGCTTGCAATTTCATATATCTTTCCGAGAACACCCTTAAAATTTGTCTGTCCTTCAGGCTGCACCGCCTCCTGAAGCGGATTCAAATGTATCGCCACAGCGTCTGCATCAATTATTTCTATAGCCTTCTCAACCTCGCGTGCACCATAACCATGAACAAGTTGTACACCGCCAATGTTAGCAATTAAAAAAGCGGTTGGCGCCTTTTTTCGAGCTATGGCAAAAGTCTGCTCAAGCCTCGCATTTTCTATCGCTGCGCGCTGGCTCCCCACGCCCATGCCCAGACCAAGTGCCTCCACAACTTCAGCGATAGCCGCGTTTATCCGCGTCGCTTCAGCGGTTCCGCCTGTCATTGCACCAACGATAACTGGCGCAGCAAACCTATGTCCAAAAACAGTAGTTGATAAATCAACACTACCCTTATCAATCTCAGGCAAAGCTCTGTGGATAAGGTATACATCCCCAAAGCCTGTGGCCACATCACGTGCTTGAGCATTCTCGCTTAAACATATTCGAATGTGATCTGCTTTGCGTTTCTCCGTTTCTTCAGCCACAATTCACGCCTTCTCTATAATCGTGCCTTCAACTTTTTCGCCAACAAGTGCCCTGAAAACACGGTTAGGTTTCGCGGCGTTCACCATGGCAACAGGGATACCTTCCTCAACAGCCGATGCAAGTTCAATTATTTTGCCAAGCATCCCGCCTGTAACATCTGCAGCCACTGAACCGCCTACTTTAGCCTCTAACCGCTTCAACTCATCCAATGTCAGATGTGGGAAAACTTTCGCTTTTTTATCATTCTTTGGGTCTACATCACATAGGCCATCAACATCCACGCCTACAACAATTTTACATGCACCAAGGGTTCTTGCTAAATGCGTCAATATCTGATCGCCTGAAAGCACAGTAAACCCTAACTTCTCATCCAAAACCGCATCGCCATAAAGTACAGGTATGAACCCTGTTTTCAGCAACAGCCTCAAAGCAGCATCTTCAAACAATCTTATTCTACCATTTTCAGTGATTATGCAAGATGAAGGCATAACGCTTACTGCTGGAACATTATGCCACACAAGTGCGTCCATAACTAAACCATTAAGCACGGTCATGACATGGTGGGTTTCCGCAAACCCCGCTTTTTGCTCTGGGCTCTTTAAACCATCTTTGATACCATATTTTTGAGCTGTGGGGTGGCCAAAACTGCCGCCGCCATGCACTATAATCAGGTTTGGGACGGCGGCTTTCGCTATTTCCTCTGCAAGACGGTTTATCACTTCGGTTCGTGCAGCTAACTCGCCGTTCTTGTCAGTTATCACTGAACCGCCAATTTTCAGCATCACGGGTTTTGATTCACTCAATTTCTAATTCACTTCCACTTTTCATTGTTTAGTTAAAATTATCCTTTGCTACTTAAACTATGACTATGTCGCCTATTATGCGCACGTGGTTACCTGTTTTTATCAAAGAAATGTCTATTTTATCTACGCAGGGAATTTCCGAGATTATTGCGCCGACTGCCACTACGGTTTCACATTCTTTTGTGATTATACCTGCAGGTGCCGTGCCATTTTTTTTCATGCGGTAAAGCGTGTAGGAGCCTACGGTTGATCCTTTACCAGTCGGAAACACGAGCATTTTGTCTTTCACAGTTTTCCCCTGCAACTCATGCCCTTTTTCGATGACTTCGCCAGTGTTCGGGTCAACACCACCGTAGAAAGAAATGGGTTGGAACGTAACCAAAGCCTCGCCTTCGCTTGCGCCCTTGTAGATTATTCTGCCTTTTAGTTCCATCTCCCACTCACCGCTGCCTCTATACACTCTTTTAAACTGCCCATTTTCGTGAGCATCTTGTTTTGCCGTGAATAATAACAGCCTTTCGCCGAGGTTGTTGCGATAGCTTTGAACCTGCCTTTTAACGGCGCTACAGCCATGCATGTATCGCACGCAAATTTGCCGCCAGCTTTTTCGATGATAGCTGTGTAACCCCGTATGTCTGACAGCTGCTTTGTCGTGCGTGAGCAAGCAACCCAGAATTCGACTGTCGGTGCAATTTTTCTCTCCTTCAAATGCTCAGCTATCTCGGCGATTTCTTTGATTGAACAATGTGGGCAACCGATGCAAACGAAGTCTATGCTGACAACCTCATCGTTAATGCTGCGGTACGCCTCCTCAATATCTTTTGCGTCGACTGTAACTGACTCTTCTGGCAACGTGTACCTCTCAGCGCCAGGTGTTATACCCTGCATGTAAAACAGCGGTTTAGTGCCGTAGGTTACCACTGAAGCGCAGAATGATTTTAATTCGTCCACTTCTGCGTCTTTGATGCCTGTTATGTAGGGGATTTTGTTTTCTGCTTTTTTGCCTATGCAGTAGCCTAATGCACCCCAGTCTGATAGCTTCTTTAACTCCGCGGTTACATGAACATGAATATCTGGCGCGCGGTTTTCTTCCAAGTGTAATCCATAGCATGGTGTTTTACCAACAAAAGCGGCGGCAAGTGCTGATGGGCCTCCTTCCCTGTTGGTTCTTGCTCCGATAACCGAGTTGGCGAAGGTAACGGCGGAGGATTCTGACCACGCAACGTGTTCGCCGTAACGTGGTAGATTTCCTATCAGATAAGGCGTGCATGTGCATGATGGAATTATGCCCATTTTCTTGAACGCTTCAATTACCAAGTTTTGTTTTTCCGCGAATTCGGAGTTGATACCCAAGTTTTGCCAGTTTTCCAAATCCATTCCTGCAGGATTCAGTGTTGTGAGCACTTTGACTCTGCCATCTTTTGCGAGTTCGTTTAGGAATTCTAAGCCTGCATCGCCAAGGTTATGATAGGATACGCCTGCCACTTGGACGGAGCCTACTTTGATGAGGCGTTCTGCACCGTAGATTTCACCTAGTGCGACGAGGATTTCCATGGATTTCTTTACGGCGTAGCCTTCTTCGCCGTTTAGCATGCGTTCTTCTTCTTTTGTAAGGTACATGATTGATCACAGGTACTTGTTTATGTCCACTTGCTTGTAGGTTTCTTTGTTGAATCCTTTTTCTGTTTTTGTAAACGGCACCGTTGCGTCTAAGCCCATTTTGCAGGTTATGGCTTTTTTGCCTTCTGACAAGTCGCCAGACGGGTCGAGTGATGAACCTCGCTGGTTGGGCAGGATCACCGCGTTTTTGTCTGCTTGGAAACGTGTGGCTATTGCCCATTCTACATCGTGTGGGTCGTAAATATTAATGTCCTCGTCAACTATGACGCAGTGTTTGAGTGATTTGTGTCCTTCGAAGGCTGCTGTGATTGCTTTTTTTCCGTCGTCGCTGTTCTGTTTTTTGATTTGCACTACAGCGTGCAGCCAGCTGCATCCGCCTGGCGTTATATACACGTCTTTGCAGGTGCAGACCTTATTTACTGCATTGTAGATTGCGGGTTCCATTGGCATTCCCATTAGGAACTTGTGTTCGTTTCGTCCTGCGAGTATGGTTTGGTAAATTGGGTTTTTCCTGTGCGTTATGCATTTGATTTCTACCACAGGCTGCTGCCTTACGCGGTCAACGATGCCTGTTAAATCAAGGAACGGCCCTTCGGCTGCTTTTTCACGGGTTATTCTTCCTTCTAAGACGATTTCGCATTCGCGGGGGACTTCTACGTCTATCGTTTTACATTTGACTAATTCTGTTGTTTCTAGGGCGTTAGCCATTCCTAATTCGTCAACTCCCATCGGCAGCGATGTAGCAGCTGCGATGAGCACGGCCGTGGAGTTGCCGATGCAGAAGGCGATGTCAAGTTCTCCTCCAGCCTTTTTGAGTGCGGCGTCGGTGCCGCGTTCTTCGACTATACGCGCTACAAACTTGTTTTTGTCTAGTAACATTAACCTGTGAAAGCACATGTTTCTGCCGAGTTCAGGGTCTTTCACTATGGCTACGGCGGATGCTATGTATTTTCCGCCGTCCTTTTCTGTGTAATGCATTATTGGAAGTTTTGTTAAATCCACGTTTTCTTCAACTATTTCTTGGCATTCGCCTTTTGCTACTATTTTTGGCGGTACAGGGTTTGCCATTGCATATGCCAGTTTCTGTAGTAACTGCTCTTTTTTTATTCCTAATGCCTTGGCGATTAACTCTTTAGATGACACGAGTCCTGCCACTACAGGAATTGTGGATTCCTTCACTTTTTCAAACATTACGGGTTTTTCGCCTAGCGCCTCTATTACGCCTGCCATTTCGTATTCAGTTGAAACTTCACGTTTTATTCGTGTTAACTCACCGTTTTGAGCAAGTTGCTCTAAGAAGCTTCTGAAACCCAAATTTTCCACACTCGGCCATTACTGTTTTATAGACGCAGTTCACTTATAACTTTTCAACGCCGATTTTTGTCCGTAACACTTCGTAGCCTGCCTTCTCAATGGCGCGTGCAACTTTTTCCTGCAAGGCAGATGTAGGGGTT
Source organism: Bathyarchaeia archaeon (assembly GCA_038826755.1). Lineage (GTDB taxonomy): Archaea > Thermoproteota > Bathyarchaeia > Bathyarchaeales > Bathycorpusculaceae > JAWBOE01. Next base: position 20,717 of record JAWBOE010000007.1, on the reverse strand, counting down.
AAAGCGAACATGCATCCTCCACCTCCGCCACCTGTCAGTTTAGCGCCATATGCGCCTTCTCGCAAAGCCAAATCCACAAGGTAGTCTAATTCTTTGCAGGAAACCTCAATCTCTTGCAGCAAGCGGTGGTTCTCGTTCATTAGCGCGCCAACTTTTCGCAAATCAAAATCCTGTAATGCCTTTCTGGCTGTAAACGCTAACTCTTCAGCTTGATGGAATAAACGTTTATACTTTTCTGGATATCTATTCTTCCGTTCAGCTACGCCTTCAACCATCGCTTTAGTGTTCGCAACAATGCCAGTGCTACCTATGACGATTTCCACAGGTTGTTTCATGTGGATGTGTTCAATTATATTGGCTCCGCCTGTCATGTTCCGTTTAAACCATAACAAGCCGCCGTAAGTCGCTGCGGTGTTATCGATGCCTGAAGGTGTACCTGCATACGCTTTCTCAGCTTCGTAGGCGATCTCGTTGATCCGTTCATCTGACAACTTTAAGCTAAATTCGTCTGCAATTGCACGCGCGATTGCAACGCTGCTTGCCGCGGAAGCGCCGAGTCCACTGAAACCTGGCAGGTTGCCTCCTATCCATATGTTGAGCGCAACTGTTTCAGGTTTTATGCCCATAGCCTTAAGCATGCGGTCTATGGATTCTATTTGCTGCAGCTTTTTTTCGCCAACGTAACCTTTTGCGCCTTTTCGTTCATCAATAATTTTAATACCCTTCTCGGCTTTTTTTACTTCTGCTTCTGTTGCTGATTCAATCGCAGAAACTATGCCTGGCACACCGTGAACCACGAAGTGCTCGCCAAACAAAATAACCTTGCCAAATCCAGATCCTCTTCCCATTTAGCAGCACCTTAAAAGATAGCTATCACACAGAGTAGATAAAAACGTTCTTTTAGGTGCGGCTGTGTATGTCCGGTTGTGTATGTGTGTTTTCTCATATGTCTACGGCATTCAAGAAGAACCAGAGGTCTTCAATTACATGTATTCTTCTAAGCTCTAAATATTGCGGTTTGAAAGTTACCCCGCGTCCAGAAGAAACTTTGTAGTAACCAACCGTGTGCGGGTAGCCTTGCTCAATTTCCGGCTTGTCCAATACTTCGCCAAGCGTCATTTTTGTCGGGTGTGCTGCTTCCTTTTTCCTGTTTCTGAGTAGCACCTTATAATCGCGATATTTCCCCTTGTTACCGTGCCTAGGAAAATAGATGATCCAGTCGATTTCTTGAAAATGAAACTTTTTAGTTCTACTCTCCAAGGAGTTACTCACCGTTTGTCAATGTATCAAATGGTGATTTAAACGTTCCATTACTTTACTCATGTATTAAACTCAAGTATCGATCTCAAGAAGGATATTATTGTTTGATTTCATGCATGTTGCGTTTTTAGCTTCTTGTTTGTTTCGTATTTAGTGCCCGATTCAAAAACCGAGTTTCGAAGAAGTTGATAAATTGTTTCTCGAGAAACTTGTTTATTTTCTTGGCAAAAATGTTATACGCAAAATTGCTGTATAACAGTGCACTATAAGATTCATATTTAAAAAAAAATTGAATAAAAATCTGTATTTGCATAATTTTTAAATATTTCCTTGGAGAGAATAATGATAGAAGAATTCAGCGGTTATACGCGGGAGAAAATAAATGAAAAGCACCTGTATATAGCCCTGTATTCGCTGCTGGGTTTGCTTGTCTGCTCAATCACGCAATCAATGAGGATAGTGTTGTTTCAGCCAACCAGGTTGGTTCAGTAGTGTTTTGTCCGAACAATTTCCAACAGGGAAACGATACTGAAACTGAACTTATACTGGCGAGTGACACCTGCACATATATTCGAAACTTGTTGACAGGGGAATATGGAGTTTGCTATTTTTCTTTTGACGACGACTGCACTGTTTATCGCTATGGCTGGCTGCTCTTTTGCTTACGATATTACTACGATCAGCAAGTTGTTTTTTCAAAAGGACACAGAGGAGTGCCATATTGTGGCGCTCCATGGTACAATATCAATCATTTTTCGCTTTTAGATCATAATGGCGACAGCTTCATAGACCATAACATCTACAGTGTGACATCATCTGAAAACGTTTTCACATTCATTTGGCACTGCCAAACAGCTCAGCATTACTTTGGAAATGGCACTGTACCGCAAGACGAATTGGGCCCCTATGGAATGCCATACTGCTGGACACATAATCCTTCCATGCAACCATGGGGTGTCTCTGGAACCCAAGTTTATTTAGGATGGGTAGGGCAGTCGCCTCAATTTGAGACTATAGCCGAAGGCGGTTGCAACTATGCTAACGTTGTGGGCTCATTTTGGTACTATATGTGCAACGGTGCTCCAGTGGACACCGCCTTGAACACCATAGCTCAAAACATTTTCGGAGACCAAGGTTACCTCCAATGTCCACAACTAAAGGACAAGTTAGTAGTATATGGAAATAGAGCATCGACGCTACCTGTGGAGTGGTGAAATAGATGAAAAAACTGTTGGCAAAAATTTGTGTGCCGCTGGCTATTATACTGATTACAACTTTTCTTGGGGTTTTTCCTGTTGCGTGTTTAACACAAGTTTCAATTCAAGACCGCTCTAAAGCTTTCATAGAGAACGTGCTTCCTGTGGATTTGTCAAGATACAGGATAACCCTCAAAAATCAAATAGATGATGGACTAACGCATTTATTATTATACACCTTGGATTCAGATGAAAGTACACTTCGCGTCGTTTGTCAGTTTAAGAACAATGCAGTAAGTTACTGCCGTGTGGACGTGGATAAAGGGCAGGTTATCAGCGACAGACAGTACGTTAGCCTAGTTGATGCTGCAAAAAGTATTCTTGAGAAGTACCAAACCTACACTAAAATTGATTCAGCAGATATGATAGATATGTTAGATAACGTTGATGCAACCAAAGATTCAAGCATAATGGTAGGTAACATTAATTTCACCAAATATACCATAATTGCCTACGGGATTGAGGTAACAACTTTTAATTGGGCGTATACGGTAAATGGGGTCGAGTATACTAAATTAGGGATCGAGTTTCAGAACGGAATCTTTTCTTGCCTTTATGATACACGTGGTGTCTATTCAATTGGTGATACGACCGTGAATATTTCACGTGAACAAGCAATTGCTATAGCTATGAAGTACGTAGAGAATTACTCATACGCTATGCCTGATGGCTCGCGAATAAGCAACTTCAACATATCCAAAGACCAAAGTACAGCAAGGCTCGTGGCTTATCCCATAAACTCTCTCGTGCTTAGACCCTACTGGCACATTGAATTGTACCTGAACCAAACTTACCCAGGCAGCGTACATGGCTTGACAGTTTACGTTTGGGCAAATTCAGGAGAAGTATTCCATTGCAGCAACATAGCTTACGGCGGCGCCGACTATAGCAACGCAGACAGTTTACATCCTGAATTACCTGATACCTCAACATTGCCCTCTCCTACTTCTGATAATACCACTACACCAGCCGACATCAACACAATAGTTATAGTGGCAGTCGCAGCAACAGTAGTTGCGATAGCAGCAACTGCGTTGTTCATCAAGAAAAGAAACAAATAGCAATTATTCTCACTTTTCTTTTTTTTGACAAATGCAAAAAACTGCAATCTAAATGGAAAATAGCTCCACACAAGCAAGTCTTGAAAGCCATCCCTCAGGCTCATAAAAAAAGAAAAAAGTTCCTACAAATGACGTATGGGACACAACGTAGAACCCAACAAAGCTAAAATGGAACCATGCTTTTAATGGGAAAGGTTTTTAGTTAGGTTTATACATCAAAACACAGCAAAAGCGTAAAGAGTCAAAGTGAGGTAAAAATTATGTCCGTATTTGCAGCACCAGGAGCATACGATCGCGCCATAACAGTTTTCTCCCCAGACGGGCGGCTCTTCCAAGTAGAATACGCTATGGAACTCGTAAACCGCGGCGCAACAATACTCGGCATCCAATGCGCCGGAGGCGTAATTCTGGGCGCAGAAGAAAACATCGAAAATCTCGAAGAAGCAGGATACTCCTGGAAAATCTTCAAGGTTGACGAGCACATAGGCGCCGCAATAGTGGGTTTAAGCTCCGACGCCCGCGTACTCATAGATCAAGCGCGTATATACGCGCAAAGCAACAAGCTAACCTACGATGAACCCATAGACACAGAAGTAGTAACCAAGCGCATATGCGACATACAACAAATGTACACGCAACATGCAGGCGTAAGGCCATTTGGAGTCTCAATAATATTCGCAGGAGTAGACAAAACAGGTACACGCGTCTTTGGAACCCACCCCAGCGGAACCTACAGGGGCTACAAAGCCACCGCTCTAGGCGCAGGCAGAGAAACAGTATTAGCTGTACTAAAGGACGAGTACCGAGAAGATCTAAACTTGGACGACGGAGTTAAACTCGCCACAAAATGCCTCGTAAAAGCATTAGAAGCACGCCAACTGCCGCCCAGAATAAAAATTGCAGTAATCCCAACAGCAACAAAGAAAATGGAGATGCTAACAGACGAAAAAGTAGAAGCCATAATCAAAGAGCTGGGTTCGAGCAAGTGAAACTTTAATGAGTGAAAAATACACTGTTGCGCGCTTAACAAAAGACAACGAACACTTTGAAGTCTTAGTTAAACCACAAAAGGCACTAGACTATCGCAGCGGAAAAATCACAGCGATAACTGAAGTTATAGCCACTGAAACTATATTCTCAGACGCAAACAAAGGCACCCGCGTATCAGAGGAACAACTGCGCAAGGCATTCGGAACAACAGACACACTAAAAATCGCAGACACCATACTCAAAAAAGGCACACTACAACTAACAACAGAACAAAGACGCAAAATGATCGAAGAAAAACGAAAACAAATAATTGATTTCATATCACGACAAGCAGTTGACCCAAAAACCAATCTGCCCCACCCGCCTCTCAGAATAGAAAACGCCATGGAGCAAATCCACTACCCTATAGATGCCTATAAACCAGTAGAAGAACAAGCCAGAGAAATAGTAAAACTTCTCCGTCCTATATTACCCATGAAAATAGAACAACTTTCAGTAGGAGTCCAAATACCTGCAGAGTACTCTACAAGAGCTTACGGCGCAATCAAAGCCTTCGGATCAATAAAACGGGAAGAATGGCGCGCAGATGGTTCTTGGTATGGCATAATTGAAATGCCTGCTGGCTCTTATGCTTCATTTTTGAACAAACTTGGAGATGTAACTAAAGGAACTGGAGACGCAAAAATCCTCTCCTAAAAATCTTGACTGGAGGTTAAATGAGAAAATGCCAACGTTCTTTGAGAAGAAACAGCTCGTAACACCAGGCGAGTTGCTCGCAGAAGGCGACTATTTCGCAGGAGAAAACACGTACAAAGAAGGAAGCCGCGTATATGCCTCACGCATAGGACTCGCAGACTGCGACAACAAGAACATAAATGTCGTGGCTTTACGAGCATTTTACGCGCCTAAAGTAGGCGATATAGTCATCGGAACAATAGTCGAAGTTGGATTCAACGGTTGGATCGTGGACATTAGGTCACCTTACCCTGCTCTCTTAAGGGCATCTGATGTTCTAAACAGACCATTCAAACCGCAAAATGACGAATTATCACAAGTACTTAACGTTGGTGATTTAATAGTTGCCAAAATAGCTTCTTACGATCGAGCACATGATCCACAACTTACAGTCAGCGAACCTGGTTTAGGAAAAATAACTCGTGGGCAAATAACTAAGGTAACCCCGACCAAGATTCCACGAGTAATCGGCAGAAAGGGCTCTATGATTTCGATGATAAAGCAAGAGACAGGGTGTCAGATAATCTTGGGACTTAATGGTGTTATCTTAGTCACTGGGAAAACGCCGGAAGATGAAGAACTTGCTTTGTTGGCAATTCAAAAAATAAACGAGGAATCTCATACAAGTGGTCTGACAGACCGCATTACACAGTTGCTTAAAGAAGAAAAAATGAAACGGGAGGCAAACAAGAAATGAGTGAAAAACCAGAAAAATTAATTGACAAGAAAGGCTTAAGGTTAGATGGAAGAAAACCAGACGAGTTAAGACCTGTGAAGATCGAAGTAGGCGTTTTATCGAATGCTGATGGTTCAGCCTACATCGAGCATGGCAAAAACAAAATACTGGCAGCAGTGTTTGGTCCTCGAGAAATGCATCCTAAACACTTGGCATTGCCTGATCGCATGGTGCTGAGGTGTCGCTATCATATGGCGCCTTTTTCAGTCCAAGAGCGCAAGTCGCCTGCTCCATCGCGAAGAGAGGTGGAGCTTTCGAAAGTCATTCGGGAAGCGCTTGAACCTGCAGTTTTTGTGGAGTATTATCCGCGTTCAGGCATTGATATTTTCGTTGAAGTGCTTCAAGCTGATGGTGGGACTCGATGCGCGAGTATTACTGCAGCGGCTTTAGCAATTGCGGATGCTGGTATTCCAATGCGTGACTTGGTGGTTGCTTGTGCCGCAGGTAAAGTCGATGATAAGGTGGTTTTAGATTTAATGGATATTGAAGATAAAATAGGCGTAGCTGATGTGCCTGTAGCTTTTATGCCAAATCTAAATGCTGTAACGTTGCTGCAGATGGATGGAATTCTGACGCCTGAGGAATTTGAGAGCGCTGTGAACTTGGCTATTGAAGGGTGTAAGAAAATTTATGCTCTGCAGAAAGAGGCGTTAAAAACAAAATATATGAACGTGAAAGAGGAGGTTGAAGAGTGATGTCTACACTTGTTACGCGTGTACGGCAAAGACAGATTTGGCAGTTAATTAACGCTGGTAAACGTCTTGATGGCAGAGGGCTAAATGATTTTCGCGAAATTAGAGTCGCTCAGGGAATTATTGAACGCGCTGAAGGCTCTGCACGGGTGTTGCTGGGAAAAACTGAAGTTCTAGTTGGAACAAAAATTGAGACAGGCGAACCTTTTCCTGATACTCCGAATGAGGGCGTGTTGACGGTTAACGCGGAGTTGGTGCCATTGGCTTCTGCTGCTTTTGAGCCTGGACCGCCAGACGAGAATTCGATAGAGTTAGCGCGTATTGTTGATAGGGGCATAAGAGAATCGAAAGCTATTGATGCTGCGAAGTTATGTATTGAACCTGGCAAAAAAGTGTTCGTTGTATTTGTTGATGTTTATGTGCTCAATCATGACGGTAATCTGATTGATGCTTCGGCTTTGGCTGCAGTGGCAGCGTTGATTAACACGAAAATGCCTAACTACGAGATAAAAGATGGTGAAGTGAAGGTTAAGACGGGTTATACGCCGCTTCCAATGAATAGTCGACCGATAACTGTGACTTTGGGAAAGATATGCGATAAATTGGTTGTCGATCCTTGGTTGGATGAGGAGCAGGTGATGGATGCACGTATTTCAATAGCGATTAACGATGATGGCAACATTTGTGCAGTACAGAAAGGTGGTTCAGGATATTTTACGCCGAAAGAGATAATGGAGACCGCGAAAATTGCAAGAGTCAAAGCGGCTGAATTGCGGAAGAAACTGGAGTGGTAAAAAATGGGAAGAATGAAGAAGGTTGGTCCAGCACGCGGCTTGGGTACCCGTTACGGTGCAACTGTGAGGAAACGTTACGTTAAAGTGATTACTGAACTGAAGAAGCCTCATAAGTGTCCACAATGCGGCTTTGTAAGGGTAAAACGTGAAAGTGTTGGCGTCTGGAAATGCAGAAAATGTGGTTTCACTTTTAGCGGTGGAGCCTACGCGCCCTTCACAAAGCTGGGAGTTGTAGCTAAACGGGCTGCTAAGGGCATAGCTGTAGAGGAGGCTGCAAAGGCAACGGCAGCCTCAGAAGAGGAAACCGAGTAAACCTTTTCTCCTTTTCTTTTTTAGTTTCGCTTTTCGGTTGCTACAAGCTTTTTTAGAAAGGCAATGTTCAATCAGCTTATTGGAGCTAGGTGTAATGAGGGCGCGGGCTACTATACGTTTCAAGTTTTCTTCAGAGAAGCATTTAGCCGCGCTTATGAACGCTTTAATTCCTGAGGCTAGCCGAGCTGCCACTAAACGTTCCAAAGCGACATTGACGAGAGATGACCAGTTTTTGGTGTTAGCGGTTGAAGCCAGCGATACGGTAGCCCTACGAGCAGCGTTAAACGCTTACTTAAGATGGATAAATTCAGCGGTTACTGTTCTGGAAACTTTGGAGGGCAAAGTGTAGTTTAGGCCGTTTTAAGGCTGTACCTCATTGTTAACGCATGATTGGCTATGAGTCGCGGTTTGGGTTACAAACGTAGCCTTATCGCTGTTGTGGCATGGCAAAGAGTAGCGATTGAATGCTGAAAAGAAAAAAGAAAGGAAAAAGGGTTTTGTTTATTAGTCGATTATGACTACGTTGTCGAATGCGCCTGTTAATGAAAAGCCAGTTAGTCAAGAAATCTTGACAAAAACGCTTTTATCGCAAAAACAGCCCTGCTGTTCTGAGGATGAGCATGAGTAAAAATGTTGCTCTGCTGCTTGTTCTGGTTTTCTTAACGGCTTCATGCATAAAGGTAACTGCGCCTGTTTGGGTTTCTGCTAGCGTAGTTGAAAACTCGTGGGTATCAAAAGCACCAATGCAGGAAGCAAGAGCAGGCTTAGGCGTTGTCGTAGTGAACGGCAAAATTTATGCTATCGGCGGTTCCAATTCAAGTGGGTTTATGCCCAGTATTCCCGGTTGCGCCGTTCTATTTAATAAAGATATTAACGGAATTACAGGTGTAATTGAAGAATATGATCCAGCAACAGACAGTTGGATCTATAGAGAATCCATGCCTACGCCGAGAATGCTTTTTGCTACAGCCGTTTATCAAAACAAGATTTATTGTATAGGCGGAAAAACAAGCAGCGGTATCACCGGCGTCAACGAGGTCTACGATCCAGCAACTGACACGTGGGAAAACAAAACGTCTATGCCCACAGCTAGATACGGGCTAACGGCGAATGTTGTAAACGGCAAAATATACTTAATTGGCGGATATCCCAACAGAACAATTAACGAAGTTTATGATCCAGTGACGGATTCTTGGACTACCAAGACGCCTGTGCCGACTCCTCTCACCTTTGGTTTTGATACTACGACTTCAGCTGTGTTCAACAACAAGGTATACGTTATAGGCGGGCTTTCACAAGATCAAAATTATAGTCTGAACCAAATTTACGATACCGAAACTGATAAGTGGAGTTACGGTGCATCTCCGCCTTCCAGTGTCGGTGGCGGCGCCGCGGCTGCCACAAGTGGCGTTTTGGCTCCAAAGAGAATTTACGTTTTCGGCGTAGCCTCTAACCAAATTTACGATCCCAAAACAGACAGTTGGACGACTGCCGCTGATTTGCCTACAGACCGCTACAATTTCGGCGTCGCCGCCATAAACGACACGTTCTACGTTATTGGCGGTCACACGTACAGTGTTCCTCTCGGCAATTTCGCACCAAGCGCTGTGAATGAGCAGTACACGCCCATCGGCTACGGCATGCCTGAACCAACGCTATCGCCAGTTCCAACTCAAACAGAACTCATCACCGCCACAGCAGCAACCGCAGCAGCCATCACCGCAATCGCAGTAACCGCAGTGGCACTCAAGAAACGCCGAAAGAAAAACACAAACTAACACCAGCACTGCAGCCCTTCACAAACTTGTACACAATTAAGTTGCGTGTCAATCCCTGTTCAGCCCTGCTTTTGTTCTGCCGCAAAAAATGTAAACAATCCAAATATGCGCTGGCACTCGGTTTTGTTCATGAACACGGACCCGTCGGTTCTTTCTCTGTCAATAACAATGCCCTGTTCTTAATCACTTTTGTCAACCAAGTTTACGCTGAAACAGTAACCCAAGAACTTGTGATCACGCCAGTTCAAAATAGTAACAAAGTACATAAACCAAAAAACAGTAACGACGTCAAAAAGCTAAAAGTTTAAACTCAAGTTCAGTCGGTTCTTGGTAAAGAGGCAAACGCTGTGGAAGACGAATTCGAGGTGCCAACATGGCGCCAACTGTACTCAATGCTGCTGAGCCAAACTAAAAAAATCCGAAAAAGCAACTTCAAACCAGATATCACAATCGCCCTCTCCAGAGGCGGCTGGATCCCAGCGCGAGTTTTAGCCGATCTCCTTGAAACAAGCTTAGGCAGCGTGAGTATCGAGTTTTACATAGGTATTTCTGAAACCCGAAAAGCACCAATTTTAAAGCAAGGCTCATCTGTGGACGTAGCAGGTAAGAAAGTGCTTCTGGTGGATGACGTAGTTGACTCAGGTGAGAGCCTAAAACTTGCAAAATCACATCTCGAACACGCAGGCGCAACTGAAGTACGTACCGTCACGTTGTTCACTAAACCTTGGAGCAGCGTCAAACCAGACTATTACTCAGCTGAAACCACGCGCTGGGTGGTTTTCCCATGGGAAACTAAAGAAACCATAAGAAGCATCGTGAGGAAAAACCCCATATCATCCAACATGGAAATTGCGAAACTTGTAAAAGCTGGTCTATCTAAGCGATTGGCAGAAAGGTTTCTGAAAGAAATAGCTGAGGAAAGGTCATGCTGAAATATTTAACCAACTTTGGCGTTTACATGGAAATAACAGGTTTTCGTAACTGCAAGATTGGTGCTGCAGAGGATTTTCTGAAAATAACCCACATGAAACCACACCGTGTCACCGTGCAATTCTTTGACGCTGAGACTGTGGCTACGTGGCAGCACTTGTACTTCGCGGTTGTGAACGCTCTAACAGCTTTCAAAAACAAAACCACTATTTCTGAGAACATTGCAGTGGAAATTTTGCTTTATGCGTCTGCGCAACGGCAGATTCGCAAGGCGATAAAGCAGATGGGAATCAAACACGAGTCTGAGAATATCGCAGCAGTAATAGTCGGCGAAAACCCTGACGATGTGAAAACCGCCCTCTTAGCAGTCGCCAACCATGTCAACGCTGAGCCTGATGAATCCGTGCTCGCACTGTCCGCAGCCAAGATGAAACGCATCATGGAGGCTTTCGGCATATCCGAACTGGAATTGGAAGCAGTTGCCAAGGATGATGTTCAGCAGGCTCTAGTTGACCTCGTTATTGAACGAGTAGCCCTTTTAGCAACTCAGATCTAAAAAGGTTTAAAGCATTTTTTCCTTAACAACCGCTAAAACATGCTCAGGTTTAACGAAGGATATGCCAGTTAAACCACCTATAACCTCAATTAATAGGATTCTATCAGGATTTTCCAAGTCGACTTTTCTCTGTATACAAGAGGCTGCCGCTTCAATCAGGTCTCGTGAGTGTAAACTTGTAAAACGTTTTTCAACAGTTACCCTAAAAGTTTCATTCGCACCTATTTTTGCCGCTAATTCCTCAACTGCCTGCTTTAACTCATCTATATCTGTTCGTATTACCTTCTCGATTGGGAGAATTCTCAGCGCATAGCGAAACTCATAGGGACGCTCCAGCAGGATACTGCGGAGTTTTTCTATTGCATCAATAGGATTCAAAGCAGTTTTGCCTACTATCACACCTCTTATGCCTGTTTTAGCTACTTCTGGTGCAGTGTCACCTATTGCATTGAGTAAGTAAGCTAATTCGTGGCACATTTGCCTCTCATTGCCGCGTATAGTCGTTGCTAACAGGTTAAAATCTGAAAGCATAGTTTTTCTCAACTCCACTTGTTATCGGTCAGTGTAAAGTACGGCTTTTCTCACAGCTTAGTGCTCGTAGCCGTCGCCTCACATCATCCCACGATGAACAGTGAAGCCGCCGCATTTATCTATTTTGATACACCACAAACAGCTTAGATGCGCGTGTGCGCTTTTGTTGATTGCTGCTGTATTTTGCAGAAAAGTTGCTGAAAAAATTGTATTGCTAATTTGCGTTGGATTCTTTATTACGTCAATTGTCGAACGCAAATATTTAAACGGTTCCAAGCTACGCTACAGTAACACTTGGGCTGTCGCGGAGGTGAAAAAGAATGGTGTTCGAAGAGGACGAGGAATGGGAAGAAGGCGACGAGGAAGAATGGGAAGAAGAAGAATGGTAAACTCATGAAAAAACAAACCAACCAACAATTTTCTTTTATTACATCATGAATAAGCGTTTGGACATTATGTTTTTAGCATTTAATTAATGAGTTATTATTAGAAAGCCTACTGATAGGGCATATAGTTAATAGGTAATAACAATCTGCTATGCTATCCCATTCAGTTATTAACACTAACAAAGAAAGAAGGATGGAAAGCAACGCTATTTGCCCTTTCTCTTTTTGAAGGTTACGGCCGCCGCGGCAACTGCTATGCCTATCGCTGTTATTCCAGCGATTAGGTAAGTGTTCATAGCTGGATTAGTGTTGCCTTCGGTCATGAGGTTAGTGTCGGGTGTGGGGGTAGTGGTTGGTGCTGTTGGGTTAATCGGGTTGTTTTCTGGTAGAGAAGACGGTTCTGGCTGGTGCATGTTTGAAGGCATTGCTGTTGGGTTTTCTTCTTGGGCGTTTTTTGCTGTAGAATTTCCAAGGGTGATGAGTGATTCGCAGTAGATGATTTCTTTTGTGTCTCCCCAGAGGCTGACTTGAATGCCGTAAGCGCTGTAGTACGCCTTGTTGAAGTAGAAGTTAATAGTCCATAGAGGATAGAGGGCAGTGGAGTTTCTGGTTGTCATGCTAAAAGTTACTTCGGTTGTTACGTCTGACAAGTCAGGTTTAACTTCAATCGTGGAACCATTTTCTGAGGCAAACTTGAGTGTGTAGTTTTTCGCTTTTTCCCACGCCAAACTTACGGCTTCCTCTTCAGAAATCAAGCTATGACTACCAATAGTCACCAAGTTCCAAGAATCGCTCATAAACCAAAAAGTCTCATTTCTAAAGTACATTGCTACCGACTTTCTTGGTATATCTATACCGTTTTCTGTGTAAATCCACTTGACTACCGTACTTACGGTATTACTTACTGCGGGATCTATCTTTTTCGAAGTTATCTGTAACTTAATATTATCCTGCGTTTTTTCAAGCGGTTTCAGTTCGGAGATGCTGTCTAACATGTTCTGCATTGACTGTGTATATGAAGTGTCTGTCTCATAATTTCGGTTGATATAGCTCTGATACTTCTGAAAGAGACCTTTTGCTTGTTCAAGAACATTTGTTGAAGGCGATTGCCTATAGATCGCTATGCCATTCAGAAAACTTATATCGCAATACCATAGCAAACCGTTTTCGAAAACGAATGACGCCTGAACTTTGCTTGTGCCAGAATCAAGTATATAATCAACCCCCTCTTCTTTTACAAGGGGGCCAAAAGTAGATTGATAATTTGTGCTAACGCCGTCAAGTTTTACTATGTATTTTGATAGGTCGAATCCAACGACCTCATTTAGAAATGCTAAAGCCTTTTCTTGCACAGTAGGTTCACTAGAATAGGCTATTGGGCTTTGTGCTAGCGAGGTTATGAGAATCACCAAGAGGATGGAAGTCATACCAGCTTTGCAATTAACCTTTTTCATTTTTAGCCACTCCGTTAATATGGCAGATAGAGGTTTGAGTTGCCGTATACTCGCATGCGGCAGTAAAAACTTTGACCGGGTTGACTATAATTATCCCAGTAACCTGTGTAAAGTGTGCATTGATGAAAAGGAACACCTCCGAATACCTGCATTGACGCATAATTAAGAGAATTCTGTATCGTATGATGAGTACTCCCTGATCCCCACCCCAATGCACGATCATAGAAGTAATACACAAACCAGCTGTGGCTATAGCCAGTGGCTGGGATCTCTTCCTTTAGAGGCTTTGATGAATTCTCAAATCCTATGTAGCAATAACTGCTTGCGTCTGGATTGGTATATCCATCGAAACTTAGATTATTTGTATGCGTCCACGCAAAAGGCATTCCTGCTGCGCCGGTAGAGTAATCATAGTATCCATAGCACAGTTGCCCTGTGCACGGATTTATAAACAGGTCTCCGCATGCCCAGGTCCAAATGAAGCTAAAGTGTTGTACGCTGTATGATGTTTGAAGGTAGATAGTGCTAGTTTTCTTATATAATAGTAAACTTTTTGTCCATGAAACACCTAATTGTCTTGCAACTTCTAGCGGGTACATTTCCTTTTCCGCAAGGATAGTTATAATCTTACAGCCTAGTTTGCCTAAAATCGCTTGCAATTTTTGTGCATTTTGCATAATTGTGATTTTTTTACTTTTGGTGCTTTATCGTAGTTTTCAAGCAGCAGTTTTTTTTTATTTAGTGCTTTTCTATATTGCATAATATGCGATTATTATTAAAAAATTTTATTATAGTGCTGACACGCATGTACGCTTCTCCCTTATGCAACCGCGAAAATGGGGTATTATTATAGGGAACGTTTGCCAAGCTTTTTTAGTATTAAGATTTTCCTGCTAAAAATGTTTATTAAGCCATACAGGAACTAAAAATCAATAAAAGGAGCAGATGTGGCAAAATGTGCGGAATTTTTGGCTGCATAACGACCGAAGGCAACGCTGCACCACTGATCCATGCTTCGCTTAAACGGCTTGAATATCGCGGATACGACTCAGTGGGCATAGCCACCGTCGCCAACGGCGAGATCCACTTAAAGAAGGATCAGGGAAAAATAGATGAGATTCATAAAATTTTGAACCTCGATGATTTGCCTGGAACTGTAGGCATCGGACACACAAGGTGGGCCACGCACGGCGCACCGCTGAAAATCAACGCGCATCCCCATACAGATTGCAGCGGACAGGTAGCGGTCGTCCACAACGGGATAATTGAAAACTTTTCTGAGTTAAAGCTTGAATTGGAAAATGCTGGACACGTTTTCCGTTCAAAAACGGATACAGAAGTGGTTGCGCATCTAATTGAGGAAAACATGAAACGTGATCCTTCAGCAAGCTTCATCAGCGCTGTTTTGAATGCTGTGAAACGTCTCGATGGGTCATATGCTTTAGCTGTAATCTCGCCTAAAGAACCTGACAAGATAATTTGTGCGAGAAACGAAAGCCCGTTGGTTTTAGGCATAGGTGAAAAAGCTGTTTATTGTGCATCGGATATTCCCGCGTTTCTCGCGTTGACCAATAAGGCAGTTTTTGTTAACAACGGCGAGTTTGTCATTCTCTCGCCTTCGGGCTACGAGATTAGAAGAATTCAAGACTTCAGCCTCGTCACACGGGAGCCTAAAGTGATTGATTGGACACCTGAAATGGCGGTTAAGCAGGGTTATCCACATTTTATGCTAAAAGAAATTCATGAGCAACCATTAACTTTGCGTAACACGTTAAGGTTGCAGGAACATTATTTGGACCTGATCGCAACTTTTCTTGACCGCGCCAACGAGGTTTTCTTGGTGGCATGCGGCACATCGTATAATGCGTGTTTGGCTGCGTCGTATATGTTTTCTAAACTTGCATTTTTGCCAACTTACCCTGTAATAGCTTCAGAATTTATCGAGCAGCATGGTAAATCGGTGAATATTGACAGTACGATTTTAGCAGTTAGCCAGTCAGGTGAAACCGCGGATACGCTGGCAGCCGTAAGTTGCGCGCATGAGAGGGCGGCGACGATATTGGGTTTAACTAATACTGTTGGTTCAACTTTAACGCGGGTTTCTCGTGTTTATGTGGGTCAACAGTCTGGTCCAGAGATCGGTGTGGCAGCAACGAAGACTTTCACTTCGCAGTTGTCTGTACTGGCGCAGTTGGCGCTGAGGTTGGCAAAAAAGCGTGGCAAGATTTCGCAAGATGAAATGGATTGCTTAGAGGAGGAACTGGAGAAGTTGCCAGACATAGTGGAAACCATCATTGCGGCGCAGGAGGAAAAAGTGAAGCAGCTCGCTCATAAATACAGGGATGCAAAGATTTTCTTTTTTTTGGGCAGGGGCATAAGTACAGCGACAGCGTACGAGGGCAGGCTTAAGCTTATGGAGATCGCTTATATTCCAGCTATTGCTTTTCCAGCGGGCGAAAGCAAACATGGTCCCATTAGTTTGATTGAAGAGGGTTTCCCTGTGGTATTTATTTGCCCGCGGGATGGGAGTCACAAGACTTTGATTGGCAACATTATGGAGATGAAAGCCAGAGGTGCGTCAATAATCGCTGTTATAGAGGAAGGTGATGAGGAGATTAAAGCGTTGGCGGATGATTACGTTGAAGTGCCACGTGGGATTCCTGAGGTGTTGTCGCCGATACCTTTTGTGATACCATTGCAGCTTTTAGCGTATTTCATGGCGCTTGAAAGAGGACATAACCCAGACACACCGAGGAACCTAGCGAAATCCGTTACAGTGAAATAGCTTAAGGTTGCTGTTTAATGCTTGCACTTCTTGAGGTAGGTTAGTGTGCCTATGCTCACGGCGACTGCTGAGGTTATGCTTACTACAGTTGGTGCCGTTGGGAAAGGCTTGGGTGCGGGCTCTGGCACATTTATGGTGAAGTGGATGGTTGCCTCTGCTGCTGTTAGTAGATGTGGTAGTTTGCTGTGAGCGTTGCGGTTCCAGTAAATAGGCTAGTTAACGGGTTTGTATAAAGTATATAAATAGGGTTAATTTCCGCACAGCATTAGGCGTCGAAACTACAATGATATTGAACTATCGTTTCTGCCTTTCAGGCCTTAAAGACCTAACCATCGCACCTGCACGCCACATCTCTGAATCGCCCATTGCCTTCAACTCGTCAGCAAGCTTCTGCCTGTAATCTGGCTCTGCGCTTCGCTCCAACACAATACGTGTTTCTTCTCCAGAAACCACCAATTCATACAACGCGTCAAAAAGTGGTTTTGTACAATCACGGAAACGCTCTCTCCACCTCAACGCACCTATACGAGCAGTTTCACTGCAATTGTTAAACATCCAATCCATACCGTTCTCGTCTACCAACCTAATCAAACTCTGCGTCAACTCCTCCACAGTCTCATTGAAGGCCTCACTTGGACTATGCCCGTGCTCCCGCAGACAATTATACTGTGCTTCCATTATTCCGGCCAATGCACCCATCAAAACACCACGTTCACCAGTTAAATCGCTGAAAACCTCCTTCTCAAACGTCGTTGGAAACAAGTACCCTGATCCAATGGCAATACCTATAGCTTTAACACGATCTAAAGCTTTACCTGTAAAATCCTGATAAACCGCAAAACTACTATTTATCCCACTGCCCGCCAAAAAGTTCCTCCGCACCGAAGTGCCAGAACCTTTCGGCGCAACCATAATCACATCAATATTCTTCGGAGGAACTACGCCAGTAAGATCCTTGTAAACAATCGAAAAACCATGCGAAAAGTAAAGTGCATCGCCTTCTTTCAGCGTACTCTTAATCATAGGCCATGTTTCTCTCTGTCCCGCATCAGTCAACAAAAACTGCTTTATAGTGCCCCTCTGAGCAGCCTCCTTCATCGGAAACAGTGTTTCACCTGGGATCCAGCCATCCTGAACCGCCAAATCATAATACGCTTTATGGACACCACTGCTTTCTTGACCGACTATCACTTTGATGCCGTTGTCCCGCATATTCAGCGATTGCGCACGACCTTGAATGCCATATCCCAACGTAACAACAACTTCGTTCTTCAAAACCTTGCGTGCTTGCTCTAACGTAAACTCTTCACGTGTAACAACATCCTCAATTACTCCGCCGAAATTTAACTTCGCCATATTAACTCCTCAAACCAGACTACCTCTACCAAAAACAAGTAATTAAAAATTACCTTACAAACAAGCAACAAACACAACCAGTACCAAAATAATACCCTACAACAGCCTCATTTCTTCCTGCGCAATACTAAAGCAGCTATAACTACCATAAATACTAAAATACCAATAACCATAGCGTAAAAGACATTCTGATCTAAACCGAAAAGTTGCGGTTGCCACATGTTAGTTCTCTCAACCTTCGTAAACATAACAAAATTAACATATGACGAGTAACCCTCGACAAGAACACCTGTTGCCCTATCCCAGTAATACGTAGTCTCGTATGCACCCTGCTGCCCCTTCTCGCTAACCGTTCCACTAACTACTGTTCGCTTTGCACCAGCACAGTCTCTCTCCGTAACATTGCTCACAGTAATGTTACCATGAGTTCTATCAAAAATAACATCACCACAGTTCAGGTTTGCAGGGATTATGAATCCGTCCCCAAGCTGTCCAGTCTCAAGATCCAATTGTACAGTTTCATTCAGCAACGAACCGTCAGATTGCTTCGTTGAAACTAAAAGAGAAATATGCTTTCCCTGTACACTACTGACATACATTCTAGCCCATGTAACAGCATGTCCTTCTGGCGGAGTCCCAGTAAACGATACGTGATATTCTATCCAATCACCTGCTTTTACACCAATAGAAATCTCGGCTGAAACGGCAAAACCAGCAAAAACTACAAGACCAGTTAACAATCCAAAAAGGACAAATCTTTCCTTCATACGGAAAGTCATCAATAAGCGCTCCCTGTACTGTTAAAGATGCCCATTTACTATGCTCTTTTACATTGATGTCTTTTGCATCATGGTTTTAAATCTTTTTATTGGCGCACTTATATAAAGAAAAATCCAAAGTAACCTTTTTCAAACTGCAAACCCAAGTAGATACTCTATTCATCACAAGCGCTTTAAATTTTCTTTTGTTAACTAAAAATACCTTATCAAAAAGAGAACCCCATAGATAAACAAGCTCTTCACACTAAACCGAACCATTCAACCGGATTCTCCCACTAACAAAATTGGCTACTAAAAGATCCCAGCAAAACTACTAAATACAAATCATTATCAGATACTGAAAAATCGAAACAGCAAAAATAATAATCACGCCTGCACAACTAACAACACCCAAATATTAAAAACTAGGAACAAGTAGGCATGCCAATCCCAACAGCAATCGCAACATACGGCAGAAAACTGCTTAGCCTAACCCTCATATTCAACTCACTGCTTACAGCATTCTATGCTGTTGGGCTACTAACAGGCGTTTACACTGCAGGCTGGAAACTGTATCCGCCTTATTTCTTAGATGCCAACTTGCTATGGCTCATCATCATAGCCGCCATCATAAACGTTTTCCCCGCTGCGCACATCGGCAAGGTTAAAACGGGAAGACTCTGGTTCCACCATTACGTTTACGGCTTTATCGTATTAATTTCATCAATTGCAAGCGCAGCCATTTTTTCATCAATTTCACTTTTCGCACTATTGACTTCAAACATCACAGACATCACCGCCAATGTCAGCAGATTTTTCTTTTTAGGCGGCATCACCTTGATCATCGATGATTCACCAGACATCTCACACTTAATCAAAACTTTCTTGAATCATTTGAAGATACGTGCATACGCTGCTCGAAAATTCATCTACCTCCTACAAATCCTTTTAGGCTCATTTGCAGTGTATACTGCTTTAGCCGTGTTAGGATCAACAATCCATAACCCAGCGGATGCCACCTTAGCTAACTCAATTTTCATCGGAAGCTTGACAGCTTCAGGCTTGATGTCTTTCTGGAGTGTTAAAAATAAAATTTGGCTCAACCTAAAAAACAACCAAACAGAATAGTCTATGTCTCACATAAACTTCTCAAGCCTTCACTTGGAACATGAAAACAAACTTCAAATGCATACCCAAAAACTAGCTTCAACTAAATAGTAGATAAGGGCAGTAGCTGAGGCTAATAGAATGAGTATTGCCCAAATAACGGCATATTTTCTCATTTGAACCCCTGTCAAATCTATGGTTTAAGGTAACTGTCATTCACGCTTGGAGCAACAGTAATTTTGAAAGAGCCAGGTAAGTCAGTGACTGATATATAGGGGCCTTTGCATTCAACAATCTGTCCTATGGCAAACTGCGGATTATCTAAATTGTCATAGCCTATGCCGATGCTGTTCCAACCGTTAATTGTTTTATTGACCGTTGAATACTCTATGTGCTCTGCCAAATCCTTTCTAACCTCACACTATCTCAGTTATATTTGGCCGAATATAGAAGCGATAGATATGGTAGTCCCATCCCCAAGCTTTGTAGTTTTCCTCAACTTTAGTAACGATGCCTCTTACTGTAAGATTAGAATCTGCGTGAAGGGCGTCCCGCGGGTACATGTGCTCGTTAATCAAAATTCTTGCTTGACTAAACGTGCCAAAGCAATTGTTAATGTTGCTGTTATGGCGCTGGTCGCGATCAAAAAGCGTTTTCTCGCGATCTATCCAGCCTTAGATGCGCGTTTTTTGAGGTAAGCCAGCAATCCAGCAAACACGATACCTATCAAAGAGATGGAAATGGCGGCAAAAGTTAGAATGGCAGAAGAGTCAGGTGTTTTCACAGTGAAGACTACGGTTTCGGAATACGCTAAGGTTCCTTCTTCTGTGTTGCCGTAGACCGTCAGGTTGTGGGAGCCTTGGGATAGACCTGTTAGCGTGGTGTTTCCAGATATTGTGACGTACGGTTGGGAATCGAGTGTGTAGCCTAGCCACCGCATTGGTTGCGTTACAATAAAATTCAGCGGGACCTCTGTCATGCTGTAGGTAATGTTTTCTGGGGAAAGGATTAACATTTTCAATCCATCCTCTGAAGGCTTAGGTTGGTATGGTGACAATTGGGGATTCCATTCTGCCAAGTCAACAGTCACAGTGCTTATGTCGAAGGGTGCTGTTAATGGGTATCTGTCTGTGAAGTTTTCGTAGACGGTGTAGGGAGTTTCGCCTATTCCGTCGCCATTAGTGTCTGAACCGGAATAGGTGTCCCAGTAGTTGCCTTCTCTGCCGTTGTCATACATGTT
>JAWBOE010000006.1:0-65694 GCA_038826755.1 Bathyarchaeia archaeon | reverse complement strand
AAAACACCAGCTCAGCACACACGAGCTCCTTAGACTCTCATAGCCCTCTTGAGGATGAAGACAGAAGACTCTGGGACAGCCACTCATTCCTTGACAACGACTTCACAGGATATAGCTGGGGAGGTTGTAACGTGGATTAAAGAAATCGCTGGGTCTACGGAACGCAGCGATATTGTGCAGCAAGCTTTGGCGGCGCATGGTTTTATAATTACATGTAGTAGCATAGACGAAATGGTGCGGTTAGCAAATATCTTTGCGCCTGAACACTTGGAAATTATGACGCGAAACCCTCAAGCGTTAGCAAATAAGATCTCTTCTGCAGGACTTATACTCATCGGTGCGTATAGTCCGGTCGCATTAAGCGATTATGGTAGTGGAACGAATCATGTACTACCAACAGGCGGATTCGGGCACGTTTACTCAGGGCTCTCTGCACTCGACTTCACACGCCGCGTAAGCATTGTTGAAAGCTCAAAAGAAGGCTTGGCAGTTTTGGAAAATCACGTCAAGGTATTAACTGAAGCGGAGAAACTTCCAAACCACTATAAAGCAGTAGCAGCAAGGGTTAAAAAATGAACATGGAAAGCGAAAAATGGCTAGAGAAGAAAATTGAAAAATTACAAAGGCTCGAAAGCTACACGCCGGAGAAAACCAACGCTGAAATAGCCAAAGAGTACCGGCTGAAAGTCAGCGACATACAGAAACTTAACTATAACGAGAACCTTTACATTCCGCGCACATTAATTACCCAACTTCTGAAAGAAGTGGCAGAAGAATGTGATCCAAGGATTTACCCGCAGGAAGAAGAAGTTAGGCTTAAGGAAAAAATAGGTGAATATTTAAACGTTCCAGCTGCCTGTGTAACCATTGGCAATAGCAGCGACGAAGTCATGGAGCACGTCTTACGCATTTTTCTGGAGAAAGACGACAAGGCAGTGACGTTTACGCCGACATTCACCGTATTCAAGTACTGTGTGCAATATCAAGATGCAAACTGCGTTGCGGTGCAACTTAGAGATGACTTTTCAATTGACATCGAAGCAATACAGCGTGAGTTCAATTCAAAAGCCAGACTTCTGTATTTATGCTCGCCTAATAACCCTACCGGTAACCAGTTTAGGCTAGAAGAAATGAAATTATTAATTGAGGATTTTCCAGGCATAGTGCTCGTAGACGAGGCCTACGCTGAATATGCGGATTACAGTTTGGTGCCTCTTATAAACGAGTTTAAGAACCTTATTGTACTTCGGACCTTTTCGAAGGCTTTCGGTTTAGCAGGGCTTAGGCTCGGATACGCCGTGGCGAATTCAGTATTGGCTGATGTGATAGATAGAAAACCCGCGCCTTATGCAGTTAACGTTGTTTCATTACGCATGGGAACAAAAATGCTGGAAAACCTTAGAGCCGTACAGGAGGCCGTTGCTGCTTTGAAAGTTGAACGCGGAAAACTCATAAGCCGCCTAAACCAGATAAAAGGAATTAAAGCGTTTGACTCGAAGGCGAACTTTGTGTTGTTTAATACTGAGAAGCCGTATACGCAAGTTTACGAGTGTGCACTCCGAGCAGGGCTGATCATAAAAAAACTCGGCAAACTTTTGAAATATGACAACTGCCTACGCTCAACTGTTGGTTTACCTGAAACTAACATTAAACTTCTTAATGTATTAAATGAGTGTTTAGGTGGAAGGTTATGAGAACAAATGAAGTTTACAGGAAAACCCGTGAAACAGAAGTAACCATAAAAGTAAATCTTGACGGTGAAGGAAAAACCGAAATAAGTACTGGCACATCTTTCCTAGATCATTTGCTAACGTCACTGGCAACCCACAGTTTAATTGACATTACCGCTAAGGTTACAGGCGACTTAAAGCACCACGCCAGCGAAGATTTAGCCATATGCTTAGGCGAAGCCTTAAACAAGGCATTAACCAACAGAGACGGCGTTAACCGCTTCGGATATGCTGCGGTGCCCATGGACTGTTCATTAGCGTTTGCTGCTGTAGATTTAGTTAAACGTCCCTATGCTAAGATTGATTTGAAACTAAGAGGGAAAAAAATTGAAGACATGGCAACAGAAGATATACCTCACTTTCTAGAAACCTTGGCAATCACGTTGCAGGCAAACGTCCACGTTTGGGTTCAATATGGAAACAATGATCACCACAAGGCGGAAGCGGCATTCAAGGCACTTGCACTCGCACTGAGACAGGCAGTGACGTTGGATCCACGGAGAAAAGGCGTGCCCAGTTCCAAAGGAGTTATCTAACGTTGAAAATAGTAATAGTTGATTATGGCGTTGGAAACCTTCTCAGCTTGAAGTACGCTTTAGAAAAGACTGGGTTAAGTGTGGAAGTCGGTTTTTCAAAGCAGTTACTACGTGAAGCGGATGCCGTAGCTTTGCCCGGCGTAGGAAGTTTTCCATCAGCTACAATTAAACTTGATACAATAAGAACAGAACTTTTGGACATTATCAACAATGGTGTGCCTCTTCTGGGAATTTGCCTAGGTCTGCAACTGTTCTTTTCAGAAAGTGAAGAGGGCACAGGAAGGGGGCTAGGCCTTTTTAGGGGAAAAAACGTATACCTGCCGCGTTCTGTAAAGGTTCCTCACATGGGCTGGAACACGCTTAGAATTGTAAAGCAGTCCGAGCTTTTGGACGGCATCGCAGATGGCGCTTACGTGTATTTTGTTCATTCGCTATATCCTATGGTTGTGGATAAGGAAATACTATGCGCTGAGACTGAATATGGCGTAAAATTTGCATCTATGGTGGCTAGAAATAACGTGTACGGTATGCAGTTCCATCCTGAAAAATCAGGCGATATAGGACTACAGATTTTGCGGAATTTTGCAAAATTAGTAGTAAGGTGATGTAGCGTTGCAGATAATTCCAGCTGTTGATTTAATGGGTGGTAAAGTCGTGCGTTTATCTCATGGCGACCCTAAGACGGCTAAGGTTTATGAACAGTTTGGCAGTGCATTGGAAACAGCTAAAAAATGGCAGCGCGATGGTGCAAAAAAGCTGCACATCATCGATTTAGATGCTGCCTTTGGCATTGGTAATAACCTCTCAATAATAACCAACATCATTTCACAGGTAACTCTGCCAGTGCAGGTAGGCGGCGGAATCCGCGCCACAGAGGTGGCGGAGAAACTGTTGAGCATAGGCGCCGGGCAAGTTATCCTTGGCGCGTTGGCTTTTAAAGATCCAGAGGTTATTCCGCAATTACAACAAAAATTTGGTTCTAGCCGCGTGATTGTTGCTTTAGACAATAGAGATGGCAAAATTATGGTTGAAGGTTGGAAAACACATACAGTTTTTACTGTGCAAGCCGCATTAGAGAGATTTATGGCGCTTGGAGTTAGGACGTTTCTCGTTACATCGATTACAAAGGATGGCACCTTATCAGGTCCAGACCTGGCTACGCTACGCGAGGCGTGCCGTTACCCGAATGTTGAGGTTATTGCGGCTGGTGGAATAGGCAGTTTAAGCGATTTGGCGGCACTTAAACGTGTAGGTGCATCAGCAGCAGTAGTTGGCAAGGCACTTTATGAAGGCAAATTCACACTTAAAGAAGCCTTAGCTGTAGGAGGGACATGATTCAATATGCCTTTAGCTAAGCGGATAATTCCATGTTTAGACGTAGATCATGGTAAAGTGGTTAAGGGAATTAATTTTCTAAATCTGAAACAAGCTGGTGATCCTGTGGAGTTGGCGAAGCGTTATTCAGACGAAGGCGCTGATGAGCTGGTTTTCTTGGACATCACTGCTTCAGCTGAAAAAAGAGATATTCTGCGAAGTGTGGTGAAGGGCGTCGCGCACGCGATAAATATTCCATTCACAGTTGGTGGTGGAATCCGTAACGTGTCTGATGCTCGACTTGTACTTTGCAGCGGCGCAGACAAGGTTTCCGTGAATACAGCCGCGGTGGAAAACCCGGAGGTTATCACCGAGTTGGCGAATGTTTTTGGTCGACAATGTGTGGTTGTAGCAATAGATGCTAAAAGACATAGTGAAAAACGCGTGGACAAGATCATGGTTAAAACAGGTGAATGCGAAGCGTGGTTTGAAGTTTACACTTACGGTGGCAGAAAACCCACGGGTATAGATGCAATCTCTTGGGCGTTACGTGCCGAAAAACTTGGGGCTGGTGAGTTCCTTGTTACTTCAATGGATAAAGACGGTACAGAAGACGGCTATGACTTAGAACTTACACGAGCAATTTCTGAAAGGGTAAACGTACCCGTTATCGCAAGCGGCGGTGCAGGAAAACCCGAACACTTCCTAGAAGCATTTACAGAAGGCAAAGCAGACGCCGCACTAGCAGCATCTGTTTTCCACTATAACAAATACCCTTTACCCGTAATAAAAGAACACCTGCGTAAATGGGGGGTGAACATCAGGCAATGATCACAGAAGAAATACTGCAAAAAATAGATTTTAAAAAAAGCAACGGTCTAATCCCAGTTGTAGTTCAAGATGTAACAACCAAAGAAGTACTAATGCTGGCTTACGCCAATAAAGAAGCATTGGAAAAAACATTAAGCACAGGCTACGCACACTACTGGAGCCGCTCACGCAACAAACTATGGATGAAAGGCGAAACTTCAGGGCACACACAAAAAATCAAAGCGATCTTAACAGACTGCGACTATGACACCATACTGTACATAGTAGAACAAAAAGGCCCAGTGTGCCACACAGGACAAAGCACATGCTTTCACAACCCGATCAAATAAACCTAAACAACCGCCAATCATTCATCCACAACATTCTTGTTAACTCCTAAATTGCTGGCGCATTACCCCCTATTATAGTAACTTGAAACTCCATTTTAATTTAGCAAGTTTCTTTAAGGTCACTATTGTAACTTAACTGAGAAGGTCAGAAATTTGCAGTTATCGGATATTGTTGAATGGATGAAAAACTTTGCGCTTCAATACAGCTATTTCGGGATCTTCTTAATTAGTCTAATTGGTGCTACATCCATTTTTATTCCTATTCCTTACACGGTCGTCATTTTCACTCTTGGTGGTCTAAGAATCGGCGGAGACTGGGCGTTTGATCCTTTATGGATTGCGGTTGCCGCAAGTTTAGGTGCCGCCTTAGGCGAATTTTCAGGATATCTCATTGGCTTCGGCGGCAGGAAAGTAATTGGCGACAGATATAAGAAAAAAATGGATTTTCTGACAAAACTCTTCAAAAAGTTTGGTCCAATAGTAATTTTTATTTTCGCTTTAACGCCCTTGCCTGATGATTTACTGTTTATCCCTCTTGGCATAATGCGCTATGGTCTGCTTAGAACATTTATTCCAGCTTTGCTAGGAAAACTTGCCTCTAATCTCATAATTGCTTATAGTGGCAGATTATCTCTGCAAATCATTAAAGATATTTTCGGCGTGGAAGGAGAAGGAATGACCGCGTTAATTGGCATAGTCCTTGCGTTGGTGCTGCTTGTAATTGTGTTTTTCATAATGTTTAAGGTGGACTGGGAGAACCGCTTTGCTAAATACGTCGCCATATCCGAAGACACAACTTCCAAAACTTCTGAACATAAAAATAATTAAGTGAAACCATACCAAAAATCTACTACACAAATCGTTCAAAGCATGGTGCTAAATGCAACATTAGGCAGCAGACGCAAACTGTAAAAAAGTTTAAAGTGCCACTTCTATTCATAACTTCCTTTATTTTAAGTTTTGGCGATTGAATTTGAGCACTTCAATGCATGTTATTTTCTGAAAAACGCTTAGTGAATATACGAAAGAACAGCACCTAAGGATACATGGTGACTGTTATGTTCACAATAACAGCAGATTACTCAAGCAAAGTAACGTTTGGATGCACTATCACGTAGTGTGGAAAGGCACTTGAAAGATAGAACAATCACAGAGACAAACCAAATCCCCTTAAGTAAAAACTTTTTTTAGCAACGTGTTTGCATTACCTGTGAATGTTTTTAAGCCCAGTACCATTTTTTATAACGCGCAACAAAAGCCCAATTGCCGCTGGGCACACAGTGGAGATGTCGTAAAAATCCAAGTAATAGCTGATCTACACATTCACGGGCGCTACAGTCGAGCCACAAGCCCGCAAATGAACATCGCGGAAATCGCTCGCCACGCAAAGATTAAGGGCTTAAACCTTGTAGGCACAGGTGACTTTACACATCCCAAATGGCTACAAGAAATACGAGAGAATCTAGTGCCCAAGGAGAATTCAGGCATCTACGAAGCGGTCAACAACCCTGACTTATCTGTATATTTTATGTTAACTACAGAAGTATGCACAATCTTCGATGTAGCAGGTGAAAATAAAAAAGTTCACCATGTCATTTTGACACCCAGCACCGAGACGGCTGAACAAATAAACGACGTTTTAAGCAAATATGGCGATCTAAGTGCCGACGGCAGACCTACGTTGGAAATGACTGCGGCGCACTTGGTGGAAGAAATAACGCAACTATCAAGCGACAACGTAATTTTCCCAGCTCATGCTTGGACACCTTGGTTCAGCGTCTTTGGTGCCTTCAGCGGGTTCGACAGCATTGAAGACTGCTACCAAGACATGACAAAACATATTCATGCGCTGGAAACAGGTCTCTCCTCTGATCCGCAAATGAATTGGCGCCTAAGCAAACTTGACCGATTCACTTTAGTTTCAAATAGCGATAGCCACAGCTTTTGGCCGTGGCGAATCGGCAGAGAAGCTAATGTCTTCGAACTTGATGAAGTCAGCTATGCTGCTGTGGTGGATGCCATCTACAGCAAAAACCCCAAGCGTTTCAAGTTCACAGTGGAAACAGATCCTGCTTACGGGAAATACCATTGGACCGGACACCGCGTCTGCAACGTGTCGCTTTCACCGCAAGAAGCAATAAAACTTGGCGGCATTTGCCCTGTTTGCCGCAAACAACTTACTAAAGGTGTGGAACAGCGCGTAGAAGAATTGGCCGATCGTCCTGCAGACTTTAAGCCCGTAGAAACGCCGGGGTTCATGCGGTTGCTGCCGCTTTCAGAGATAACCGCGACTGTTTTAAACGCAGGTTCACCTTCTACACAACAAGTTTGGCGGATTTATAATACCCTTATCTCCAAATTTGGAGATGAATATACTGTCTTGATTAGCGTGCCCAAGGAAGCGTTGTGTGAAGTTGTCGATTCACGGATAGCTGAAGCGATAGTTAAAGTTAGGGATGGCTCTGTCAAAGTGATTCCTGGTTACGACGGTGTTTACGGCAAGCTGATTTTAGACGCTTCTGCCTCTGAAAGGCAACTTCAGAGAAGAGTTCAGCAACTGAACCTTGCCGATTTCTGGTAGTTATGTAACTTTAATGTTATCAAGTTTGTATGTGTGTTCAGCAATTCTTCAACAATGCTTATTAAGTCGCAAGACTATTGAAACAATAGGAAGAACACTATGACATCCTTATCTAGAGCAGAAGAAGCACGTGTTCTCGAAGTTATCAACAATGTTTTAAAGCAAGTGTTTGGTGAAAAAACCACACGTCTAATGTATCAGTATTTGGAGCAACGCCATTGTTGGAGCCAGCGTGAATTCTCAGAAAAAATCGATATCTTCGCAAAGGGCTTGGAGGAATTTCTCAGCACAGTGCATACATGATAGAAAGCAAAATTTTAGATAATCTCTACTCAAATTATGACGTTCTTCCCGGAGCTGAACGGGAAAGCAACTTCGCCAGACAAATCCTCCTAGAAACACAAAAAAAGTAATAACCTTTTGATTCTGCCTTTTGCCAAAGCAAAACAGTTTTATCCATTCAGCATTAAGCATAATGCACTTGCCATAGAAAGGTATGGTTGCTCTTGCAGGATACACTTTACAAGCTATGCAACCTCGCCGTGCAGAAATTTAATGCTGAGTATGCTGAAGCACGTGCACAATGTCTCCACAAGACTTTGCTTACCGTTAAAGAAGAATCTGTTGAAGCCGCTAAACAAGGCATTGAGGAAGGCGTTGCTTTGCGTGTGCTGATCAACGGCGCATGGGGTTTTGCTTCAGTCGGCACATTCGACAATAAATTGTTAACAAGCGCTGTTTCTGCTGCGTGCCGAATGGCAAAAGTAGTAAGCGCAAGGCTCAGGGTACCTATAAGGCTGGCAGCAGCTAAAACCGTGAAAGATCATGTGCAATTAAAGCCAAAAAAGAACCCAGCAGAAATTTCCATGGAAACCAAGATATGCACAGCATTAGCGATAAGCAAGACTATCCTGAATTTTGATGAACGTGTCAAAAACTGCACCATAGATTACTTGGATTTAACAGGCAAAAGCCACTTCATGAACAGCGAAGGCACATACATAGAACAGGACAAACTTTACGTATGGTCGAGGATAACATCTTCCGCGCACAGCAAAGGCGTATTGACATTCAGCAGAGAAGAAATAGGTTCAACTGAAGGCTACGAAGTTTTCGATGTGGAAACACCTGAAACTATCGGTGCAAAAGTAGCCAAACGTGCAATTGAACAGTTAAAAGCTAAGGCACCCAAAGGCGGCGTCTTTCCCGCAGTGCTTGGACCTAACGTTGTAGGTGTTTTTGTACACGAGGCGTTTGGACACTTGGCTGAGGCAGACTTGGCTTTGTCAGGCGGCATCTTGGTTGATAACCTAGGCAAAAAAATTGCTTCAGACGTAGTCACTTTTTATGACGACGGCACAGTTGACGGCGCTTTTGGCTCATTCAAATATGATGACGAAGGTGTACCAACACAAAAGACGCTGTTAATAAAAGATGGCGTTGTGGTGGGGTTATTGCATAATCGCGAGACTGCGGCCAAATTCAATGTGGCACCAACGGGCAACGCGCGCGCTGAAGACTTCCGTGTGGAACCTATTATACGCATGCGCAACACGTACATGGCGCCAAGAGACTACACTTTTGAAGAGCTTCTAGAAGGCTTACGTGAAGGTTACTATTTTAAGAGTTTCCGTGGCGGGCAAGCTAATGTAGATGGTACCTTCCAAGTTGGCATTCAAGAAGCCTATGAAATAGTGAATGGTGAGTTAGGTGCGCCTGTTCGAAACGCGTCTATAAGCGGAAACACTTTGGAGACACTTTTCAAAGTAGACGCAGTTGGAAGAGACTTTGCATTGTGGCCTGGGCGCTGTGGTAAGGGGCAGACAGCGTTTGTCTGCGACGGTGGCCCACACATCCGCGTTAGAGAGGTGACTGTTGGTGGTAGCGCTTGATAAAGAGGCGTTGATAAGCTTGGCAGAAAAAGCCGTTGGAATCGCGTTAGTTAAGGGTGCAGATAACGCTGAAGCTTACGTGTATAGTGCACAGGGCACGAGCGTGGGCATAGAGCGGGGTCAAATCACCAAGAGTAGTCGTGCGATTGATCAAGGTTTGGGCATACGCTTAACGGTGCACAAAGCCGTGGGTTTCGCGTACACAAATACTGTGAACAATCTACTTGCTGTGGAAAAAGTGGTGGAGAATGCCTTAAGCGCTGCGCGCGCCAGTAAACCTGATGCTGCTTGGGTGGATCTACCTGAAAAAAGTAGCTTCCCCAATGTGCAGGGAACATTTGATCGTAGAGTAGCAGAGATGCCGCCTACAGAGTTGGTTTATTTGGCTTCCACTATGCTTGATGTAGCTGTTCGCGTGGATAACCGCGTATTGCCTGTTGAAGGAGGCGCAGCTGCAAGCTGCATTGCGAACGCTATCGCTAATTCAAATGGCGTTTCTGGCTTTGACCATGGCACGATTGTTGAGTGTAGTTTGGCATGTGTAGCCAAGGAAGGCAGTAAGTTGACCCCTGTTTGTTTTGAGTTTAACGCTGAAAGAAGCTTCGATGTGGATGCTCACTGGATTGGGGCGGAGGTGGCACGTCTTGCAGTTTCAGCCTTAAATACTAAGCGTATTGAGACGAAAAATACCAAGATAATTTTGACGCAGTTCGCATTGCAGGAGCTTCTGTATTATACGTTGATGAACGCTGTTAAGGCGGATAATATACAGCGTGGGCAATCTGCACTTAAGGATAAGCTTGGCGAGCAGGTTGCTTCTGAAAATGTGACAATTTATGATGACGGCTTGTTCCCTGGTGGGTTGTGTACGGCGATGTTTGATGGTGAAGGCGTTCCACATCAGAAGACGCTTGTTGTGGAGAAGGGTTTCTTACGGGGCTTTTTGTATGACAATTACACGGCTAAGAAAGAAGGCAAGCTCAGCACTGGAAACGCTGCGCGTGCGGGGTATTTGTCTACGCCTTCTATTGAAGTTACCAACTTTCACATGATGCCTGGTGATGTCTCGGCAGAGGATTTGCTGAATGAGGTTGATGATGGTTTGCTGATTTATTATTTGCAGGGTGCGCATAGTAGTAATCCTGTCAGTGGTGATTTCTCTGTTGTGGCTACACCTGCATGGAAGATTAGAAAAGGTGAAATTGTGCATTGCAGCCGCAGTGTGATGATAGCAGGCAACATTTTTGAGGTGCTAAAAAATATTGGCGTTATAGCCAGTAATGAACGTAAGATGGGTCAGTTAATTGCACCCTGGATTCTGGTGGAGAACGTGAGGATTATAGGAAAGTAGCCATCGTTTTTAGTGCTATTCTTCAAGTTTGATTAAACCTTGATAAAGAAGATCATTTTAAAGGTGCATGAGGCAAATAAATTATTAGCTGCGAGCGCTTAGTGTATTTAATGTAGCCGGCTGTGTAGCTATGACTGATGTGGTGTTTGTATTTGAGGTTCATCAGCCGTATAGGTTGCGGCGGAACTTATTTTGGGAAAACAGGCTTTTTGCTCGTTTAAAGAAAAGCGCGTTATTTGACTATTATTTTGATCGTGATATTGACCGTGAAATCTTCCAGAGAGCTGCTCGGAAATGCTATTTTCCCTCTAATCAGATACTGCTCGATTTGATCGATAGGCATCGGAAGGAGCGCAAGCAGGTCAAGTTTTCATTTAGCCTTTCTGGCGTTTTTTTAGAGCAGTGCGAAATGTTTAACAGAGATCTGCTGGAGACTTTCAGGCAGCTTGCAGCAACAGGTTGCGTGGAATTTCTGAATCAGACTTACTATCATTCCGTTAGCAGTCTTTACCCCGAGAAAAACGAGTTTATCGAGCAGATTAAGCTACACCAGCAAACTGTTAAAGATTTGCTGGGTTTTTCACCAACTGTTTTCGAAAACACGGAACTACTCTACAACAACCTTATCGCAAAAACAGCTGAGGATTTAGGTTTTAAGGGAATATTCACTGAGGGCGCAGAGAAAATTCTTGGCGAAAAATCACCAAACTACCTTTATATGCCGAAAGGCTGCAGAAAAATCCGAATTCTGCTTCGTAATTATAAACTAACCGATGATATAGGTTTTCGATTTAGCGCAAGATGGTGGAACGAGTGGCCATTAACAGCAGACAAATATGCGCGTTGGCTTGCCGCTACGCAAGGAAACTGCATTAACATTTTTCCTGACTATGAAACATTCGGTGAGCATCATTGGCCAGAAACAGGTATCCATGACTTCCTGAGGCATCTGCCTGAGGAAATTCTGCGGTATCCACACTTAGGTATGGCTACACCTTCTGAGGTAATAGCGAAGTATACGCCTTTGCAGAGCGAAATCGATGTGCCCGAGTCAAGCGGTACCGTTTCGTGGGCTGATTTAGAACGCGACAGCAGCGGCTGGCTGGGCAACGCCATGCAGTGGGCGTATTACACGGGCCTACAGCGGCTTGCGCCGCTTGTTAAGGAAGCAGATGACGCGGAACTGCTTAAGTTGTGGCGTTATTTCCAAATAAGCGATCATCTGTATTACATGTTCACTGCAGGTGGAGGACCAGGTGCTGTTCACTCATACTTCAGTCCTTTTGAGTCGCCGATAAACGCTTTTGTGGCAGCGCAAGCGGCGATTTTGGATTTTGAAGCTCGGCTTCGTTTTGCATTGTTAACTGCGAATGAGCCGTTTTTGTTTTATGTCGCTGCTGGAAAAGAAAACTACACGGGCATAATGGCTTGGAGCTTAAAAGGTTTCATAAAAGCATTGCGCACTGTGGATTTGCGTGCTGTAGAATTCCATAACAAACGATGCGACTTTGCAAACTGGGCTGACCACTCGCTGCATGACGCAGTTTTAGCACGGCAACTTGCAAGAGTCGCCGCAGCAAATTTGGATGGAGAAGAATTACGGAAGACGTTAGTTAGAATAGTTGAAAAAAGGTTTCACGTCCTAAGCAGCCAGGTGCAGGTCGCAACTAAGCTTTTTTAGAACTCGGAAGTTGCGCATGTGTTTATAAGAGCAAAATCCAAGTATTTACTAAGAAGGTGTGATAGTGATGAGGGAGGAGCTTCCATTTCCAGAAAAAGTTTTACAAACCCTGCATAATCTGTGCTCCACGGCTGCAGACTTGGCGCGTAGAGGGGAAGAAGTGGCGCGAATTTTGCAGCGTGATCAGGGGGAAATAGAAGGTATTCTTGATAAATACAAAACTGAAGGCTTCGCTGAATGTTTCCTAGATAATGAGGGAAAAAAGCGTTATTACTTAACAGGCAGAGGCATAATAAAAGTGTGCTCATTGTTTACGTAGTGAGATTCTAATGCGTATCGTGCTTTTCTCATGGGAATATCCTCCTAGAATAATTGGCAAACTCGGCGAGTATGTAAGTGTCTTGGCGGCGCAGCTTGTCAAGAACAAAGTGGAGACATATGTTGTCACGTATCATGATGCAATGACGGGAGTTGTTGAAGAGGCAAACGGTGTCAAAACAACGAGGGTTGCAAACCCTGTGCGGACGCATATAAGCGTTTTAACTTGGGCATTAACGTTGAATCAGGAGGTGGAACGCGCTGCAGCCAACATCTATTATCAAGCGAACAAGCGTATTAGCCTATTGGATGTTTTTGACTGGCATTTTATTCCTGCCGCAGTGACTATAAAGAACGCTTACGGTGTGCCTTTTGTTTACTCAGTTGAAAGTTTAGAGGATCATCGTGCAGCAGCGGTTACTTCACCTTTGAGTATGTCTATTAAAAGTATTGAGTGGTTAGGTTTGTACGAGGCTGCTAAAGTGAATGTGGAATCTAATTGGTTGCGTGATGAAATTATTAGAATACATAATGTTCCGGCAGAAAAAATACGGGTGGTTATGCCTAACACGGGCACGTGGATAAAAGAAGTTTTGTCGACGTATGCAGCAGTTGTGGGAAGTGGCAGGAGGAGCTGAAAGATATGTTAAGCGTTATGATGTTTAGTTGGGAGTTTCCGCCTAGAGTGATCGGTGGTATATCGCCTCATGTTTATTTTTTGTCTAAGAGTTTGGTAAAAAATGGGGTGAAGGTGTACGTGGTAACCTGCGACTTTCCTAGTGCTCCACAACATGAGGTTATTGATGGTGTTGAGGTTTATCGTATTGACTCGTATAGAAATCCTTCACCTGATTTTGCGACTTGGGTTTATCTCATGAATGTGAATATGCAGCGGGAAGCTGCAGCGCTTGTTGCAAGGTTGGGTGGTGAGGTTGATGTTTTTCACGCGCATGACTGGCTTGTAGCAAACGCTGGCATAGGTTTGAAGCATGTTTTTAGAAAGCCGTTGCTTGTGACGATGCATTCGACGGAAATTGGGCGGCGTGAAGGAACACATACTGACACGGAACGTATGATTCATGAAACAGAGGCTTGGCTTTCTTACGAAGCTTGGCGTGTGATTTGTTGTAGCGATTATATGGTTGCGCATGTTAAATGGGCTTTTGGTCTTCCACCTGATAAATTGGTGATGATTCCGAATGGTGTGAACTTGCGTGTTTATGAGTCATTGGAAAACCAAGACTTGACGCAGTTCCGTAGGCGTTTTGCGTTACCCGAGGAGAAGCTTGTTCTATTTGTAGGCAGGCTTGTTTATGAAAAAGGTGCGCACGTGTTGATTAATGCTATACCGAAGGTTTTGGCGAGGGTTAATGCCAAATTCGTGATTGTGGGCAGTGGTTACATGAAAGAACAACTTTCAAATATAGTGAAGAGCATGGGTTTAGAGCATAAAGTGCTATTTACAGGATTCTTGGAGGAAGAAACGTTGCTTAAACTGCAGAAGTGCGCAGACGTTTCAGTTGTGCCTTCT
Organism: Bathyarchaeia archaeon; assembly: GCA_038826755.1. GTDB lineage: Archaea > Thermoproteota > Bathyarchaeia > Bathyarchaeales > Bathycorpusculaceae > JAWBOE01. The sequence continues at coordinate 51,600 of JAWBOE010000006.1, read as the reverse complement.
TTGTTTGAACCGTTTGGTATAGTAGCATTGGAGGCGATGGCGGCAAAGAGCCCTGTGGTTGTATCAGATACTGGTGGGTTATCAGAGATTGTTGAGCATGATGTTACCGGCGTTAAGGTTTACCCTAATAATCCTGATTCTCTTGCATGGGGTATCAATAGGATTTTGTTGGATGAAAAACACAGTCGGTACATAAAGGAAAATGCCTACTGCAGGGTGCGACAAAAATATGACTGGGATAAAATCGCTCAGCAAACAAAGCAGACGTATGAGACCGTTTTGGGCGAGTATTCAAAAAGTTTCTGGGCTTAAGACATTGATTCCATTATTGTAGACATTTGGTTAATGCTCGTTAATGATGTTGTTCGAAAAAGACCGTAACCCCATTTATTTATAGTTTAACGAAGAAGTGTTTTGTGTCTGCTTTTATGTAGGTTGTGTTCGGGGTGGAGTAGCTGATATTTTGATTTTGTCGCCTGGTTTCAAATTGAATTTTCTGGCGGCGCTGCCTTTATTTACAGCAATTTCGAAGTAGCCTTGGCTTCCAATCAATGCAAGTGGCTGGTGCAGTTTGGCTTCAGCGTAAGTCTTACAGAATTTCAATTTTAGCTTTTGGTGTGCTAACTCAATATGTAGTGCGTCCGTGGTGCCTATCTGCATCATATGTTCGGCGGTTATGTTTGTGATTACATTTCCAAAGTTATCTATATGTAAAATTTCACCAATCAAATTACCATCACGGAGTGTTACATTTACGAAACTAGGTTTTACTGCCCTGTGGGTTTCTGATCCAAAATCTGTTGGTGATACACCATTAGCTAAGTGTGCTGCTGCTGGTGCGAAGACGTCACGCCCATGAAAAGTGTTTGAAACATTTGAGTTCATAAGCCTTGTATTAGTGATTTCTCGTATACAAACCACACCTTGTTGCTCCGCAGCCAAAAGCAGTAAACCGTTATCCGGACCCACAAAAAAGCTTTGCTGGGTTTGCAGTAGCAGTGGTCGTCGTTCAGTGCCAACGCCTGGATCTACTACTGCCACGTGGATGGTATCTCTTGGGAAATAGTTGGCGGCAGTGGCTAATACGTAGGCACCCATGCGTACGTTGAAGGGATCAACTTGGTGTGTTATGTCGATTATTGTAGCGGTTGGGCATATATTGAGTATGACTGCCTTCATTTCTGCTACGTATGGGTCTCTCAATCCGAAATCCGTGGTTAGTGTGATTATTTTTTTTGTCGTTTTCTATCCTCCATGCACAACAGGTATGAAAACTACTTCATCGCCGTCGTGCACTGGCGTGTCTAAACCTTCGAGAACGCTTATTTCTTTGCCGTTTACGAGTATCAACACGTTTGGTCTTGGATCTGCAAGCTGCGGATCAATGAGGTTCTGTTCAAGCATTGGTAGTTCTTTGATGATCTCATGTATTAAGGCTTTTACGGAACACGAATCTCCGCTTTTTATGGTAATTTCTCCTCTACCTGCAGGATGCCGCAATGCACCAACGAACTTTACTGTCACCACTTTGATGTTGTGCACCAACCTTTAATTATAGAACTATTAACACACATATATCATTAACATTTGTTCCAGTGGATCCAGTGAAGATTAAATCATCAAGTTTTAAAAAGAAATTGTAGGAGTCATTTTTAACTAAAAACTCTCCAGCATCCAATCCAAATTTCATCGCTCTTCTGATGGTGTTACCGTCAACAACCGCGTCGGCAGCATCAGCCGGTCCGTCCACGCCATCTGTGCTTATAGCCGCGAGCGCAACACAATTAAGGCTAGCAATCTTGGCTGCAGCCAAAGCCAACTCTTGGTTGCGCTCACCCAAACCGTTTCCTATAACCGTTACTGTTGTCTCTCCACCAACAACAATGCCTGCAGGTTTAGATACAGGGTCACTTGAGACGTGGACCTCACGTGCAACAGCTGCGAGCATGTGTCCTACGTGTTTTGCTTCGCCTTCTAACGTTGAAGTCAATAGTAACGCGTTCAAATTTGCTGTCTTGAGATAAGTGTACGCGGCAAAAAGTGGCATCACGGTTATTTCCGATTACAACGCTGAACACCTTCTTAAATGCGATGTCACCTGCTTTGGGCGTGTCTTCAATGAGTCCCTTCTCCCCTCGCGCCAAGACATCACGCACAGATGAAGGTGCAGTTGTCCATAGCCCGTATCTTGGATTTTTCGTGCATCCATAAACGTGGTAGTATCTGGAACAGCAGAACCAGAAGCAATTGAATCTAAAGTGTCACCTACCACGTCAGATAGGATAATATTTAGCACTGTAGCAGGATATGCTCTTCTAGCAAGCCAGCCGTCTTTAAAACCGGAAATATGCTTGCGGACAACATTAACTTCACCTATCGAGGCGCCGCTCTTTAACAAAGCACGAGTAAGATCCTGTTTGTCTTTAAGTTACTGCGCACCGCGGTAGAGGCATAAGACTGGATCCGCCGCCAGAAAGCAAAACAATTAGCAAATCATCTTTATCTGCTTTATCAGCGATTTCCATTATGCGACGAGTACCTTCCAGTCCCGCAGCATCTGGTAATGGGTGATTTGCCTCGTGGATTCTTATCATTCTTGTTTGCTGTTTACTGCCGTATGGAACATTAACTACGCCGTCAGTTACATGGTTGCCCAATTCTTCCTCCAAGGCTTCAGCCATTAAACCGCTTGCTTTGCCTCCACCAACAAAGTAGATATTACGGAAATTTCTCAGATCAAATGAGTACCCTTCGACGTGTAGCTGCGTATTTTTCATAGAGATTTTAGATTTCAATAGTTGTTTTGGCTCAACAGCGTTTAATGTATGCTCTAGGGTTTCAACAGCCAAAATGCGTGCTCTTTGTGTAAGTGGCGTCGCGCCTTGCCGCACCAATTGGCTCTTATTTACTATTTTTATTATGCCTGGAAATTCGTTTTGTCATTTTTCCGCTATTAACAATGATTTTTTCTATTTTTGTCTAATTATCGCATCCACTATGTCATTAGCTATCTGAACCAGCACATCCGCCTGCTTCATCATCACCTCACTATTAACTTCCTCCATCTGTGACAACTGCTGGACAATCTGTTCAATTTCTATGAGAAAACGCAAAGTCGGATCAGATGCCGGTTTAGATTTTTCAGCCTCATCGCGTATGAGAATCTCGATGAAAGCAGGTTCGCCTAGGCTGTAGTAGATGGCGTTTCTAGCTTTTCTAATAGCCTCTAGCAGTAGTCCTGGCGCCATATAAGGCATTTTTTGTGCTGCTTCAAGTTCCGCTTTTGCCTCTCGCAAATACCGAAGTGCCCAACCTTTTCGGTATAGATCGATCATAAATGATGCCTTCTAAATTACTCGGCTAAACTTGTCTCCTCCACGGTTTCCGTTGAAGCTGTAGCTTTTTGCGCAAGAGCACGTGTTATGTATCCTGCAATTTGATTTCTCACTCTTGGTGTTGCTCCTTGCGTAAGAGCTTCAACTGCACGTTTGTTTTCCTCAAAATTCGTGGAGAATTTCGTGGGATAACGTGCAATTAATTGTTTGGCTAATCGCTTGATTTGCTCGGTTTTAACTTTTCCCAAGGGCATGCTCCTCTTGTTTATGCTGAGTTTGTTTTATGGACACCTGTAATGTGTTAACCCAATAGGCTAGTACGCTTAATTTAAGGTTGCGCCTTACAATCAACTGTTAGCTTCAAGAAGTGTCCGTCTCAAGGTAATTTAATGTTGAAGAAAGCTTCAAAATTGTTCGCAATTTGCGCTGCGACATCAACAGTACTCATTTGTTTAACGTCAGCAACAGCTTCAACCACTGTTCGGATAAACACAGGTTTGGTCAATTGTCCATTAAAGGGTGCTTTTCTATAAGAAACAGGACCATCAGTTTCGGTTAAGAGTTTTGTCAATGGCACTCTTTTAACAACTTCCCGGATCCCATTAGAGTACGCCACTGGCGGCCCCTCGGTTATGAAGTAGCCATACTCTATGGCTTTATACAGCGCGTTCATTGGATGACTGAACCAATGTAAAAGAACACGTTTGAGGTTGTATGATGGAAGCATATCTACAATTTGGGCAGTGGTTCCACGCGAGTGGATTATCACTGGAAGCGAAAGTTTTTCAGCCAAGTGAAGTAGTTTGTCAAAAACTTCCAGTTGTTTCTCCCAAGCAGTCTCATACTTGTAGTCTAAACCTATTTCGCCGATTGCCACCACATGTCCAAGCTGATGTTGTTCAGAAATTAGTTCCAACGTTTTTTCAAGTTCATTCTCTTTAAGAACGTTCACGTTCCAAGGGTGAATACCCAAGGCAGCGTAAACAAGCCCAGAATATCGGTCAGCCAACTGCAAGCTGTTGACACTCGTTTCATAATCCATTGAGTTTGAAATCATCGCCACCACACCAGAGCTTTTGGCGTCCGCTACAAGTTCCTCTATATGGTTGCTGTATTCTCTGTCAGACAGATGAATGTGCGCGTCTATCAACCGCATAGTTTAAACCTTTTTACAGCTACTTTATCGAAAGATTTTGGTTTTATAATTTTCTCATTTCATGTGTCTTAATGCTCAACAACTTTTAAAAATATAGACAAACAAAAAAGGTTAAATATTTCTTTAAAAAGAAAAAGAAGCTACGGAGTGTCTTTATGACAGATTTAGAAATCGCTGTCGCTCCCATGCACAGATTGTGCAAAAAAGCTGGAGCAGACAGAGTAAGCGAGTCTGCAGCAAAAGAGTTAGCTAAGGCTTTAGAAGAAATTGGCGTCAAAATCGCCAGAGAAGCCTTAGACTTCGCAATGCACGCAGGAAGAAAAACAATCAAAGCGGAAGATATAGAGATAGCTGCAAAAAAAGTCATGGGTAAATAACCTCTTCTGCACTTTCCTTCTCTTTTTTTGATTACTATCCTAAAAAGACAATGCAGATATGCGTCTCATGCTATAGGCCTTATACAAATCATGTAATTAAATTCCAGTTAAAGCGCGTCTTACGCTGAAATGAAACACAAGTTTACGGGGATATTTTAAAAAATAGGGTATGCTGAAGATAATTTTGGAATAAAAGCCCAATCTAAATATACACGGCAAGCACAAACATTTTCAGGTAAAACCGATGAAGATACTCCTCATAAATCCACCGCAGACTTTTTATCCTGGATCAGACGCCCCAGCAGGCAATTTACCGTTAGGCTTAATGTACATAGCTGCCGTACTTGAAAAAGCAGGTCACAACGTGGAAATTTTAGACGCACTAATGACGGAAGCAAGGTTCATCAAAATAAAAGACACCCTGCAAGTAGGCATGCCCTACGATCAAATCCAAACAGAAATACGGCGGCGAAAACCAGAAATCGTCGGCATATCCAACCCTTTCACTTGCCAGGTAGACAACGCCATCAAAGTAGCAAATATCGTAAAAGAAATTGACCCAGAAATCTTAACGGTCGCAGGCGGCCCACACATTAGCGTTGTACCTGCAGAGTTTTTGAGAGAAGCAAAAAGCATTGATATTGCAGTGATCGGGGAAGGTGAATGCACAATGCTTGATATTGCACGACACTACAAGGGATACAGCGACATATCCACAGTGCAGGGTATTGCTTACCGAGCAGGTAACGAGATAAAGACAACTCCGCAGAGAAAATTCATCAAAAACTTGGACGAACTTCCATATCCTGCATACCATTTAGTGAATATGGAACAGTATCTTAACACAAAGCACATCGAATACCGTAGTTTCAAAAACAGAGCAATATCTATGATAACCAGCAGGGGATGCCCGTTTAACTGTTGCTTTTGCTCAGTACACTTGCATATGGGTAGAAATTTCAGGGCGCATTCCGCAGACTACGTCGTAGACCACATAAAGTTCGTGGTAGACAAATACAGGGTCAAAACCATATTCTTTGAGGACGACAACCTCACCTTTGACCTAAAAAGGTTCGAGATAATCTGCGATAAAATTATTGAAAGAGGCATAAAATTTAAGTGGGAAACCCCGAACGGTATAAGAGCAGACCATTTAACGCTAGATCTCTTGAAAAAAATGAAAAAGTCAGGCTGCCAAAGCGTTTTCTTCGGCGTCGAATCTGGAGATCAACAGGTGCTAGACCACATAATCGGCAAAAGCCTCAACCTGAAAGACGTAATCAGAGTAGCCAAAATATGTAAAGATATAAGACTTAAAACAGGCGCTTTTTACATTATCGGGTTCCCAGGCGAAAAAAAGGAAAACATGTTGCGAACAGTAGATTTTGCACTTAAACTCAAAAAAGACTACGATGTCGGCATGCACCTGTTTTTTGCAACGCCATCATATGGCACCAAACTTTATGAAGAATGCAAACACAAAGGCTACATCAAAAAAGAGCTAACACCACGCGCTTTCGCTGAAGTTCGGCAAGCGCACGGCGAACCATTAATAGAAACCAAAGATTTCACTACGCAAGAAGTAAAAGAAATAGCCGCGATTGCACTGAAAGAATACAAAAAGTTATCGCTGATCAATAACATCAAAAACCCAGTTTACGTTCTGAAAACGGCGTTAAACCACCCAAAGATCATTTTGAAGTACATTAATAACCTAAAAAGTACCTGACCCCACTCGTTTGCGCTCTTCAACAAAAATCACAATAGCAATAACTGTAGCAAACAATACTGGCAAAACAAAAACAGGTTCCGAACCAAGCCCATAATCAGCAGATGACACATTATTATTTGAAGACGGAGTCTGACTAAGTGTCTCAGCTTTCAAATTTTTAAAAACGACAAAGGCAGATGAGTCATAAGCCACTAAAATCCCTGTTTCACCGGCGCGCGTGCCAGAGTCGTCAACAGTTATGTCCTGCAAAAGCGTGCCATTTGCATCGAATAGTTTAACAGTTTTTTCCGCCGCAAGCACTCTTGCGGTAACCTTGTACCACACGTTTTCTCGCGTGCACGCAGACGCGTTAATTAACGCGGAATTTCCCTTTACAAGCTTTGCTGTTAACTCTTCAGCATCACTTCTATTAAACACCTTAACAGCTGCTGAAAAATTATTTTCGCCGTTATTTTGAAGTATAAATCCAAACAAACTATTCGTTGAGAATTCATCAGTCTTGCCAAACAATTGCTCTGAAATATGCAACGTATCATATCGCCAGCGCTCCCCAAGTTCTGTTAAATAGGCAAAGCCACGCGCGCTATCCAACATTTTATTTTCAGACGTGACTTCATGCTGGGGCTCTTTCAGTACCATAAATTCGCCATTGAGTAACACGTCTGCTCCAGCCAAATTGCTAATAAGAAAATCTTTGCTCTTTTGATTTGCGGAGAAACTGAACAGAGGCACAGCACTTGCACGTGCAAGTGCGTCATTAGAAAAAAGAGCCCAGTAATAGTTAGCTTCATTTGGAACAGGCAGCCGGTAAAATCCTGTGAAAACCGTCAGCTCATCGCTGTCAGAGCTTGAATAATTTAAAAAGCCGCTAACACTTGTCCGGACATAATAAGTGCCACTTGAAGTAAAATTCCACGTGAACAAGTAATTTCCAGTTTCATCCGTAGAAGTAGTCTTAAAACTAGTGTATGACTTGCCTTCTTGCCTAACGTATAGCACAACATTTTGACCTCCATGCGGTGGTGAAATTGAACCGGTTATTCTCAACACGCGCCAATTATCCCCAGTGCTTACGTTTCCAGGCGCGAGCGTTATGGATATGGTTGAAGTAAGCAGTGAACTGCCCAAACTCGCAGCAACATATGCTGGAGATTCTGCCTCGCAGTTCTCAAGCGAAATGATCTGTGGATTCGCGTCAAAGAGAAGGTCAGGTTGGTCGCCTACACGCCAATTGCCCAGCGTGGTGCATTCGGCCATCCAGTACGTTTTGTTTTTGTACTCAAAACTTCCAGCTGGCAACCACCATGTATGGTAAACTGGTGCATAAGATAAGCAAACTCCAATGTTCATGTGGCTAGGACTTAGATTTTTATAATAAAGTAACACTACATCTAATCCGCCAGCTATCATAATTGAAGCTGCAAGAAGTGACAACAAATCACAGTCTCCAGAGTTATCCAGTAACGTTTCAACAGGGTACTTAACGTCACTTTTAACATATGAAACTTGGCGAACCAGCATGAGTACAGCGTTTGCAAACTGTTCGTCACTGTAAGGCAAGTTATCAGTAACATTCCTTATGTTCGCCGCAACAGACTTGAATACGTTAGGCGTCACGAACCTAGCATAATCCGCGTCGCCATATACACTGTGAGATTTACCATGATAGTAGTTATAGAGCGAAGGAGGCACCGATATCAATAACTTGTGCCTAAAATAATAGGGTCCACACTGAACATCGAAACTAAATGTGCGCTCATAATTTTTTGTTGATGGCAATTCTGCGCCCAAGACTTCAATCAGAGGCATGTTTGCTACTGGAGTCAAAAATAGCGCAAGCAACGCAATGCTCAAAAACTTGTTCAACAGAGGCACCTTCTGAGTTGCGGCGCAGGCGTACAAGTAAAACGCTGCAGGATACCATTTAAACTTTTTTCAAAAACACTAAAAGCGTAAAGAGCTAATTCTATACAAGAATAAAGTGCAACTCGAGTGTTTTAGGCTGTTCCTGAGATATTGATGGACTATTAAGTGGATTTATACTCGATTAGGTTTTAGCTCTTGTTAGCTGTCCTTTTAGTCATTGCGGCAATTTCGTACTTCTGTTCAGCGGTGCATTAGACTGCCTATTCAAGGAAGGTTTTTTGTGATGTGGCGGCGGAGCGCTTTTTTCCTTCCAAAATTTTCCACTCATTTTACTTTGGAGATGTAATGAAACACAAGTTGCTGCTTGTGCATTTGGCAATCCAAATGTACGGCAGCGTGATTCGCGCTGACGAATTTTGGAGAAACACTTGTAATGTTCAGCTGTGTGTTCTGAGAACAGAAACTTACTAACGGGTTAGGGAAAGGTTTGCTGAGGCGTTGGGTACTGACCAAACTAAAGGAGAGAAAAGAAGATGCAACTTCTCAAAGAAGCAAAGCTGCAATCACTTTGATTACCCAGCGCCTTTTCAGCTCCTTCCCGTAGCATTGAGACCGTATAAACTAAAAAAGGGGGATATGGTCGATTGGGTTTTAGCATTTAAGCACGCTTCCTCAGTATGAGTATGCCAACGATGACGACAACAAGCATAATGGCGATACCCATGCCTATGATTGTCAGTGTGTAGTCTGGTGGTGCTTGTGGCGGTTCAGGCGTAGCGGTTGCCGGTGGTGCTTCTGTTACGCTGACGTATGTTGTTGCATATGAGCTTCCGTACGAATCGTCACCCATGAACGTGGCTGTAACCTTGTATTGGCCTGGAATCTCTGGTTTCCAAGTGAAGCCGAAAGTTCCACTCATGCCATCGGTTATTACGTCGCCAATATGTACAAAATTTCCGTTGGGATCAACAGCGTCAAGCGACACTGGAACACCCTTCACCTCCGCTGGGATAGCATGCTGCATATGCAAATACTCCATCCACCCAGTCATAGACTCCTTAGCCACACACGGCGTACCACGCTGCGCAGGAGACAAATCCAGAACAGTTCCCTCAATCAACACGCTGTTTCCGTATATCGAAACTTTTGGCGAAGCATTAACAGTGGTAGTGCTCTTGCCTTTGCCGAACACGTACATGTACCCGTCATAGCTGTTTCCCGCGGTTAAGTACCCGTCTGCTATCGCACCAGGCTGCATTGAACCAGTAATATTCCATATGCCTTCACCTGTAGTTGCGTTGATGCAGTGAAGTCTCCAACCACGAGTAATTGGTTGACTCGGGGTGTGTTCTGTGTTGTAGGCGTAGATTTTTCCATCAGCTATCATCGCTACTCCAAAGAACGCGTACTGACTAGTACCGTTAGACATTGTGTAGGGCGTTTCAAATGGTGTTGCAGATGCCTGATATTTCCATACCCGTTTTCCTGTGGTAGTGTTAAAAGCTACTACACCATCATATGTTTGCCAGTAGTACAAGCCATATGCCGCTTCAGCATTGTATCCTCCAAACGCTCCCCATGGGTAGTCAAATTCACTAGAACGCCAAAGAAGTTTCCCGGTACGCAGATCATAGCAGTCAAGATACCCCATATCCATCGGAATAAACACTTTTCCATCGTATACGGAATTTGAGCCAGGGTTGAACGATGTCATGTCAGTCGTAAAGTTGTAAAGTACTTCTCCTGTCTTTAGGCTAATTCCAACTATGCGCGTTCCATATACCCCGCCAGCCAATCCAAAGTCTCCCCCAGTTACAGGGGCTCCGCCGGAGGCTGATCCAAATATGCCTGCAACCGTTCCAACTGCTACACCAGTTTCAAAATCTGCCATCAATCCTGTGGCTCCTGGCGCCATGCTTGTTGGCCAACTTATGTTGCTGATAATTCGAGCAGCAAGGGAACTGCTGCTTCCAGCAGTAGTCCAGTTTATCAATCGGTATTGCCGTGCTGTTGCGTTAAGAGTCTGCACGCTCAACATGTAATTATTGCTGTGAAAGACACCTGTAGTCAAAGGAGAAATTGAGACGTTCAGAGTAACGGCGCCACTGTAAGGATCTATCTTGTATAAGCGACCACTAGATACAGTTAACAAATCGACTGTCATGCTGCTACCAGCTATACCAAGTGCCTGAGCTGAAGCTGATGGCGCTATGTAGGATATTGCTGTTGGCGTAACTCCTCCTTGTGAAACTGGTATTGAGTAGAACTGTTCTCCTGTTCGAAGGTCATAGCAAACTGCACAGCTTGTGGGAACGCCGTTAATCGGCACCGTTATGGTTTGGTAGCATCTGCCAAGATAAATCACGCTTGGCGTACCTGGCTGCGCTTGTATGCTGTATTGGCCTGCTTCACCACCTATGATGCCTGCTACTGCCAATTGCCTCCGCCATACGATATGTGCTGTGTTTGGAGCAGTAACGAAGGGACCGCAATAGCGGACAAAACTGTTATAGTACGCGTATGGGAAGTTTCCGCCGATTGCAGACCACTCTCTATTTTCAGGAGATATTGGTCTAGTCCAGTAGTCATTTGGTAATGGTGAATACCATGACATCACTGGCTCATTTTGTACTATAAGGGTTTGTACTGGTGTTTGGGCTGGTTTGTACCACGTTTCGGGATAGTCACGTAGATCCATGAAGCTTGCCCCTGGTGGCGCCGAATTGTTAAGAACGCCGTTAACGTATCGTCCTGCGGGATAGTAGTCACCTGGATAAGTGAACTGTACTTTCCAAGTGCCTACTTGATCAGGTATGTATTCGAACCAAGCCGTTCCGTCCGCTACATATGAGTTAATAGGTCCAACGACATCTTTCGTACCATCAGGTTTAGTGAACGTAACAGTATATCCTGTGTGTGCCCGATTAGCGCCTGGTGCTGGTATGCTCCACAAATTGACTAGCAAAGTTTGACCTACTCCAATAGGGTTGGGGCTGAAACTCATGAAAATCTTATCTTCAACAGTAACCGCAGGGGTTACTCCTGCAGGTAGTGGTCCACCAGTAACTGTGCCTGCTGTACCACCTTGCGCTTGAGCTTGAACTTGCGTCACGATCAGTAGTGAAGTCGGTAAGAGTAGTGTGAGGGCTATTGCGACTGCGAATAGTGTTTTTAGGTTTGACGTTCGCATTTTGCTTTTTCTCCCATCTTTGTGATAGCTCCTGTGTGTCTTTTTATTTTTAAATTTTTCCACAAAAAAGGCAAATTAATTGAAATAATTAAATAAAAATCGATTTTTATACAATTTTTATCGTGTAGTTAATTAACAGCAAGCAATAATTAACTCCACAACAAAGAATATATATGAAAAGTTTCACTCGTAAAATCATGTGTGCTAAATCGCAACTTGACGAAATTGATGTTACGATTCTGAGTATCTTGATTGAAGATGCAAGATCAAGCCTCAAAGAAATAGCAAAGAGGTGTAGATTAACCTCAAGTGCGGTTCTCAGAAGAATAAAAAGACTGAAACAAGAAGGCATTATCGTGGGAACACGCTTTGTGGTTGATCCAGTAGTGTTCGGTTTTCCGTTCTATGCAACATTACTCATCGATGCAGCAGATTCATTGGAGCCTAAAGCCAAGAAGATGATAAGAGAGATGCAAAATGTGATTATCTGTGCTGAGAGCATTGGTCGCTACAATTTGTGTGCTCTCATTCGGGGACGCGACATCGAAGAGCTTAAAAAAATCACTTCAACAATTAAAAATATTAGAGGAATAAATCGAGTTGCCATCAACATATGGGGCGGAGAAACGTATTACAACTATGCAAAAACCTTAAAACAAACAATCACTTCAGGGGTCGATAACAATGGACGCAGTTGATACCCAGATTCTCACGGAACTGATGAAGGATGCGCAGATGCCTTTTTCCCATATAGCTAAAAAGATAGGTGTATCTCCTGAAACAGTTAGAAAAAGGTACGAACAAATGAAAAAAGAAAGAATAATCAAACAGTGTGCTGTACTCGTAGATGGGCGCAAATTGGGCGATGAAGGTACCGCCTTCTTAATGCTGTCTTGCGCAGCCGAGGTGGACAGAGCAAATGTCATGAAAAGTCTGACACAGATACCTGATCTGTACATGATCGTTCCCTTAATTGGAGATTATGATTTCTTCGCATGGGCAAGATTTAGGAACTTGCAGCAACTCTCTTATATTATAGGGGACATTCGCCGCCTCGGCAACATCGACAGGATAGACACAATCCTGCTGACGCAGACCTACTTTACATTCACTTTAGCTCCTGAGATTGTGGTAAAATGCGATTATGCAGATCTGCCCACGCGACATAGATTATAATCATTTTCAAAACTGGCACAAAACCGTTTTTATCTCGAAACTTGGCCAATGTGACGCATGTTAAGATCGGGAGCATTAATAACATGACAATAAAAAACGTTAAAGAATACAAAAAAAGATCTAGCTTTTCATTAAATGCTTGACTGGGCAAAAATATAACGAAGCTCTCTGACTGCTATTCAATCGCGCCCCTAATACAAGCCAGAACATATCAGAAGCTTAAAAACCTCAAGAGATAAAAAGTCCAAAACTACGGGAATAAGTAATTATATCTACAGTTGCTATACGGTTAAGCACAAACATGTAAAGATGACTTGTAATGCCTAAGGAAAGCAACGCCGTTGTTGACATATTCAGTTTGTTGTCAGATAACGAAACTAAAAGCCAAAAACAAAGAAAAGAACTCTTAGCAGCGTCAGGTATCAAGGAATTTTTCACAGAGGGAAGCATAAGCATAGACAAGCGAACATGCTGGGGAATAGAATGCAAATTATGTATCAAGGCGTGCCCAACCAACGCGTTATACTGGAAAACAGGCGAAATAGGCATCACAGAAGACCTGTGCGTTTACTGCAGTGCTTGCGTATTAAGCTGTATGGTTGATGACTGCATAAAGATCAAACGAAAAAGACAAGATGGCACTACTGAAAGATTCAGCAAACCTAAAGATGTAATAGCATTGCAACAAAGTATTAACGCAAAAAAACGATACGAACGCGTAAAAGAAGTTTTCCCAACTGTTGAAGCATACCGTGAAAGATACAAAAACAAAAGATAAACAAAAAACCAAACATAACTAGTCCGTCAGAAAACAACAAAAATACCCCAATAAATTTCAACTATCCAGAAGCAACAGTTAAAAACCCAAAGAAACACTTACATACCAAAAAAAGGGGCAAACATTAACAATGTCAACCACAAAATTTGAGTCAAAAAAATTCGTTTCAGTTAACCCAAGCAAATGCACAGGATGCGGAATTTGCGAATACGCGTGTGCAACAGAAAAAAACGAACCTCTAGGTAGCTTAGTTTGCTCTAGAATCCGTGTAATCCGCATGACACCCCTATTTAATTTCGCCCTCACTTGCAGAGCATGTGAAGATGCCCCATGTGTGAAAGCTTGCCCAGAAAAAGCGCTGGTGCAATCTGAAAAGACCGGTCTAATCATGGTTAAAGAAAAACAGTGCAAAGGCTGCGATTGGTGTGTTCAAGCGTGTCCACACGGCGGAATAATGATTCACCCAGACACAGGCAAAGCTGTAACCTGCGACTTATGCAACGGCGAACCAAAATGCATCGAATTCTGCCCAGAAGAAGCATTAGAACTTGTAAGTACTGATGAAGAAGCAGATACAAAATTCAACAGTGCCCTAGAGAAGCTTCCAACAGAAATTGAGCGCTTGGCAAGTATAGCCAAAAACAGAGAATGGAACATATTGCTGGCTGACGCTGAAAAAAGAGCAATGAAAGTAACCGAGAAACTTGAAGCATTAAAAAAGAGAACAACAAAACAAAAATAACATTTCACTAAACTCTACAAAGCAAAAGCGTTAGCTAACGTTTTCTTCGTACCCCTTTAGCAACTGAGCAATTGCAAGTCCATTCTTTTCACCAATATAGCCGCCTTCCAAAACAAAAAACGTTGGTTTCTTCAAAGTAGCAATGCACTTGCCTATCTCCAAGTAGCTATGCTCAGTTAACCCCAAAGAAGCCAAATCACCTACATAAGTATCAAAACCCGCTGATACTGCAACAACTTCAACCCCGCCCAAATTAACCATGTCTAAAGCGCGTCGAAGGGTTTTCAAATACATGGCTTCGCCGCAGTCAACAGGCAACGGAAAATTTAAACAATTTCCCTCAGAGGAAACACCAGTGCCCGGATAATGCGGATATCGATGCAAAGAAACATAAGTCACACATTCATCATCCTGAAAAATCTCTTGGGTACCATTGCCATGATGGCCATCAATATCCAAAATCAACGTAGGCTTTCCTAAAGCGCGCACTGCTATCGCCACATTATTTAAATAACAAAAGCCACGCGTGTAAACCCCTAACGCTGCACCATGCTTGCCAACATGATGACCAGGTGGGCGCATAAGTGAAAAACCACCCACGTTAGCTGCCAACAAAGCACCACCAGCAGAAAGCTTGGCAAAATCAAAAATGTTGTCATATGCAGGAGTGTCAGGATCCTCAACTAAGCCCTTTTTCAAGTTCCAAACGTACTCGGCGTCATGAACCAGCAGTAAATCCTCTTCTTTTGCTGCTTCAGGTTCCAAAAACTCGAACCCCTTTTCCTTCAAAATTTCATAAGCTATTTTCACTCTTTGCGGGCTTTCAATGTGCCATGCGCCGTAATTCAAACATTTTTCTGAGAAAACTATTTTTGTGTTCATAGCTGTTTGCATCCATACATAGATAAGAGACGCTTTCCAAGTTAAAATATAACATGCTCTTAAAGATTTAGCGTTAAAATGCGAAAATGGAGCAAAAGGCTGATGGTTACAGAAAACCCGCTCGGAGTATTCCGAAGAGAATGCGAAGATGCATTAGCACATGCGCTGAAAAAAGTTTTGCCAGAAACAACAGTTGGCACGCTATCACTGAATAAACCTCCAAACATCGAATTAGGACAACTTTCTTCTTCACTTTGTTTTGAACTTGCAAAGAAGCTAAACATCCAGCCTTTTGCGCTTGCAGAGCACCTAACCAAAGCCATTGACACATCATGTTTTACTTTAATAGAAAAAGTCGCGCCTGTAAATGGCTACATAAACTTCCACGTGAACTTCCCAAAATTCTCCGCTTTAACACTCACGTCGATTAAGCAGCAAGGATACAACTATGGATTCATAAAAGCACCCCACGCTTATTCAGTGATCATTGAACACACAAGCGTCAATCCGCTTCACCCCATACACATCGGACAAGCAAGAAATCCCATATTAGGCGATTCGCTTGCACGTATTCTACAACGTAGGGGGCACAGAGTTTCCAGGCACTATTATGTTGACGATGTTGGCAGACAATCGTCAGTGGTTGCTTATGGTTACCAAAAATTAGGTAAACCGCAACCAAATGAAAAACCCGATCACTTTGTAGGAAAAATATACACAGTCACAAGTTGTATAGTGGAAATCAACCGTTTGAAGAAAACGCTTGAGCAAGCCAAAGCAACAGCAAATATTGATGAGATAGAAAAAATTAACAGAGAAATCGGCGAATGGGTATCCATAGCTGCGGAGCTTAAAGAAAAATTCCCAGAAATTTTTGAGGCTCTTCTAACAAAAATCAGCCAAGACGAAAATCCTGAAGAGGAAATCAACAAACTAAACCGCAATTACGAAAACGGCGAACCTGAAGCTAAAAAACTCATAAGGGAAGTAAGCGAACTCTGCTTGCAAGGTTTCAGAGAAACACAAAGGCGCGTTGAAATATTTTATGATTCGTGGGATTGGGAAAGCGACTTCGTCTGGAGTAGCCAAGTGACTGAAGTGTTACAGCGACTTAAGACAACACCGTTTGTTCACACTGAAAACGGCGTTTTGGAATTTAACGCGGAAAAAGTAGCCCAAACTCTACGGCTCAAAACAAAACTGGGCTTGAACGAAAACCACGAAATACCACGGCTTACGCTTATGCGCGCAGACGGAACAACACTCTATACTACGCGCGATATAGCCTATACGCTTTGGAAATTCACTAAAGCAGAAAAAGTCATAAACGTAATTGGCATGGAACAATCACTAGCTCAACTCCAACTGAAACTATTGCTTTACGCCTTAGGTTACAGCAACTATGCAGACAACCTAATACATTTCGCCTACAACCTGGTCACACTTCCAGGCTACAAAATGTCTAGTCGAAGAGGACGCTACATTACATTTGATGAAGTCTTGGACGAAGCAATTCAACGAGCATACGAAGAAGTTACAAAACGTTCACCGCACCTGTCAGAAGAGCAAAAAAGAAAAATCTCCGAGTTTGTAGGAATAGGCGCAGTACGCTACAGCCTATTGGATGTTGATGCTGCCAAACCCGTAGTATTCACTTGGGATAAAGCATTAAATTTTGAAACAAACAGTGCACCGTACGTTCAATATACACATGCACGTGCATGCAGCATCCTTCGCAAGGCTGAAAGGCAACCAGAAAATCCTGCTTATGATATGCTAAAAGAAAAATTAGAGCACGAATTAATATTGACATTAGCAAGCTTTCCAGAAACCTTTGTTGAAGCTGCAGAATACTTTAAACCTAACTTAATCGCTGACTATACAAACGTGCTCGCAGACAAATTTAACACTTTCTACAACACGTTACCAGTAATTAAGGCACAGCCGCAACAACTAAGCGATGCACGCGTAGCTCTAACCGATGCGATACGGATAGTATTGCATAACGCTTTGGATTTAATCGGTATAGTGGCGCCAGAAAAAATGTGAGCGTTTAATCGACAGGTGTTATGACGGCATATTGATGCTTTTGAGCAGGTTAAACTGTTAAACTATAAAAACCCACTTGAGTGTTTGTGGCTAAAAAAGGAAATTTGAAAGAAAAATGATGTGTGTCAGATGGTTTTCTTCTTAGTGGCAGTTTCCAGAGCTACAACACCTGGCAGCTTCTTACCCATGAGGAATTCGATGAGTGCACCGCCAGCAGTACTGATATAACTGATTTTATTTGTCAGCCCATATTCCTGTATAGCTGCGATTGTGTTTCCACCGCCCGCAAGTGAGAATGCTTTGGAGTTTGCTATAGCTTCGAAAACTTTTTTGGTACCGTAGTTGAATTCTTTGTTTTCGTAAACACCCATTGGTCCGCTGACCACTATGGATTTTGCTTTGCTTATGAGTGAAGCATAGCTTTCAACAGTTTTTGTGCCTATGTCAAAAATTGCGTATTCTGTGGGCAGTCTGTCCACGCTAATTTCTTTTCTTTTACCATCAATATCCACCGCAACGTCAACTGGAACCATTATCTTGTTGGGATATTTTTGCAGTAACTCTTTGATGCCTGGAATCAGCCCTGTTAATTCTTTTTTGGCTAGGAAATCCATGTTCTTCTTGCCTAAATCCGCGCCTTTTGCCGCGAGGAACAGTTGCGCGGTTACGCCACCAACAATTACGTAGTCAGCAATGCCGTTGCTTAGTACATACTTGCTTATTTCCAGTGAGTCATCGGCTTTTGCGCCGCCCATTACGTAGACGCATGGTTTTTCAGGTTTTTCCAATGCCCTTGCAAGTGATTTTAGTTCGCGTTCCATTATGCGGCCTGCTGCTGATGGCAATACGGCGGTGAAGCCTACCATGGAAACGTGACCACGGTGTGCCGCTGCGAAGGCGTCATTCACAAATAAATCTGCTAGTGGTGCAAGGTTTTGCACTAACTCTGTTTTGGCATGTTGTTCTGGGGCGCCACTTTTAGTTTCGCCATCCCAACTGCGAACATTTTCGAGAACTAGGATTTCACCGTTTTTGAGTGTTTTAATGGCGTTTTTCGCCTTGTCGCCGAATACTTCGTCTACGTATTTTACTGGGCGCTTTAGGATTTTGCCCAAGATTTCCGAGTGCTCTTTTAGTGTTGTGTAGTCAGGATCACCTTTTCTTCCTTGGTGTGCGAGTATGACGGTTTTGGCTCCTTTTTCAGCGAGTTCTTTGATGGTTGTTTCGGCGTGTGCTCTTATGCGTACGTCACTTGTGACTTTTTTGGTTGCGGGGTCAATTTCGCTGTTAAAGTCAACTCTGAGTAGAACAATCTTGTCTTTTACTTTGACGTCGTCTAATGTAAGGTATTTTGTCATGGCTTTCACTCTCAATATTTTTATCTAAAAAAAGGTGGGTTGTAGGTTTTAAGGTTTAGGTTTTACGTGCTTAAAGTCCTGCTTTTTTGCCTATCAACTCTATAAGTTCAACCATTCTGCAGGAGAAGCCCCACTCGTTGTCGTACCATGCAAATACTTTGACGAAGTTGCTTTTGCCGCCCATAACCATGGTTGATTGTGCATCGAAGACTGCTGAATAGGTAGAGTGGAGCACATCAGATGAGACTATGGGGTCTTCTGTGTATTCTAGTATGCCCTTTAGTGGTCCTGCTGCGGCTTTTTTCATGGCGGCATTAATGTCTTCTGCAGTAACCTCTTTGCGGAGTACTGCTGTTAGGTCTACGATGGATACGTCTGCTGTGGGTACACGTAGTGCGATGCCGTTCATTTTACCGCTACAGGATGGCAGGACTTCGCCGATCGCTTTAGCTGCTCCTGTGCTTGTTGGAATGATGTTGAGTGCGGCTGCACGCGCTCTGCGTAGGTCTTTATGTACAAGGTCTTGGACTCTCTGGTCGTTGGTGTAGCTGTGGCAGGTTGTCATGAAGGCTTTTTCTATTCCGAAGTTTTCGTCAAGTACTTTGCTGATTGGTGCGAGGCAGTTTGTTGTGCATGAGGCGTTGCTGATGATGTTGTGTTTTTCAGGATCGTAGCTTTTTTCGTTTACTCCTAAAACGATTGTTATGTCAGGGTTTTTGGCTGGTGCGCTGATAAGGACTTTTTTTGCTCCTGCTGTTAAATGTTTTGCAGCGCCTTCGCGGTCGGTGAATAAACCTGTGGATTCAACTGCAAGGTATACGCCTAAATCTTTCCATGGGAGTGCTGCAGGATCTTTTTGGGTGAGGACTTTGAGGGTTTTTCCATTGACTACTAGATCGTTGCCTTTGACTTCCACGGTTCCTGGGAATCTGCCATGGATTGAATCATATTTGAGAAGGTGGGCATTGGTTTGTGTGTCTGCAAGGTCGTTGATGGCTACGAAGTCTATTTTTGCTTTGCGTTCGATTGCTGCGCGGTAGAGCAAGCGTCCGATTCTTCCAAAACCGTTTATTCCTACTTTTATCGCCATTAGTTTTCACCTTTTTGTGTTTGTGTGTAATCACGGGTTTGGCTTAATTAATTTTCCGACTCAAGACAATTCAGTGGATTGTAGAAAAACAAATTAGCTGCTTGCCGTTACTTGTTGTTGTATGAGCAAAGTTATACCCACTTATTTAAATGAGGTTGTAGAGTGTGTCTGGGTCCGGTGTGCAAGTTGATCTCAAGTTGCGTGTGCTGAAAATATTGGAGTTGCTTGAAAAGGAGCACCCAGATGCCAAGATTGCGTTGCATTATACGAGTCCGTTGGAATTGCTGATTGCTACGATTTTGTCTGCGCAGTGTACTGATGAACGCGTTAATATGGTTACTAAAATATTGTTTCGTAAGTACAGGGTAGCCGAAGACTTCGCTAATGCCGATTTGGCTGTGCTGGAGCAGGATATAAAGTCTACAGGTTTCTACCGCAATAAGGCTCGGAATATAAAGGCCTGTTGTAGGTTGCTTGTAGAAAAGTATGGTTCGCAGGTGCCGAGAACTATGGATGAGTTGCTTGAACTTCCAGGGGTGGCGCGAAAGACAGCTAATATTGTTTTAGCTAATGCCTACGGCATTGTTGCTGGTATTGCTGTTGATACTCATGTGCGTAGGCTTGCGCAGCGGCTTGGGCTCGTAGATACAGATAATCCTGACAAAATAGAAGTTGAACTGATGCAACTTGTTCCAAGGGATAAGTGGATGCGGTTCACAGATTTGTTAATTTTTCATGGGCGGCGTGTGTGTCATGCAAAGAAGCCACAGTGTGCTGGGTGTACGTTAAATAAGCTTTGTCCGTCTGCCTCTATTTTCACCTGAAATGTTTTATCTTCTGTGTGTCTAATGCTTTTCTATTTGAAAAGTGCTTTCAGTGCTCGATCTTGGGTAAAGCCTGTAGTTCACGTTGTTTCTGGCAAGTAGCGGATCAATTATGCGTTTAATTATAAAAAGGAACTATAGAATTCCTAATGCAACAGGAAACGACAGCTTTATCATATAACATGGCACATAATGGTTATTAGTTTGTAAAGTGCATTTTTAATGTACATAATGGTGACTTGCTGAGTGTCCTTTGAAATTCAAGAGTTGCCTGATGTTTTAAGGATAATCATTTTGCTGAATCTAACTAAAAGTGCCGAGTTGCCTAAATCCGCGCTTAAACGCCGAATCGACAAAGTCTGTGCGAGCTATACCTGCATTGATTTCAATGAGCTTGATAAAGCGTTGAGGGAAATGGCTTCTGAAGGATTGATTATAAATGAAGACGATTCTGTGCAATTAACCGATCAAGGTCGTAGACTCGGTAAAGAATGGGAGAGCCTTCTTTTGAAGAAGGAACCAATACTCGAAGTTGTGGCTGGATTAGCTGACGGCTCCATAACTGGTCTAGTAGTGATCCTCTCAGCTTTTATATCCACTTTAACTGTTGGGCTGTCACCTAACATGGTTTTCGCTGCCTTCCTCACGTTAAGTGCTGTTGCCATAACCAACTTCTCTAGTTTTCTCCTCGGCGGAATAACAGCGGATCTAGCAGACATAATGACCTTGCAGACACTAATGAATTACAGTTTAAGCGATATTCCTGATAAAAAAGAACGCGATAAATCCCTCCTAATTGTTCAAAAACTTTTCCGTTTGCTAGATAAGGAAATACACCGTTCAAACCTATATGCAGCAATAATCTGCGGTACTACAACGTTTCTCGCAGGAAGTATACCAATAATAACTTATCTGCTCTTGCCACCTCCCATCGGTTTAATCCTCTCTTTGACTATCGTGGGTATAGTTGTAGGAATTTTTCTTGTTCGATATCGCTCTAAAAAAACTCGTGTAAACTGGAAAATAACCCTCATGGAAACTATCGTAATAGTCGCCGTTGCTGCCGTTGCATCATTATTGTTAGGTGGTATTGCGTAATTAAACCGTTAAAACTTCACAAATAAATGTATGCATTCCCTCATGCATGTGCTCTTTGCTTCACCAAAATCAGTTCAGTTTCCCAAATGCCGAGTCTGAAGTTTTACACCATACAATCTTGCCCTAAACGACTTGCCCTGTAGTCACAGTATCCTCTTTGAGGCTAGAAGTTGTTTATAGAATAACCTCTCCCTATTGCTGAAGCTTTAGATAAATACCAAAAAGTCTGCTTAATTACTGAATAAATGTATCCATTATTGTTTCATTTAGCTTTAAGCTAAGTAATACTCTCTGAAGCGGCATAGCAAATGATTCTCCGTCCTGGAATCAGATAACAGACTATTTTTGAGTTTTCAGTAAACAGGTCAGAATAATGCTTTTCCTTCAATTATTCATTACATATGCCTATTTCATACGGAAAAATATTTAACTCTGACAAAAAACATGCGCTGTTGACGTGTGCTGAGGCGGGGTCGCTCCCCATATCTTTTGCGCCCAGTTTCTCACTCCTTTCCCGCCGCAGACACACGCCACAACAATCACGGTATAAATAGGCAATGCGTTTATAACGTCCTACTATAGTGATAGCGCTTAGCGGCTATAAGCGCTAAATGTCTTTGAAATTTTTCCAAGACGGCGCATCTATATTGTTTCTATTATTTTCTTTCGGTTTTCTTCTCGCGCCTTCTTGGCGATATCCTAGTTTTACTGCGGCGTCAACAATTCCTCCTAC
Source organism: Bathyarchaeia archaeon (assembly GCA_038826755.1). GTDB lineage: Archaea > Thermoproteota > Bathyarchaeia > Bathyarchaeales > Bathycorpusculaceae > JAWBOE01. Next base: position 29,214 of record JAWBOE010000006.1, on the reverse strand, counting down.
ATCAAAGGGAACCGCGAGTGCAAATGGCGTTGCCTTGATTGTTGGTGCTAGCTCATAAACAAATTTAACAAAATTGTTGATTTCTTTAGCTATCAGTTCAAATTTTTCCATGATTGGTTTAATGTCTTTTTTGTCCTGTTTTATGTAGAACTTTAACTGTTCCAGCCAATCGTTATAATCCGATTGTGCGTTGTTGTATCTCTTTTCTGTTTCGTTATATGCTGGTGAACCAATTTTATAGCGTTCTTTTAACGTAGCCTGCTGCTTTTTCCATTTGTGTTTTTCCTTTAACCATCGGGCATATTATATCGCTTAAATCATCACGCCAATAGACACGTTTTTCGCTCCTATTATTTTCCTGTGGCGCTGTTTAGCTTGAAAAATGTTTTATCCGCCGGGTGTGCCGTGGAAGGGTACATTTTCCCATAGGAGTTTCCACCAATCAGCTTCGGTTATTGTTTCGCCACGGACTATCACTTCCAAAACTGTTTTTAACATTGCGTGGTGTCTCCTCTCGTCAGTCAATATCGCCTCTAAAAGAAAAGCCACCTTCTTATTCTCAACTATGGGCAATATCGCTTCTAATTTTTTAATTAGTTCTGCTTCCAATTTGATGTGTTTTTCCACCAGCGTTCTTTGTTCGTCAAGGTTTTCTTCCTTTAAGGCTTGAGAAGGTTCTGTTAAGAGCTTAACTGCCGAGGCATAAAGCTCAGAGTGCTTTATAGAATCTAAGGATATACCCTTTAGTACGCCTCTGACTGGCGGGTTTTTAATATTTATTAAACTCTCATTTAATGATTCCACGATTTCTTTTTCAACCGTGATCTGTGTCTTCATAAAATTTATTAATTCTTGGTTTGAACCCATGTTTTTTCTCCTCCATAATTTAAGGCAATTTACGCTGTGGGAATAAGTTTTTCAGCTGCACGTTTCCCAAGATTGCGGCATGCATCGAGAGTATCTTGATCAGGCGCATACTTCGCAAGCAATAGTGGCTCAATAATTCGCATTTCAAACTTATTCCTCATTATTTCAATAACAAGTTTAGGTGCTTCTCCGCTCCAACCGTAAGAACCGAAAGCTGCACCGACTTTGCCTTTTAAGCTTATCCCTTTTACTGCTGCCTCCTCAAAAAGTTTCTTAACATTCATTGGTATATCATGATGATAAGTCGGCACACCAACAAGCACGGCGTCAAAGCTTTCCAACTCGTTCGCATCTATATAATAGCTCAATTCAACTTCCACGTCACCCCCGCTCCGTGCGCCCTCAGTTACAGCATTAGCCATCTTTTCAGTGTTTCCCGTGCGACTATAATAAAGTACAAGAATCTTGGGCACAGAATTCACCTTACAATTAAACATTGAGAGACAAGTAATATGAACTTTTTGTAGCATTGCACCACCCTATACGGCAAGTCTGTTACCGCCGAATAATTCATAAACCGCTCTTACCAACTCTTTCACGAGGCGCTTATTCATGGATAATTGGGATGTCATAGTTATCGGCGCAGGCGCGGCCGGATTAGCTGCAGGGATCTACGCCGCGAGAAGCGGATTGAAAACACTGGTTATAGATGAAAAAATGGCTGGTGGCACAACAGCTGATGCTCCATTTGTGGAAAATTACCCTGGTTTTACCCAAATAAGCGGTGCCGAACTGTCTGAAAAAATGGTTTCACATTGCAGAAAAGCAGGTGCCGTCATACGCGAACTGGAACCTGTAGTTAGCCTTGATCTGAAAGGTGAAAAGAAAACCGTTAAAACTGCAATTTCCCAGCATATAGCACAAGCAGTTATTATTGCTTCTGGATCTCACTATCGCGAACTTGGAGTTAAAGGTGAAAAGCAATTTCGCGGTAAGGGTGTGAGTTATTGTGCTGTGTGTGACGGACCCTTTTTTAAGGGCAAGCGGGTACTAGTTGTGGGCGGCGGCAACTCCGCGTTAGCGACCGCATTGTATCTCTCAGGTATGGCTGCCGAGGTCATTCTGGTTCACCGTAGAGATGTCTTTCGCGCTGAAGAGGCACTTGTAAAAGATGCTACATCAAAAAGTAACATTCAGATTATATTTAACTCTGAAATAACGGAGATCGCTGGCGATAAGGTTGTTAACAAAGTTCTGTTGTTAGATCATAAAACAGGTTTAATCAGGGATTTGGCTGTTGAAGGCGTTTTTGTTCAGGTGGGCGAGGAGCCTAATAGCAAATTAGCCCAAGATGCAGGAGTAGCGGTTGACGAGCATGGCTACATCAAAATTGACATTAGACAACGCACAAATATGGCTGGTGTTTACGCTGCTGGTGACGTTACGAATCACCCTGTTAAGCAAGTAGGCACAGCTGTTGGTCAAGGAATTACTGCGGCGCTTGAAGCTTACCGCTACATTCGACAACCATATTACCACAAATAAAGGGAAAACATTATATCACCCTGAAACCCATTTCAAAACCTTATAAGCATAAACTCAAGTGCTTAAACGGTCAAGATTTCAGCTAAAAACGTCTGAGGTCAAGAATAATGAGTGAAAAATGTCTCACCGCGGTTGAAATCAACCAAGACTTATGCAGTCGCTGTCATGTTTGCTATTCTATTTGCCCCTACGAAGCCATAAAACGTGACGCTGAAACAGGCAAAGTGGAAATTGACATCCAGAAATGCCAAGTTTGTGGCATCTGCTACAGTGCCTGCCCAGTTGCCGCGATAAAAATAGCCTACTATGATTATGAGAATTTGATTGAATACGTAAATTCTATTCGCGAGAAAACTGGAAGCGACACGCTTGTTTCAATGTGCCGCGGCAATTCGCCTTCTACATGCGAAGTAGAAGAAATATTGGAAGAGCACGGTATACGAGTTAAGAATTACATTCCGCTGCGTGTTCCCTGTTCAGGTAGACTGCGTACAGACTTCATTTTTAAAGCTTTAAGCTCAGGAATAAAAAACATTATTTCAATCCAATGTGAAGACAAATTCTGCCGTTATAAAGAAGGCACAAAAATCAATACTCGGCGTCTCCAGTTGAGCAAAAACGTTCTAAAACAGTTAGGTTTCGACGAAAACGTTTTGAAAGTTGTAAAATACTCGCGGAAAGCCATTTACAAAACCGAAGAATGCGTGGGCTGCGATAAATGCGTATTCATCTGCCCCTATAAAGCAATAAAGGCAGAGCCGTTCTCTACGCCTTCAATTGTCTATGACGAATGCGTCGGCTGTGGTGCTTGCGCGCTTGTCTGCCCACATAAAGCCATAGAAGTTAAAGGCTTCGAATTTGAGAATGTGCTGCAACGTTATGGTAAAGCCATAGCGGCAATCAAAGCTCGCAGCAAAGAACCTGCAGTGTTAGTGTTCAGTTGCCAATGGGCAGAGTTTCCAGCATTAGACAACCCTAGCGCTGTGCTTGCAGGCAAGAACGCTGTGGTTTTGGAGGTTCCCTGCTTTAAAGGGCTCGATCCAGTCCACGTTGTTAACGCTCTGCAGTGTGGTTTTGACGGGGTCATGGGTGTTGTGTGTGCTGCCGATGACTGCAAACTAAGCGAAGGCAGAGACACTGCTGAACGCAATCTCGGCGTGTTAAAAGATGTCCTCAAGAAAAAAGGCTTAATTGAACGGTTCGAATTATTTGAATTGTCACCCAGATGTAAGGGTGAATTCAAATCAAAGTTTGAAAGTTTCTACCAGAAAATCTCTGCATTACCTCAAAGTATAATCGTCAAATAGGAGGCGAAAGTAAAACGTACGAAATAATCTGTAAAAAGAAACTTGCGCACAAGGAAACCTTGTTCGAGGTTTACGCGCCAGCCGTAGCAGCGAAAGCGCAACCAGGCCAGTTTGTGATAGTCGTTCCCCATGAGAAGGGTGAACGTGTGCCCTTAACAATTTGCGGTTATGACGTGAAGAAGGGCACAGTTTCGTTTGCTTTCCATGAAGTAGGTAAAACCACTAAAGAATTAGGTTTGCTGAATGAGGGCGACTGCTTGCTGAATGTAACGGGCCCATTGGGCAATCCGTCTGAAATCAAAAAGTTTGGTAAAGTACTTTGCGTCGGCGGGAGCATAATGATTGCGCCTATGTTGCTGCAGGTGAAAGCCATGAAAGAGGCGGGAAATCACGTGACCACAGTGCTTGGTTGCAGGTCGAAAGATTTCCTGTTTATGGAAAAGGAAGCCAAAGCATTAAGCGACAAGGTGTATGTGGCTTCTGATGATGGTTCAATAGGCTATAAAGGGCTGGATTTCCTTAAGGAGTTATTAAAGACTGAGCGGTTTGATCGCTGTGTTGCGTTGGGTCCCGTAGTTATGATGCGTGAAGTTAGCGAGATTACTAGGCCTTATTGTATTCCCACGATTGTGACTTTGACGCCGATAATGATTGACGGCATGGGCATGTGCGGTGTCTGCCGTGTTACTGTCGGCGGAAAAATGTTGTTCGGCTGCGTTGACGGACCCGAGTTTGATGGGCATAAGGTTGATTTTGACGGGTTGATCCAGCGTCAACGCTTGTTGCTCCCTGAGGAACGACTAAGTTCAATGTTATGGGAAATGCATGGAGAGTGCAAGTGTGGCAGAAACAAAGCCTAAACCTAAACTTAAGAAAGAAGCCGTAGAAATGCCTAAACAGGACCCAAAAGTCCGCGCTAAAAACTTTAACGAGGTGGCCTTAGGTTACACCGAGGAGATGGCGCTGGAAGAGGCAAATCGTTGCCTGCAATGTCCTAAGCCACAGTGCGTGACTGGTTGCCCTGTGGAGGTTCCGATTCCACAGTTTATCAAGTGTATCCGTGAGAAGAAATATGCTGAGGGTATTGCCATAATAAAGACGAAAAACGCTTTGCCTGCTGTTTGCGGTCGTGTTTGCCCACAGGAAGAGCAGTGTCAATCAAAATGTGTTGTTGGCAAAGTTGGTGATCCTGTAAGCATCGGGCGTTTAGAGCGTTTTCTCGCGGATTGGGAGCGTGAACATGGTTTTCAGATTCCTGAAAAGGCGCCGCCAACAGGCAAAAAAGTAGCTATTGTCGGTGCTGGTCCAGCTGGATTGACGGCTGCAGCTGACTTGGTGAAGCTTGGTCACGAAGTAACCATCTATGAAGCGTTGCATGTCGGTGGCGGCGTGCTGATTTATGGTATCCCCGAGTTTCGTTTACCAAAAGTCATCGTGCGCAACGAGATTGAATACATTAAAAAGCTGGGTGTTGATTTGCGGTTAGGGAGCCTTGTCGGCAGGACAGTAACCATTCCCGAATTAATGAAGAGTGGTACTGACGCTGTGTTCATCGGCAGCGGTGCTGGTTTGCCCCAGTTTACTGGTTGCCCAGGCGAGAACTTGGGCGGCATCTACTCTGCTAACGAGTTCCTGATTAGAGTTAACCTCATGAAGGCTTACGCTTTTCCTGATTATGATACGCCGATTCGCATTGGAAAGCATGTAGTTGTCATTGGTGGAGGCAACGTCGCCATGGACTGTGCACGTTGCTCAATGCGGTTGGGTGCTGAAGTGTGTTTGGTTTATAGGCGATCGCGTGACGAGTTGCCTGCGCGTAAAGAAGAGATCGAGAATGCTGAGGAAGAAGGCTTGGTGTGCAAGTTCCTTGCTGCTCCTGTGGAGTTCTACGGCGACGAGAAGGGCTGGGTCAAAGCCATGAAGTGCATTTGTATGGAGCTTGGGGAGCCTGACAAAAGTGGCAGGCGTAGTGTTAAGCCGATTCCTGGATCCGAGTTTGTCATGGAAACTGACACTGTGATCATTGCTATCGGGCAGACGCCAAACCCGATTATTCAGCGTACTACAGAAGGCTTGGTTACTGATCCACGGCATGGCACCATTAAAGTTGACGAGAACTGCAAAACCAGTTTAGAGGGCGTTTATGCTGGAGGCGATGTCGCTACAGGCGCTGCTACCGTCATTAGTGCTATGGGTATGGGCAAGAAAGCAGCTAAGGCTATACATGAATATTTGATGAGCAAGAAGTAATTCTGTTTAAAACAGTCTGGCGCCTCTTTTTTGTTTTATTAAATTTTTCTTCAAACATACCACTGAGAGCTGCCTATAGACTTCTGAAGGTGCATTAACGAGAAAGATTAAAACTGCAATAAGCGTTAAAGATGACAAAAGAAGGTTTTTCTATGGGGACACAAAAAAGGTGCTGGTTTAAGTCTTATCCTAATCAGGTGCCTAAGAGCATTAGTTACCCGCTGGTTCCACTTTGCGGTCTTCTTGAAAAGACTACCCAAGAATATGCTGACAAAGTAGCCATCGCGTACGGTGAAAGCCAGATCACTTACAGCGAGTTAAATACACTTTCAAAGCGATTCGCAGTTGCACTCTATCAATTAGGCGTGCGGCGCGGTGACCGCGTAGCGCTTTTCATGCCGAACACTCCGCAGTTCGTGATCGCCTATTTTGGTGTTCTAAAGGTTGGTGCTGTTCTAACTGCTATAAGTCCTCTGCATAAGGAACGAGAAGTGGAGTACCAACTGCGTGATTCGGGAGCGGAAACAATAGTTACGCTCGATTCGCTTTTTCCTGTTGTTGAAGCAGTTTGGCAGCGAACCACACTGAAACGTGTTATTGTAACTAGTTTAGACGATTATGCAACTGTGGCTTCGGTGCCCGCCGCCAAGCCTGCAGTCGGTGCAAACATTTACTCATTCAAAGAATTACTCCTTGGGAGTGTTGACACCAACCCGCCAGCGCTGCACATTGATCCGCTTGAGGATCTTGCTGTCTTGCAGTACACAGGAGGCACAACTGGCACGCCGAAGGCTGCGATGCTAACGCACATGAATCTTGTTTCAAATGCTGTTGCCTTCGCTACGTGGATAAGAGTCTCTGTGGCAAAAGAAACTTTTTTGGTAGCCTTGCCGCTTTTTCACATTTACGGCATGACAACCAGCATGAACGCCGCAGTATACTTGTCGGCAAAGATGGTTTTGCTCCCGCGTTTTGAACCATTAAAAGCTTTGGAAGCTATTCAGCAACACAGGGTAACGGTTTTCTGCGGTGTCCCAACAATGTACACATTGCTTCTCGCTAGCCAGGAACTTAGTAAATTCGACCTGACCAGCATCCGCGTGTGCATTTCAGGTGCTTCGCCGTTGCCGCCCAAAGTGCAGCAAAAATTCATGGAAATAACTGGCGGTTTGCTTGTAGAGGGCTACGGCTTAACCGAAGCTTCGCCGGTCACGCACTGCGGCCCAATAGATAAGACTACGCATACCGTGCGAGTAGGCTCAATCGGCTTGCCCTTGCCAGACACAGACGCCAGAATAGTTGATTTGGAAACAGGAGAGAAAACGCTTGCGCCAGGCGAAACTGGAGAACTTGCCGTTAGAGGGCCACAAGTAATGAAAGGCTACTGGAAAAGACCAGAGGAAACCGCGCTTGCCCTCCGTCATGGTTGGCTCTTAACTGGCGACATTGCACGGATGGACGAATATGGATATTTCTACATTATAGACCGGAAAAAAGACCTAATCAAGTATAAGGATTATAGTGTTTACCCACGAGAGCTCGAAGATGTACTCTATGAGCATCCCAGCGTGAAGCTATGCGCTGTGGTTGGCAAGCCTGACCCTACAGTTGGGGAATTTCCAAAAGCCTTTGTAGTGCTTAAAGAAGGTGCCAACGCGACTGAAGCAGAAATTATGACTTTTGTGAATGAGAAAGTTGCATCGTACAAGGCAATACGTGAAGTTGAATTCAGGAATGAATTGCCCTTAAGCGCAGCAGGCAAAGTTCTGCGCCGAGTTCTTCGCGATGCAAAATTGTAAAAGGCGTGTGTATTTTGACTTTTAACTTTGGCAGTGCGTGTAACTGCATAATGTAGTTTTTGGTTTTGTTGAATAGGTAGTACGGATCACTGTTAGACGCCGTGGCATCATAGTGCGGCCCGATAGCCGTGCGCTCTGGGTACTCATTCCAGCTTGTTATAATTATAAAATCTAACTCGCCTTCTCTGGTCAAGTTTAAAGCATTTTCCCATTGTTGTGCATAAAGGTATTCCAGTTTTGCGTCAACTGTCTCGTTGTTTGGCCTGACGTAAAAATCATCAAAACGTGGGCCTATGCTGATCTGTCGATCGCGAGGAAAGGGCATGTCTGTCGGCGGATTATTTTTCTTTGTCACGCTGTCATACTGCCATTCTGCTGTAGCATCGTTGCCTACGATTTTTACTGTGAATCTTATCTTTTTCTGAAAGACAGTGGGCGACGTCATGTTCTTATCATTGAAGAAGCAAATTAACGGTTTACCATCAACTTTATAGTATTCAGATGGAAATTTCTGAAAGAAATTAGCATAAACGTGTTCATAGATTTCGGTGAAGTTGTAGCAGCCCGATTCATTGAATGGTTCTACCATAATAGCAATTTTAACATTGGTTTCCTTAACTCTGGCAGTCTCAAATAATTCTGCCGTAGCGGTGTCAATGAAACTGTGCCAATCCGACTGGTTATAAATGCCCCACCAAGAAACAATGATAAAATCGATATGTAAGTCACTTAGCCACGCAAAATGCTGCACGATAACGGCTGGGTCACAACTGTTATAATAGCCTAGCACGGGCTTGTCAATAATTTTCGGGTACACCCACGAAGCGGAATCTGCAGGATTATACCAGACATAGTAGAATGCGCCTGCCTGAGGAGTTTGCTCCCTGAATGTTAGCGTGAAGATAACAAGCCAGATCAACAGTGATAAAACGACGGCTGAAGTAGCAACTTGCCAACCTCTCATACGTCCACAATCCAGCTCCTAAAACAGCGGTATCAAAAGGAACATAAGCCTTCTGTGTCTACTCATCAGGAGGAGAGGCCAAAGACTTAACAAACTCCATATCACATTCTACTAACGGATGTTCAACATTTGCGCCTTAAAGTCAATATTACTGGTATAGTTCAGGGCGTTGGTTTTCGCCCTTTCATTTACCGTACAGCCATAAAAAACGGTTTGACAGGTTACGTGCGGAACAGAAGCGATGCAGGTGTAGAAATTCTTGTGGAAGGCGCTGAACAAGCAATTCAGAATTTTCTATGTGACTTGAGGGAGAAGAAGCCGCCTTTAGCCCAAATCCACAACATACTCATCAAAGAGCTCACTGGCAAAAACGAGTACGCCACATTCATTATAAATAAAAGCTCTGAAGAAACCGAGTTTTCAGGCTCCATAATACCGCCTGATATCGCCATCTGTAACGACTGCCTCGCCGAACTGAGAAATCCACAAGATCCGCGCTACGGGTACTTCTTCATAACATGTGTCAACTGCGGACCACGATTTACCACAATACAGCGCCTGCCCTATGACCGCGAAAACACCACCATGCATGCGTTCCCCATGTGCAGCTTCTGCCAAAAAGAATACACTAATCCATTGAACAGACGTTTTCATGCGCAAACCATCGCATGCCCAAAGTGTGGACCAAAGGTTTACCTAACAACAAATGATGGCTTACGGCTTAACTGTAGCGACCCAATACGTGAAGCAGGAAAACTCCTCTCTGAAGGCGCCATCGTAGCCATTAAAGGCTACGGCGGCTTCCACGTTGCCGCATCCACAATCAAAGACACCACTTTATTGAAGCTTCGAAAAGCGAAGCACCGCCGCGCTAAACCCTTCGCCGTAATGGCTCGAAGCATCGAAGCAGCAAAAACCTTCGCTGAAATAACCCCCGCAGAAGCTGAACTGCTCGCATCCCCCGCGCGACCCATCGTGCTACTGAACAAAAACAGCCATTTTTGCCTCTCTCCGCTTGTGGCGCCAGACTTGCACAATATTGGCGTTATGCTGCCCTACACAGGCTTGCACTATATGCTGTTTGATAATGTGGATGATGTGGCTTTTGTCATGACTAGCGCCAACCCGCCTAACCAACCTATCGTAAAGGACAATGACGAAGCGTTAACGGCACTGAGCGCCATAGTGGATTATTTCCTATTCCATAACCGCGAAATTGCCTACCGATGCGACGACTCCGTGCTTCGTGTTCACGGAAACCATACGGCGTTTATTCGCCGCAGCAGAAGCTACGCGCCTGCTCCCATAATGTTAAAAAAGGCTGCAAAACGTTGCGTGCTTGGCCTTGGCGGCGAATTGAATAATACCGCCTGCGTGTTACAGGCAAATAGGGCGTTTATCAGCCAGCACATAGGTGATGTGGAAAATCTTGAAACGAAAACTTTCCTGCAGCAGGCAGCGGCTCACCTTGCACGTTTAACAAACAGCCATGTTGACGCTATAGCATGCGACTTACACCCGAAATTCACTACAACTGCTCTAGCACAGGAACTTGCCGAAGCCAACAATTGCCCACTCATTCAAGTGCAACATCACCATGCGCACATTGCAGCGTTAATGATGGAGCACGCTGTAGACGAGATAGTGGGTATAGCTTGCGATGGCTACGGCTACGGTGCAGATGGCAAAGCATGGGGCGGCGAAATCCTGTTTTGTGCGCGTAATATGGCGGGCTTCGAGCGTTTGGGTCATTTGGAGCCGCAGCCACTGGTCGGCGGCGACACAGCTACCCGTTATCCAATTCGCATAGCCGCAGCGATACTTGACAAGAAAATGGATGCGGTCTCATGGCTTATGCAGAACGCTGCGTATTTGCCGTACGGTGAAGCTGAAGTTGAACTCGTGTTTCAGCAGCTTAGACAGGGTAGCAATGTAGTGGAAACTACGAGTTGTGGCAGGGTCTTGGACGCGGTTGCTGCTGTGCTGGGCGTGTGCTATGAGCGTACTTATGAGGGTGAGCCTGCGATGAAACTGGAATCTGCGGCTGTAAAAGGCAGGGACGCTTTAGCATTGACGCCTATGATCCGCGGCAGTGTTTTGGACACAACAGAACTGCTTATTGCGATCTTTGAAAACAAAGGTAAGATATCTACGGCTGATTTGGCTTATTCAGCGCATGCTTATATAGCAGAGGGTTTAGCTACGTTAGCTGTGGAAAAAGCTTTAGAACACGGTGTTCAAGCTGTCGGCTTTTCTGGCGGTGTAGCGTGTAACGAATTGTTGGCTTTGCTTATGCGTCGTACCGTGGAGGCGATTGGCTTACGGTTTTTGGTGCATGAAGCTGTGCCTCCTGGTGATGGCGGTGTTTCTTTTGGTCAAGCCGTGGTAGGTGGGTTTTGGGATTTGTAGACCATAATCATTTTATCGATGTTTACGTTCGATTTAGAATTGATAAGACATGTGTTTGGCTATTCCAGCCCGTGTCGTAAGCGTTGACGGCGATAAGGCGAAAGTAGATTTCGGCGAAGGCGTTCTCCGCGAAGTGAACGTGTCGCTTGTGGATGCCAAAGTAGGTGATTATGTTCTGGTGCATGCAGGCTACGCCATTCAACGCATGGACGCCGAGGATGCGTTGGAAACGTTGGCGTTGTGGAACAAGATACTCGGAACACAAAAAGATTAATGGGTTAGTGGCAGAGTGACTGAGAAACTAAGGTTCCGCGATCGAGAACTTGCACGGCTCGTAACAGAGAAAATCCATGCGATAACGCCTAAGGATAAGCCTGTAAAAATCTGTCACGTCTGTGGTACGCATGAGTGGACTATAACGCATTATGGATTACGGAGCCTTTTGCCTGATAACGTTGAAGTCATAGCTGGTCCAGGCTGCCCTGTTTGCATAGTGCCTGCTTCAGAGGTTGATGCTGCTGTTGACTTGGCTTTGAAAGGTGCGGCGGTTACGTGTTTTGGTGATCTTCTCCGTGTGCCAGGCTCGCGTATGTCACTTTTGGATGCCAAAGCCAATGGCGCTGATGTCCGTGTTGTCTACAGTGTGAGCGACGCTGTTAAGATGGCGCAAAACGAGGAGGGCAAGGATTTTGTGTTTTTTGCGGTGGGTTTTGAAACAACTGCGCCTTCCACGGCGGTTGAAGTCTCTCAGAAGTCTCCTGAGAACCTGAGTTTTCTGGTTTCGCATCGTGTGGTTCCTCCAGCAATGGAGTTACTGGCGAAAATGGACGATCTGCGTTTGAACGGTTTTATAGCGCCTGGTCACGTTAGCACGATAATTGGGCTTGGGTCTTACGCGGTTTTTCCCGAGAAGTATGGTTTGCCGACTGTTGTGGCTGGTTTTGAGCCGCTGGATGTGTTGTTTGCAGTTTACATGATACTGAAGCAGTTGCGCGAAGGGAAGCCGCGGTTGGAGAATGAGTACACTCGCGCTGTGCAGTGGGAAGGCAACGTTAAAGCGCAGCGGCTTATTAATGAGGTTTTTGATGTGGTTGATGGTAAGTGGCGTGGATTAGATACGATTCCAAATTCAAAGCTCAAACTCAAGTCACAATATGCCGCTTATGACGCTGAAAAAAAATACAACATCACGCTTGTAGAGGGTGTTGACTCGCAGCCTGGATGCCGCTGTCACCTTATAATCATCGGCAAAATTAAGCCAAATGAATGTCCCTTGTTCATGAAGTCTTGTACGCCGCAGAATCCAGTTGGTGCTTGCATGGTCAGCATGGAAGGCACGTGTAGAGTCTGGGCTAAAACTGCTCTGGATTAGAGCTTCTGCATGTAATACAGATTACACATGAATATCCTCAGGTTTATCTTAGTAAATATTCAGTTGAGGTGTTGAGAAGGAGCTAGGCAATCATAATGATTGTAGCTCCTGCTTCTTTGAGAAGTTGCATCTTCTTTTCTCTCCTTTAGTTTGGTCAGCACCCAGAGCCTCAGCAAACCCTTTCCGTTGCGCCTGTTAGCAGATTCTTGGCACGGGATCGCCTACTGGTCTAGCGATTATGCGTTTGCCTCCTACCAGCGTTTGCATGGCTACGCCTTTAAATTGGTTTGTGGCTTCGCCTATTATTTCGGCGTTTTTGCCTTCGCTAGTTTGTTTTAGGAATTGCAGTATTTCTTCAGCTTTTTCGGGTGTCACGCCGATTATCATTTTTCCCTCGTTGCCTACCTCTAAAGGGTCTAAGCCTAGCATGTCGCATGCTGCTTGCACGTCTGCACGTATTGGAATCTTATTTTCGTGGATAAGTATGCCTAAGCGTGATTTTTGGCTCCACTCATTCAGCGCATCGGCTAAGCCGCCGCGGGTGGGGTCTTTCATGGCTACGATGCCGCCGACTTCGCCTAACATGCGTTGTATCATGCGGTTTAGGGGTGCAACATCAGATTTTATTTCGCTTTTAAACTTCAAACCTTGCTGAGCTGAAAGCACAGCGACGCCGTGGTCGCCTATTGTGCCTGACAATATTATTTTGTCGCCTGCTGTTAGGTTAGAGTCAAGTATCCAGCGTGCTGTGAACGCTTGGCGGTAATGCTTGACGATTTTGAGGTTGCTTTCTAACGCTGTAGTTCTCCTGCCTATGCCTGAAACATTCATGACTAAGCCGCCCAAACTGCCCTTCTCCACGACTTTGGTATCGCCTGTAACCACGCCCACACCTGCCTCGGCACATGTGCGTTGCATGCTGGATAATACCCGTTCCAAATCAGCTAAAGGCAATCCTTCTTCTAGAATTAAACCACATGCCAACGCGTATGGTTCAGCACCCAGTGCGGCGATATCGTTTACCGTGCCAGAAATAGCTAGGCGCCCAATGTCGCCGCCTGGAAAGAAAATAGGTTTAACCGCGTGCGAGTCACTTTTGAAAACAACATCGCCCACTGCAGCTGCGTCGTCCAACGCTTCCAGCGGCACTTCGGCGCTACCGTAGCCGCCCAAATATTTTACAACGTAATCTGCAACTAGGTTGTGCATGACGCTGCCACCTGCGCCATGCATCATCGTAATCGCGTTCTTCTCAGTCATTTTACTTTGCCTTCAGTTAGACTGTAAGGCAACACAGTAAGACATAAACAAATCGCACATTAATAGAAATATTTATTATTTGTCTTTAGAATCAAATTCCACTGTCAAAATAAGCTATTTTCGCTGTAACCATTTTCTTGAGGGTAATCTGCCCAAAACGCCTCCTGTACCCTTAACTCCTAGCAAACGCTTCTGTCAGCATCCGTGCCAAACAGTGCAGTAATAAACCAAAAGCTCTGCACAACCATTTTTAGCAGTATCTGAACAAACCTAGCATCGCCAAACCACCGCCTTTCTAACTGTAATCACATAACAAAACTAAACCTTACTATCCCTGTAAATTTAATATCAACCGCCGTCCTTACACTTAACCCTTTTATATTTTACTATTCACAAATGGCCATTTTTCTCCAAAAAACAAAAATTACAACCCGCAAAACCCCTAGTTATAGAAAAACTATAAAAGCACAACACTACTCAACACATTATACACACCTCACAGCCCGAATTCAAACCCCCAAAAAAATAGACTTAGCTAGTCTACTTCTTCTAAAAAATAAACTCAATATGGAAAACCATATAAATCGCCATTACGCTGTTCAATTGCACAATCGGAGAAGATACAAATGCCAAAATGGGGATACTCTATCCTAAAAGAACAACTCGACCCAGAAAAGACAGCGAAAGCTAGCGGCAGAGAAATCCGAGTATCCCACAAACATACACGCGAAGTCTGCCGCGCAATCAAAGGTATGACACTCACACAAGCAAAACAATATCTAAAAAACGTCATAAATAAAAAACAACCTGTACCATTCACAAGATATCGTAAAAAGGCCGGTCACCGCCACGGCATCACAAAAGCATTCGTAGCGCGATACCCGGTAAAAGCCGCAACAAAGATCCTTAAAGTTCTGCAAAATGCCCAAGCAAACGCCGAAAACAAAGGTTTAGACCCAGAAAACCTTACCATAACACACGCGGCAGCCTACCCGGGCATAAAAATCAAACGGTACACACCGCGTGCCCACGGCAGAGCATCACCAAAATACGACACATTAACACACATCGAAATAGTTCTCACCGAAAAAACACTACAAGGAGCAACACAATAATGTCCATAGTTAAGCGCTTCATAAACGAATCGATCAAAAAAACGGAAATCGACGAATTCCTACAAAAAAAACTAGAACGTGCAGGCTACGGAGGCGTAAACATCTCCAAAACACCACTTGGTACCCATGTGGTAGTCTACGCGATGCGCCCAGGACTAGTCATTGGCAGAGGTGGAGAAACAATCAAAGAACTCGCCACAGTTTTAGAGCAAAACTTCAAAATTACCAACCCCCAAATATCAGTATCAGAAATCGAAATCCCAGAATTAAACGCCTTCGTAGTCGCATCCCGCATCGCCTCCGCACTACAAAAAGGCGTGCACTTCAGACGTGCCGCTTTCTGGGCAATAAATCAAGTAATGGATGCAGGTGCATTAGGCGTGGAAGTAATAATTAGCGGCAAACTAAGAACTGAAAGAGCCAGATTCGAGAAATTCCGCGCAGGCTACTTCCCACGATGTGGTGATCCAGCGCTAAAATATATGCGTACAGCAGCAGTTCACGTTCAACTCAAACCAGGTATAATTGGAGTCCGTGTCAAATTAATGCCTCCTGACGCTCAGTTCCCCGACAAAATCCAAATAATATCTGAACCTCAACCAGAAGAAGCATCAGAACAAGTAACTGAATTAAAGGCGGAAGAACCAGCAGAAAAAACCGAAGCCAAACCCACAGCTGCGCTTGAAGAAAAGACAAAAGCAGAACCAAAAACAAAGGAGGAACAGCAGTAGTGCCAATACTAAGGCTCAAAGAAATCCGCAGTATGTCCACTGAGCAACGCGCCACAAAACTCCTTGAATTAAAAACAGAACTAGTTCGTCTGAAAACAATGATCAGTGCAGGCGGCGCAGTGGAAAATCCTGCCAGAATACGCCAGTTACGCAAAACCATAGCACGAATATTAACCATAGAAAACGAGCAAAAACAACACAATGAAAAAACCAAAGAAACAGAAAGCAAGAAGGAGAAAAACAAAAAATGAAAATAACATCAGACATAATACGCGGAGAATTTATTGGTATGGAAGGAAAAATTACCAAATGCACTAATCCATATCACGTAGGCTTAAAAGGTAGAATAATCAACGAAACAAAAAATACCTTCACAATAGTCCACTCAGGTAAACCTAAAAAAATAATAAAAGATTTGGCAGTCTTCCAGTTTAGATATCCAGATGGCGCAATTGTGGAAATTGAAGGAAAGCTTCTCATAGGACGACCTGAAGACCGTCTTAAAAAAACCATAAAGAGGTTATGGTAATGTCTCTAACATTCAAAAAACCAAAAAAAACATGTGAAGACCGTAATTGCCCATTTCACGGCACGCTTTCAGTAAGAGGGAGAATATTCGACGGCGTGGTTATTTCAGCAAAAATGGACAAAACCGTAATCGTGGAGCGTGAATACACTCAATTTTCGCCCAAATTCGTTAGATACGAACGAAGGCGCAGCCATATTCCATCACATAACCCACCATGTATTGACGCAAAAGAGGGCGATAAAGTTCGCATAGCCGAATGCCGCCCTCTCAGTAAAACAGTCTCTTTTGTCGTTGTAGAGAAATTGGAGGCAGAATAACATGGCTGCAAAAGCAAAACAAAGAGCCTTAGTAGCAAAAGGAATGTTGTCGCATGGACAAAAAATTTCACGCGGTCTTATAGCTGGCTCCATATTAAAATGTGCTGATAATACTGGTGCACGTCAGCTACGTTTAGTCCAAGTTATGGGTTACAAAGGTCGCCTGCGGCGGTATCCGTCTGCCACTGTAGGCGACAGAATAACTGTTTCAGTAAGGCAAGGCACACCTGATATGCGGAAAAAAATTTTTCAGGCAGTAATCGTTCGCCAGAAAAAAGCTTTCAGACGAATTGACGGTGTTTGGGTTCAATTCGAGGATAATGCCGCAGTAATAATAACCCCTGAAGGCGAGATGAAAGGCTCAGAAATTCGTGGTCCAGTAGCGAGAGAAGCTGCCGAACGTTGGCCACGTATAGCAAGTGCTTCAAGCATAATAATATAGGTGAACTTTATATGCAGATAGCAAAACCCGTAAAATCTCCTAGAAAACAGCGAAAACGGCTATATAATGCACCTGCTCACATCCGACACAGACTTATGGCAGCTCCTCTGTCGCCGCAACTGGCTATATCAAAGAGTGTTAAAACGCTCCCCGTACGGAAAGGCGATACTGTCCGTGTAATGCGTGGCGACAATAAGGGGTTCGAAGGAAAAATTTCACGTTTAGATCTAAAGAAATATCGGATATACATCGAAGGATTAACGCGCGAAAAAGTTGATGGCACAACCGTTTTTGTTCCAATTCACCCCTCTAAAGTGATGATAAAAAACCTAAACCTCGGTGATAAGTGGCGTAAAGCAATCGTTGAAAGAAAAGAAACTCTCCATAAAGAGGCAAAGGCTGCAGTAAAACCTGCTAAAGTAACCAAAGAAACAACTAAAACGAAACCACACGTAACAGAAAAAACCGAAGTAACTAAGGAGACAGCAGAAGCAAAATCTCCCAAAGAGACAACACCAGCAACTAAAGTGCCAATCGTGGAAGAGAAAGTTAAAAAAGCCGCGCTAGAAGCCAAAACAACAACTGCACAAACAAAACCACGCAAAAAACCTGTAGCAAAAAAGAAAGAAGCCAAAACAACAGAGGAAAACCAACAAACTGAAAAGAAACCGAAGACAGCAGAGACAAATAAGAAAACGCGCACAAAACGAAAAGCTATTAAAGAAACAAAAGAAGGAGGAACATAAATGGGGAAACGAGGAAAAACTGGAAGGCTGAAACGACTTCCTGCCCCGAAAATCTGGCCTATCCACAGAAGAGAATTAGTATGGGCAGTCAAACCTTCTGCTGGCCCACACTCTCTACAAAATTGCTTACCCCTGGCACTTGTCCTCCGCGATATCCTTAAAGTGGCAAGGACAAGAAAAGAAGCAAAAACCATAATCTCACAGGGTAAAGTCTACGTTGATGGGAAAGTTAGACGAAGAGACGATTTTCCAATTGGTCTTATGGACGTAATAGCGATACCTGAAGTTGACAAGGCCTTCAGAGTAATGCCATCCCATAAGGGCCTATCTCTGAACCCAATCAGCAAAGAAGAAGCTACTTTCAAGTTATGCCGAGTTGAAGACAAAACCATAGTTGCACATAACCACCTGCAATTTGCTTTACACGACGGCTCCAACATTCTAGTTAAACCTAACGAAGCTGAAAATCTGCAAGGCACAGTCTATGAAACGTTCGATGTAATAAAAGTAAGTCTTCCAGACAAACAAGTACTCGACCACTTAAAAATCAAAGAAGGCAACATAGCCATTATAACAGGCGGCAAAAACATGGGAAAACACGGTCGCATCATCGACATCGAAAAAACAAAAGCAAAGAAACGCAAAAACGCTCTTGTTGTAATTGAAGACGAAAACGGTCATAGATATCAAACAATATTAGACTTCGTTTTTTCTATAGGCACCACGCAACCTCTCATTTCCATAACGGAGGCGATTCCACCTGTCTGAAGATGCCTTGGTTAAGCTATGGAAAGATCAACCTATGCTCAAACCCCGAATCGAGAAAGTAGTAGTTAATCTAAGTGTTGGTAAATCAGGCGAACCATTGGAAAAAGCCGCTAAAGTTCTGAAGGAAATAACAGGTCAAACACCTGCCAAAAGAAAAGCAAAGAAAACAGTCAGAGACTTCGGTATAAGACAAGGCGAACCAATAGCCTGCTTGGTCACTTTGCGAAAGCATAAGGCTATTGACTTTCTGAAGAAAGTTTTGCCCATATTAGAAAACAAGATTCCCCGTACGTCTTTCGACAAATATGGTAATTTTGCTTTTGGCATCAAAGAACACATTGAGATTCCAGGAGTGAAATATGATCCTAACATAGGCATCTTCGGAATGGATGTTTGCGTCTCCATGAACCGCGGAGGTTACCGAGTGAAGAATCGGCGAAGACGAAAGGCAAAGCTCGGCTCTAGACATGTGCTGACTCCTGAGGAAGCAATTGCTCTTGTCAGACAAGAGTTAGGTGTGGAAGTTGTTTAAACAGGAGGAAATAATGAATGGCAAAACAAAAATTGAAGAAAGAAAGAAAATATTGTAAGGGCGCTAGACCATGTATTAGATGTGGCTCTTACGGTCCAGTTATTCGACGTTACAATTTATATTTATGCAGGCATTGCTTTAGGGAAGCAGCACCCAAACTTGGGTTCAAAAAATATGAGTAGTGAGGTAAAAAGATGGACACGTTGAGTAACGGTTTGATCACAATCATAAACAACGAGTTACGCAACAAGCGCGAATGCATAATTAGTCCTGCCTCTAAACTTTTAGGCAGAGTATTGCGTATAATGCAGTTGAATGGATATATCGGTGAATTTGAGTTTGTTGATGACGGTCGCTCAGGAAAATTCAAGGTTCAACTGTTAGGTCGCATCAACAAGTGTAGCGCCATTAAACCGCGTTTTGCTGTCAAAGTCGATGAATTTGAGGCTTGGGAGAAAAAGTTCTTACCATCAAGAGATGTGGGGATAATCGTGGTTTCAACATCAAAGGGTGTTATGACTCACCGTGATGCCGAGGAAAAAAAAATTGGGGGTAGACTATTAGCCTTCGTTTATTAGTAGTAGGTGTTCAATGATGAGGATGCCATTAATTTCAAAAAGTATTCAAGTTCCAGAAGGCGTAACGGTTACTCTCGCAGGCAAAGTAGTCACGATCAATGGTCCTAAAGGCTCTCTGTCACGTGATTTCTCATATGCTCCAATATCTATTGAAACTGCGGAGAAGTCGGTGCGAGTTTGGGCGGAGTGGCCACGCAAGAAAGAAGCCGCCTTGGTAGGCACGGTTTATTCTCATATTCAAAACATGTTGACAGGTGTTCAAAAAGGTTTTACTTACAAGCTTAAAATTGTGTTTTCTCATTTCCCTATTTCCGTGAAGGTTCAGGATAAATATATTTTTATTGAGAATTTTACTGGCGAAAGGCGTCCTAGAAAAGCAAGAATTATCGGCGATGTTGTTGTTAAAATTCAAAGTGAAGACATAGTTGTACAAGGTTTAAACTTGGAAGATGTAAGCCAAACTGCTGCTAATATTGAACAAGCTACTAAAGTGAAGAGGAAAGATCCACGTGTTTTCTTGGATGGTATATACGTTTACGAACGAAGTGAGGGTATAGAGTAAAATGTCTGAAAGAAAAATAATTTGCAATCAAAGTGCACTCAGACTTAGGAAACGTGTCAAAGCAAGGAAACCTGAGTTTGTTAGAAGTGAAAGCTGGCGTTATCTAAAGTTGAAAAAGAACTGGCGCAAGCCTCGTGGCTTAGATAATAAGATGCGGCAAAAAGTCAAAGGTTGGCCGCCTACTGTTAGCACCGGTTACAGGGGACCGAGAAGTGCTCGAGGTCTTCACCCTTCTGGTTATTATGAGATTTTGGTTCATAATATGAATGAAGTCGCCATGATTGACCCTAATACTCAGGCTATCCGGGTAGCACACACTGTCGGTAAGAAAAAGCGGGCGCAGATTCTAGCTGTTGCCAAAGAACGTGGCATTGTTGTTCTGAACGCCAAGGCGGCTGCTGAAGGCGCTGAAGTTGAAGTAAGTGAGGAATTAAGTGCTTCATCTAATGTGGAGCAGAAGGTTACAAAAGAGGAGAAAAATTCGAAGTTGTCCAAACAGAGTTCTAAATCCGTGGAGGGTTCTGAAGAATAATGACAAATCTTAGTAGTCAAAGACGTTTAGCCGCGCAGATCTTGAAGGTTGGGCAGAATCGTGTTTGGATTGATCCTGCGCGTATCAGCGATGTTGAAAGTGCTATAACACGTGATGATATTAGGCGACTAGTCCGTGAAAAAATTATTGTGCCTTTGCCAGTGAAGGGTGTAAGTCGCAGTCGTGCTAAAATAATTCGAAGAAAGAAGCAGAAGGGTCGACGTAGGGGTCCAGGGAGCCGTGTTGGTAGTAGGTATGCAAAGATTCCGCGGAAAGAAGCGTGGATAGTTAAGATTCGTTCTTTGCGAAAGAGATTGCGCGAGTTGAAGGTAAATCGTGTTATTACAGAAACAACTTACACTCAAATGTATCGGATGGTTGGTAGTGGTAGGTTCGCATCGGTTGCTGATTTGGAGCGTTATCTGAAGCAGCATGATTTATGGAGGACACGCTAATGGCTCGTAGTTCTCGTTATCGAGTTCCTTTGCGGCGTAGGCGAGAAGGTAAGACTGATTATCAAGCGCGTAAGGCCTTAATAATTTCAGGGAAACCGCGACTTGTAGCGCGTTGCTCAATTAAGAATGCTTTAGCTCAGATAGTCGTCGCTAAACCTGCTGGTGATGTAGTCTTGGCTGCTGCCCATAGCAGAGAATTGCACGATTTTGGTTGGGTTGCTCCAACTGGTAATGTGCCTGCCGCGTATCTTACTGGTTTTCTCTGTGGTTTAAGGGCTAAAGCTATAGGGCTCGGCAATGCTGTTTTGGATATAGGGTTAAATGCACCTACAAAAGGTTCAAGAGTATTCGCAATTTTAAGTGGCGTTGTTGATGCTGGCGTGTCTGTTCCTCATGACGAGGAGAAAATTGTTAAAGAAATGATTCATGGCGAGCATATCGCTAATTATGGTAAAAAATTAGTTCCCGGAAGTGAGCTTTATACTGCTAGGTTCTCGAAGTATCTGGCAGAAAAGCTTGCGCCTGAAAAGCTCATAGAGCATGTTATTAAGGTCAAATCTGCAATTGCAGGTGCGTTTAAAGCTGAAATGAGCCAAAGTGAAAAGAAAGGTAGTAAGAAGCAAGGTAGTAAGAAGCGAGGTAAGACAGCATGATGTCTGAAAATAGAGAAAAATCCAGTTTGGAAACTTGGGTTCCTAGAACTCGATTAGGGAAGTTGATTCAGGAAGGTAAAATTACTTCTATTGACGAGGTTTTCTTAAGCGGTCTGAAAATCGCTGAGTATCAGATTGTAGATGCATTACTTCCTGATCTTCAGGAGGAAGTTATTAATGTTAATTTGGTTCAGAAACAGACTGATGCTGGAGAAAAGTCACGGTTTAAGGCGATCGTGGCTATAGGTAATCGAGATGGCTATGTGGGTTTAGGTGCTGGCAAGGCGAGCCAAGTGCGTACTGCTATTGAAAAGGCTGCTGCTGCTGCGCGGTTAAACATTGTTCCTGTTAAACGTGGTTGTGGTAGTTGGGAATGTGGCTGCGGTAAACCGCATTCTGTGCCTTTTCAGGTTGAAGGAAAATGTGGCGGTGTCCGTGTGCTAATGATTCCAGGTCCAAGGGGTCTGGGTTTGGTGGCAAGTGAGGTCGCTAAGGTAATTTTAGGTCTAGCTGGAGTAAAAGATTTATGGATGCGCAGTTTTGGTGCGACGCGTACTGTGCCTTCTTTTGCTTATGCGATCTTTGATGGCTTGAGGAAGACGTACAATTTGGTTACTCAAGCGGAGTGGGTGAGATAATTGCCAGAGATGCCCGAAGCGCGTAAATGCATTTTGGCTGTGCGTGTGCGCGGTACTGTTAGTGCTCAGCGTGAAACAAGATCCACGTTGGATATGTTGAATTTGAAGCGGACAAATCATGCTGTGCTTGTTGATGACCGTCCGTCTTTTGTAGGTATGCTTCGTCAGGTGCAGGCTTATGTGACTTGGGGTGAGGTTTCGGCCGAGACTGTGTTGTTGCTTTTGCAGAAACGTGGAAGGTTGGCGGGTGGTAAGAAGCTGACTGACGCTTACGTAGAGAAACTTGGGTATAAGTCTTTAAGTGATCTCGCTGTGGCTATTGCAAACTGTAAAGCTGAGTATTGGAAGTTGCCTGGTGTTCAGCCTGTTTTTAGGTTGTCTCCTCCATCTAAGGGATTTAAAGGTAAGACAAAGAAAAGTTATCGAACCGGTGGAGAAGCAGGTTACCGTGGCGAAGCTATAGCTGAACTCTTAAAACGTATGGTCTGAAAAGTTCGTTTTCTACCGCTCGCCCATTTTTTGGAAATAAATTATTGGTGTTAAGCCCACGTAAAGTTCCAGTGGTTAAAATTGAATATGATTTTTAAGTAATTTTCTGAAAAACCACAGTTTACCCTAGCTTAACTTTTTAGCTTTGTTTTGCTTAATCAGATGATCGTGAGAACATGCCGATAAAGTATTTTCCCGCGCCGGAGATTAAGCGCCAAGTGGATGAGATTGCATTGGCGTTGGAGCTTTTTCATATTGTTCCTCAGTTTGTTTTTTGTGTGCGCAGTAAAGGCTCTAAAGCAAGGCGCACTATAGCGCGTATTCACGGTTTAAGTCGAGTTTGGCAGGAAGTATTGAATTTGCCATCTGCGTATACGATAGAAGTAGTTTCTGAGATTTATGATAAGTTATCAGTTGAGGAGAAGGAGAAGACGTTAATTCATGAGCTGCTACATATCCCTGGTGGTTTTTCAGGTGGTTTTAGACCGCACAAAGGATTTGCAGAGCGGAAAACTGTAGAGTTGTTATATAAGAGATTGCAGCAAGCTAGGGCTGCACAGAAGTTAAGCAAGTGAGTTGTTCAGTCGTTAAATTTGCTGAATATTAAGAATATTTTTGTGTTGAGATAAAGTTTGCCTTATAAGTGGGGAAGTTAAAGGTTTACGAAAATAAAGCAGTTACTGTAGAGGTTGCACAGGTTGAGTTCGGAGCAATTATGCTTGTAGTGAGGCTCATTGAATGAAGCATGTATTAAAGAGTTTACAGCATAATGGGATTTACGTTCCGCCATATGACTATAAAGGATTCAGTGTTAAAATTAACGGATTTTCGCTGAAGCTTACTCCTAAAAGTGAACAGATGGCTGTTGCATGGGTAAGGAAGGTACAGTCAACTGTTTCTCCGCCTGACAAGGTTTTCTACAGGAATTTTATGCTGGACTTTATTGCAGAGTTAAGGCGGGAGAACCCTTCGTTGGATTTGTTATCTGCGCTCGAGGCGGAGTTTACGGGAACAGTAAACGGTAATTTTGTTATTCCCAATAATGGACAGCCTTTAGTATTCTCTGGCATCGATTTCTCAGAAATCGCCCATTTTCTGGAGCAGGAGAAACAGCGGAAGTTGAATATGACTCAGAGTGAGAAAAAGTTGCTGGCTGAGCAGCGTAAGGCTCAAAGGGAAAAGTTGAAGGAGCATTATGGTTATGCTCTGGTCGATGGTCAACGGCTTGAGATCGCTAATTGGACGGCTGAGCCTTCTTGCCTTTTTGCAGGTCGTGGTGATCATCCGCGTCGCGGCAAGTGGAAGGAGGGACCAAGTGAAGAGGATATTATTCTGAATTTGTCGCCAGATAGTCCAACGCCGCAGGGTAAGTGGAAGGCTGTTGTTTGGGAGCCTGATAAGATGTATGTGGCTAAGTGGCAGGATAAGCTCACTGGTAAAATGAAGTATGTGTGGTTTTCTGATTCTGCCTTTATAAAGCAGGATCGTGAAAGGGAGAAGTTTGAGAAGGCTGAGAGGCTGGGTAAAAAAATTGCTGTTATTGAAAAACACATTATGCGGAATCTTGATGCTGAGGATGAAATGCGGCGGAAAGTTGCCACGGTTTGTTGGCTTATCCTTAAGCCGAACATGAGGGTTGGTGATGAGAAGGATCCTGACGAAGCTGATACTGTTGGCGCTATAACATTGCGTCCTGAGCATGTTACGATTGAGGGTGATATGATACATTTTGATTTTTTGGGCAAGGACAGTGTACGGTGGGTTAAGTCTTTGCAGGCACCGCCATCGGTTATTAGGAATATTGAGTTTTACGCGAAGAATTGCAGGGAGTACTTGTTTGAGGGTATTGATTCTAAGAAGGTTTCGCGTTTTCTTTCGGAGAAGATGCCTGGTTTGACGGCTAAAGTGTTTCGTACTTGGCGTTGCACGAAGACTGTGCGAGAAGCTTTGGCACAGAGCGGTGTGAAGCGAGATGATCCTGATTACGTAAAGCTTTTTGGTGCCAAGTTGGCTAATTTGAAGGTGGCGGAGGTGGCTAATCATAAGCGTAAGGTTCCAGCCAATTTTGATGAGCGGCTTGCCAAGAAGGAAGCGCGGCTTAGGGAATTATATGCGCAGCTGGAAGCGAAGAAAGCTGCTGGAAAGAGGACTGAGTCGCTTGAGGCGCGGATTGAAAAGGCCAAATTGGATTTGGAGTTAACTAAGCTTACGCGTGAGTATAATTTGGGGACTTCGCTTAAATCGTATATCAATCCTATGGCTTATGTGAAATGGGCTAGATCTGTTGATTTTGATCTGGCAAAGTTCTATCCGAAGACATTGCGGAAGAAGTTCAGTTGGGCACTGGGTAAAATTGAGTGAGATGGACATATTGTCATGAAAGTTACTGAAGCAAAAAATGGTGTGGTGCTTGAAATTTTCGTGAAGCCTGATCAGGCGGAATTTGGAGTTAAAATAGATAGTGGCGAAATTATTATTTTTTGTACTGAAAAGCCAGTCAACGGCAGGGTAAACAAAGAAGTCGTAAAAGAGCTTTCCAAAATCTTTCATGCGAAAATTGAAATTGTGTCAGGCTTGATGTCAAGGCAAAAACGGTTATTGGTTAATGGTGTAAGTAAAAACGAAGTGGAATCGTTGTTGCGTGCTGAAAGTGTTTAGAGTTGACTGTTTTAGCTGTTTTGTCGGGTAGTATGATAACCGGCGGATCTTTCTTTATAGTGTAATTTGTGTTTTCTATTGAATTTATTCTTTATTTTGTTCGTCTATTGGCTCTTTTAACGGCTGCTGCTTCAAAACTAAAGCTCATTGAAATGGGTTATCTTTAACCACTCACATATAAATTGGTGGCATATCATTTTTCACCCAGTTTGCCGAAGCGAAAAATCACGTTTTGTCATTTTTCAGCGGGACTTATCAAACTTCCTCCACCGTTTGTTTTTATTTAATTCCGCAGCCACCATTTAAACCTGTGGCACATATTAAACCTATACCTGCACACACAAGACGCTACCACCTGAAGCAATGCATCGCCACAACCATTGCCCATATAGCACGATAAAGTTCACTCGCCAGCACTAATGTAGAACACAGCAGTTGCGCGGTTATATGTGTAAAATTCATTTTTCATTTTCACCTACATTAAGGCATATAACGTAGTAGAAACTTGAATCGCATGACTCGACCATGAAACAGCATGTCTTGAACCTCGATTTTGGCAAGCGTAAAACCCGTTAACCCAGTTTTGGCTTTATCACTTAACTTCCAGCAAAAGCAGCGTCTGCGATCTCACTCATAACCTCGATGTCGTCAATGAACAAGGCTCATTCAGACTCATACTCCAAAGACACCTAAAACTACTAGGAAGTTGACTTTAACCTGCAACAACGAACCTAACAGTAGTCTGCGGAATTGAAGAATCCGTTAATGATGGCTTTAGACAAGTTGCCAAATGTGAACTAATTGCTCCACGCCACAATTTTAATGGTACTTTTCGCCTCGATTTGCGCTTTAATCGTGTCGAGCAGTGCTTTATGCACAATATAGAAACTCGCTTAAATAGTTCCAGTCCGTAACTTGGCATTTGTCGCCTTGTTAAGGGCGTACCTAGGGATATTTGTTGTATTCATTGGTCAGGCTTGATTTTCAGATGGTGCACCAAGCGAGTGAAAACCACCTGGCCGTTTGCGCTTTGAATAGCAAAAACTAAAGAGTTGATATGGTGAATTGCGTGTGTCATGTGCTTTTTACTATATGCAGTGCATAAGTCGTTATAACATAGATTGAAGCTTCCAGCGCTAAGTTAATAGTGGTGCTATTTCGCTCTTCTCTCTATTATTACTCTATATAGGAAGTTAGGCGTTAGGCAGACGATTAGGTGTAGCATCAGTAGAACAAATCTGATATAAGCTAAAAAAGACCGTGAGAATTTTGCTGAAAACACATCCGTAGATTTTCGCTTGGAAAAAACATTATTAAATTCTTGATAGAGCATTAATATGGGAAAAATTTAAAAATAAATCCCAAAAATACTACAGATTTAATCTTCAGGAGAGGGAAAAAGTGTTAATCCAGATTAAAGACAAAAAGGCAAAAATGTTCGCAACGATCGCTACTGTTCTATTGATGGCTTCTGTTACAGTAATAGTGCTTATGCCAGTTGAGCCTATTCAAGCCCAGCTTGCTGCTGAGCAGCCTGTCAGCGGGCCGTTACCAAGCGGAGCAACTCCGAGCATAAATATTACCACCGAGGCATATCTCAGTGTGTCACCTACCACCGTTGGTTTAGGCCAAACGTTTCTCGTAAACATGTGGCTGCATCCGCCAATTCACGTTGAAAGACAGTTCACAAACGCGTTTTTAGTCACAATTACCAAACCCAGTGGAGAAAAAATTGAAGTTGGTCCTTTGAATTCTTATCAAGGAGATAGCACGGCTTGGTTTGAGTACATTGCAGATGAACTCGGTACATGGAAATTAAAGTTTGACTTTCTCGGAATGTGGTTCCCAGCAGGAAGATACTACTATGGCAAAATCGTAACGAACTCTTCAGGCACATACCTTGCGTCAGCTTACTATAAACCATCTACAACACGTGAGGTAGAACTTACCGTACAGGAAGAGCAAGTTCTGTCTTGGCCTCCGTCTTCGCTTCCAACAGACTACTGGACACGACCAGTAAACCCAATAAACAGAGAATGGTGGCCTATCTTGGGAAGCTACCCCCCCACAGGAGTAGTTGGAGGAGGAGCTTACTGGCCCAATAAAACAAACATCTACATGAGCAACTACAATTTTGTACCATATGTCCAAGCGCCTAACAGCGCCCACATCGTCTGGAAGCGACAAATAATGATCGGTGGTCTAATGGGAGGACCAGCTGGGCAGATCTCAGAAAGCAGACCAGTTAATCCCGTCAGAGGTTACCCGACGATAATCTACGCTGGAAGAGTTTATGACACTTATACAAAGCCAGGGTCAGGAAAAAGCTATCAAACATATTGGCGGTGTGTCGACGTACGCACTGGAGACCTGTATTGGGAAAGACCACTTGAATCAGGCGAGTCCGAACCCAATATTGTTGAGTACATGGCGCAGAACGAAGAGGTGCCTGGGGCTTCAGCTCGAGCTGCAAGAACTGTGTATCTTGTTTCTATAAGTGGCGGGCGGATCCTGAAATATGATCCATGGACAGGTGTTTTAGAGGTAAATGTGACTGGGCTACCATCAGGTGTTTCAGGAGCAACTGTCTACGCTGGATCATATGTGTTGAGTATACAAACAATAGGTTCTGGTGCAACCACTCAATACCGCTTGATCAACTGGACCCTTCAAAATAATGCAGGCTCATCGTTAGCAGGTGCTTCTGGTAGGACGACCGTTGATAATTTTACTCAGCGGGTAATGAGCAACATAAGTTGGCCATTTAGCAGTTTAGGTGTATGCGACTTCGAAAGTGGAATTGCCGTGGTAACATCGGGAATCACCTCAACTGGAACAGGAGTGAATATAGGACAGCGAATCATGGCTGCAAGCCTAACAACAGGGCAACTGCTATGGAATATAACAACTGATACAAGTACTGGGCTCGAAACTTTCTTCACCAGCGAGTTAGCACTTGCAGACCACGGAAAATTTGCTGTGCGTATGCAAAATGGGCAATGGTATTGCTGGGATCTATACTCCGGTAAATTAATATGGAAAAGCGAGCTCTCAGGTTGGCCTTGGGGCGTATTCGGTGCCTACTCAACGGTTTCAGCTTATGGCTACATTTACTCTTATGACTACGTCGGCGTTCACGCTATTAACTGGACAACGGGAAAAATAGATTGGTCATTTAGAGCTCCAACACCCTATCAGTTCGAAACACCATATCAAGGTTATTACTCTTGGCATGGTGCTGCCAAAGCTGCTGATGGAAAATTGTACATATACAACGGTGAGCATACGCCTAGCCAACCAGTAACACGCGGCTGGAGGTTATACTGTCTTAACGCCACAACAGGTGAACATATATGGAACATATCAATGGGTCAGCTTATATGGAACACGATATGGTTTGGTTTGGGCGGCATACCTGGCTCTCGTATCTTTCAAGGTGCGATTGCTGATGGTTATCTAGTGGCCACCAACGAATACGATGGTTATCTGTACACGTTCGGCAAAGGTAAAAGCGCCACTACAATTGAAGCGCCGTATACTGCCATTCAGTTAGGCCAAGCAGTTGTACTAAAGGGAACTGTTCTGGATTTGTCTCCTGCGCAGCGTGGTACGCCGTGTGTGGCTAAGGAGTCTATGACTGGGTGGATGGAGTATTTGCATATGCAGCATGCTATCCCAGCGGAGGTGAAGGGTGTT